>NZ_JAAGOV010000031.1:0-114163 GCF_010500785.1 Salipiger sp. PrR003
TTCGTCGCCATCATCCGCCGGGAACAGTTCATCAGGTTTGTCGGCGTGCTTCAGACGTACTCGGATGGGAGCGTCATCGCGGGCGGGAGGTACGATCACCGGGAGGACTTCCTGCTCCCGTTCCGTAAACTTGTCGATCAGGTGATCAGTCGCACTGTACCGTGTGAGCCTGCTACGGCTGGGGCCAGTCTTGGCAACCTGTCGGTCATAGACTCCCTTTCGGGTCTGCTCGAGATAGCCAAGCTCCAGCATCCCCTGATAAGCCCGCTCAACATGGATGTTGTAGCTGAGGTCCGCAGGAGAGGCGGGGCCAGCATACCAGTTCGCGTTGAGTTGGATGGAAGCTTCACCCTTCCTCTTGCGCTGGTAGACCACAGCAACGCTGTCTCGGATCAGGGTCTCGAGAGAAGACCTCAACTTCCGAAGCTGGTCACCACGAAGCTTCCGCTTTGGCTTGCCGCTTCCGTGCCAGACATGGGCTTGGAGTTCACCGGCGATATCGTCGACGATCTGGTAGAAGCGCTTGTAGCGGTCTTCCCGTACGGTATCTCGGCTCTGGGAGTTTGTGACCACGTTAGAAACCTCGTGTGAAGCAGGTATTAGATCAGGGTAGAGGGTCAGGAGCGGCCTTGGGGGCCGCCCTTCCCCATACTAATAGGACTTAGGTGCATCAACTGCCTCCCACCCTTGGAAGCAGCTTTCGTCACGTCACAGCTTTCACAATCACATTAGACCTCAGAAGGCACCACTCTGAGCGGGGGCTAACTTGACGAACACGGGACCTCTTCCGTGATCGCACCTATATACGAGACCGGATACCCCCCGGGGTGGCACTCGCCCCCACCTTCATGCCCGACAAGCTGGTCTAAGCGGTAGCGCCAAGGCAGCGCATGAACTCTCCTAGCAGACAGGAGTATCGCAACTCTACGAGCCACTCTGTGCTTTCAGGTACGGAAGCCAAAAGTTGCACACGACCAAAGAGAAGCTGCCGTATCGCCTCCAGAGGACCGAACAGAACCGTAGTACATTCCGTAGTACAGATCGTTCCTGTTGACCTGTGACTCTCGGTGCTGATAACCCTTATTTTGCTGATGCTTACGATCGCGGAAGTGCCTGTAACGGGAGTAGAACCGCAAATCTGCGGAGCCAACTCCGGCCGCGGGTACCAACTCCGGATGGCGAAACACCGCTCCGCCACGACGTCTCGACGCGACGGCCTCTACACGCATCTTCAAACGACTCCGCGCGCCGCGTGTTGCAGCGGCGCGCGTGTCCAGAAGTCTGGCTGGGTCAGTTGCCGATCAGGGCCTTGATCCGGGCGGCTTTCTGGTTGTGGTTCTCGCTGGTGCTGATGATCGACAGGGCGTTGCCCATTTGCTGCCCGGTCATCTTGGCGACCTCTTCGGGCGATACATATTCCTCGATCAGCGCAATCTGCTCCTCCGAGAAGGTCATCGGCTCGGTCCCTTCGCCGCTGGCGATGAACTCGATCTGAGTGCGCTTTTCGGCGTCGGAGTCCGTGCCGTTGGCGGCGGCGAAGGCCGCCTCCACCTGATCATCATTCAACATCGAGACATCGACTCCCGGTGCGTATTGATTGATCGCGCTGGCCTGTTCCGGTGTCGCGTCGGCGAGAGCTGCGCCGGCGGTGATGCCGGAAATCAGAAGGGCTGCAACAAGACGTTTCATGGAAACCTTCCTTTCAAGAAGCATGACTGTGCTCTCGGGCGCAGTCGATGAGATGATCCAACCCGCCCGGCGGATGCCGGACTGCGGGCACTCGATACGGCACCGGCGGGCGCGCCCCCAAACGCTTGGGGCAGAGCGCAGGGACGCTGCGCAACCCCCAGAGTTTAACGTAAGGTAAAGCGCGCTGCTGGCAATTCCAGACGTGCACATCGGGATTTCACAATCTGTGCCGGGGCGGTCGGGCTGGGGATGCCAGAACCTGGGGCACCTGTCGTTCGGAAGAGCGCGCATCCGCCGGTCATGGCAACATTAGGTGACGCCGGTGGACGCAGCGGTCGGGCGGGTCGAGCCATCACACGCCCTGCCCAATGCGGACCCGTGAGAGCGGGGCGCGCCTGAATGCGCGTATGGCGCAAATATATCGGCTTCAGTCCTGCTTGGGCGCATATCTGCCCAGCCTTGCGGATCTCCGTCTGGCCGCAACCGCCGGGTCTTGGGTAGAAGTGCGCAAAGCACCGTTACGCCAACCGTGACGTGTCGCAGGAGGACTGAACATGAACACCCGCGCCCGCATCGGCTTCGCCGATCTTCGCCCAAAGAGGATGAGCGCCGAGGGTGCGGCCGCGCAGATCCACGACGGCATGACCATCGGCATGAGCGGATTCACCGGCTCGGGCTATCCGAAGTCGGTGCCGGTGGCGCTGGCGGCGCAGATCGAGGCGGCGCATGCGGCGGGGGAACCGTTCCGGGTGAAGGTCTTGACCGGCGCGTCCACCGGCCCCGAACTCGACGGCGCGCTGGCCAAGGCGAATGGCATCGAGTTCCGGCTGCCCTACAACTCTGATCCGATCGCCCGCGAGCAGATCAACTCGGGCAAGATGAACTACGTCGACATGCACCTCAGCCAGGTCGCGCCGGTGGTCTGGGAAGGCTTCCTTGGCAAGCTCGACATGGCGGTGGTCGAAGTCTCGGGGATCACGGCCGACGGGGCGCTGATCCCCTCGTCCTCGATCGGCAACAACAAGACTTGGCTCGATCAGGCCGAGAAGGTGATCCTCGAGGTCAACCACTGGCAGAGCCCCGCGCTCGACGGGATGCATGACATCTACTAGGGGACGGCGCTGCCGCCGAACCGCGTGCCGATCCCGCTGGTGCGCCCGGACGACCGGATCGGCCAGACCCATTTCCGCATCGACCCGTCGAAGGTGGTCGCGGTGGTCGAAACCGAGGCGCCGGATCGCAATCTGCCCTTTGCCAAGCCCGACGCGGTGGCCGAGGCCATCGCCGGGCACCTGCTGGAATTCCTCGCTCACGAGGTCGCGCGCGGGCGCCTGCCGCCGAGCCTGCTGCCGCTGCAGTGGGGTGTCGGCAACGTCACCAACGCGGTGCTTTCGGGGCTGATGGAGTCGCCGTATCACGGCATGACCGCCTTCACCGAGGTGATACAAGACGGGATGCTGGACCTTCTGGACGCGGGCAAGGTGCGGATGGCCTCGGCCACGGCCTTTTCGCTCAGCCCCGAGGCGGCGGAGCGCTTCAATCGCGATGCCTTGCGCTACCGGGACAAGCTGATCCTGCGGCCGCAGGAGATCTCCAACCATCCCGAACTGGTGCGCCGGCTGGGCTGTATCGCGATGAACGGGCTGATCGAGGCGGATATCTACGGAAACGTCAACTCGACCCACGTCATGGGCTCGCGCATTCAGAACGGCATCGGAGGGTCGGGGGATTTCGCCCGCAACGCCTACCTTTCGATCTTCATGACCCCCTCGACCGCCAAGGGCGGCAAGATCTCGGCGATCGTGCCGCAGGTGGCGCATGTGGATCATATCTCGCAGGATGTGCAGGTGATCGTCACCGAGCATGGGCTCGCCGACCTGCGCGGGCTCGCGCCGCGCCAGCGCGCCGGGGTGATCATAGATCGCTGCGCCGACCCGAACTACGCGCCGCTGCTGCGCGACTACTACGCTCGGGCACTGCAGGGGTCCCTTGGCAAGCACGCCCCGGTGCTGTTGAACGAGGCGCTGAGCTGGCACCAGCGCTACATCGACACCGGCTCGATGACCTAGGGCCGCTGGCCGGGTGCGCGCGCTCAAGCAAAAAGCCCGGCCAAAAGGCCGGGCTCTTTCGTCTCCCGCGGGGAGGGATCTCAGATGTTCTCGGCTTGCGGCATGCCGAGCACGTGGAAGCCGCCATCGACGTGGATGATTTCGCCGGTGGTATAGGCGCCTGCATCGGAGACCAGGTAGGCGGCGGTGCCGCCCACGGCCTCGAGCGTCGCGTTCGAGCGCAGCGGGGCGTTCTGCTCGGTGAACTTGTAGGTCTTGCGCGCGCCGCCGATGGCCGCCCCGGCAAGGGTCTTCATCGGGCCGGGTGAAATCGCGTTGACCCGGATGCCGTCCGGGCCGAGGTCGTTCGCCAGATAGCGGGTCGCTGATTCCAGCGCCGCCTTGGCCACGCCCATCACGTTGTAGTTCGGCACGACCTTGACCGATCCGTCGTAGGTGAGGGTGATCAGCGAGCCGCCATTCTCGACCATCAGCGGGTGCGCGCGGCGCGCCACTTCGATGAACGAGTAGCAGGAGATGTCCATCGAGTTCTTGAAGTTCGAGCGGCTGGTGTTGAGGAACCGGCCGGTCAGCTCGGACTTGTCAGAAAAGGCGATGGCATGCACCACGAAGTCGATGGTCGGCCAGCGGGCACCAAGCTGCTCGAACGCCGCGTCGAGCGAGGCGTCGTCGGTGACGTCCACGTCGACCATGAAGTCCGAGCCGACGCTCTGGGCCAGCGGCTCGAGCCGCTTGCCGAAAGCATCCCCCTGGTAGGTGAAGGCGAGCTCCGCCCCCGCCTCGTGCAGCGCCTTGGCGATGCCCCATGCGATGGAGCGGTCATTCGCCACCCCCATGATCAGCCCGCGCTTGCCCTTGAGAAGCTCGCCCATGTCCGTCTCTCGCTTGTTATTCTTGATATTTGCTGAGCAGCATCGACCCGTTGGTGCCGCCGAAGCCGAAGGAGTTTGTCATCACCGTGTCGAGACCCGCGTTCTCGACGAGGCTGGTGGCAATCTCTTCGGGTTTCAGCGCCGGGTCCAGCGTCTCGACGTTGATCGACGGTGCGATGAAGTCGTTCTGCAGCATCAGCAGGCAGTAGATCGCCTCCTGCGCGCCGGTGGCGCCCTGGCTGTGGCCGGTCATCGACTTGGTCGAGGAGACCGGCGGCGTGCTGCCTTCGCCGAAGACGCGGCGCACGGCCTCGATCTCGCCGACATCGCCGACCGGGGTCGAGGTGCCATGCGCGTTGATGTAGCCGACCTTGCGGTGCTCGGGCAGGGTCTGCAGCGCGAGGCGCATGGCGCGCTCGCCGCCCTCGCCCGAGGGGGCGACCATGTCATGCCCGTCAGAGGTCGCGGCATAGCCGGTGACTTCGGCGTAGATCTTGGCGCCGCGCGCCTTGGCGTGCTCGAGTTCTTCCAGCACGACGATGCCGCCGCCAGCCGAGATGACAAAGCCGTCGCGGCCCGCGTCAAAGGCGCGCGAGGCCTTTTCGGGGGTGTCGTTGTACTTCGAGCTCATCGCGCCCATGGCGTCGAAAAGGCACGACAGCGTCCAGTCGAGTTCCTCGCCGCCGCCGGCGAACATCACGTCCTGCTTGCCCATCATGATCTGCTCGGCAGCATTGCCGATGCAATGCAGCGAGGTCGAGCAGGCCGAGGTGATCGAGTAGTTGATGCCCTTGATCTTGAAGGCGGTCGAGAGGTTCGCCGAGATCGTCGAGCACATGGCCTTGGGCACGGCGAACGGCCCGACGCGCTTGGTGGCACCGGTGCTCAGCACGGTCTGATGCGCTGTCAGCAGGGCCGAGGTCGAGGGGCCACCCGAGCCGGCGACGAGGCCGGTGCGCGGGTTGACCACGTCGCCTTCCTCGAGCCCCGAGTCCGCAATCGCCTGTTGCATGGCGATATGGGCATAAGCCGCGCCCGGGCCCATGAAGCGCAGGGTCCGCTTGTCCACGTGCTCGGACACGTCGAGATCGATGGCCCCGGCGATCTGGCTGCGGAAGCCGTGTTCCTTCATCTGCTCGTTGGCGGTGATGCCCGAGCGGCCCGCCTTCAGCGAGGCGAGTACTTCTTCGGCATTGGTGCCGATGGACGAAACGATGCCCAGTCCCGTGACGACGACTCGACGCATGGGAGACCTCCCTCTCAGCTCTCGGAAAGAGCGACTTTCATATCTTTGACCTGGTAGATGACCTCGCCATCCGCCTCGACGATGCCGTCCGCGACACCCATGGTGAGCCGGCGTGTCTGCACGGCCTTGGTGAAATCAACCTTGTAGGTCAGCATCTTGCGGTCCGGGCGCACCATGCCGGTCAGCTTCACCTCGCCCACGCCGAGCGCGTAGCCGCGGCCCAGCCAGCCGCGCCAGCCAAGGTTGAAGCCGGTCAGCTGCCACAGGCCGTCAAGGCCGAGGCAGCCGGGCATGATCGGGTTGCCCGGGAAGTGGCAGTCGAAGAACCACAGGTCCGGGGTAATGTCGAATTCCGCGACCACGTGCCCCTTGCCGTGCAGGCCACCATCACCCGAAATATCGGTGATGCGATCCATCATCAGCATGGGCGGCGCCGGAAGCTGCGCATTGCCCGGTCCGAAGAGCTCGCCGCGCGCGCATTTCAGAAGATCTTCCTTGCCGAAGCTGGTGGGATAATCGGCCATGCAGGCGCGCCCCTTTGTACTTTGTGTCAGGTTGCGCCCCCTCTATCATCGCGAAACCGCGCCATGCAAGCCTGCGCATTGCGCCGTCACCTTGCGGCGCGGACCATGCCAGCTTCGGATTTCCATTTGAAAAGGGCACCTGCGAACCATTATATACGTCTCATGGAGCTAGGGCACTGGACTGAGCTATGACGAGCGACCCCATTCAAAGAGGCAGCGACTGGTTGAGCCAGGCGGGGCTCCGGCCCACGCGGCAGCGCGTTGCGCTGGCGGCGCTGCTGGTGGGCGACGGCAAGCACCGGCACGTCACCGCCGAGAGCCTCTATGCTGCGGCCCAGGCCGAGGGTGAGGGCGTGTCTCTGGCCACGGTCTACAATACGCTGCGCGCCTTCTGCGATGCCGGGTTGATCCAAGAGGTCACGGTTGACGGCAGTCGCAGCTATTTCGACACCAACACCCGCGACCACCCGCATTTCTTCTGGGAGGACGAAGGGCATCTGACCGACGCCCCCTCGGAGGACCTGGTGATTTCAAAGCTGCCGAGCGCGCCGGACGGGGCCGAGATCGCCTCGGTCGACGTGGTGATCCGCCTGCGCAGGAAGTAATCCGCGCTCCCGGTGACGTGTGAAGGGTGCGCCGCCCCTGTTTCTGCGGCGCTCTCCCCCGGCGTATTTGGGCCCGGCATATTTTAACGCGGTGCGTTTTGACATGGCCGCCCCTGCGGCGGACCCGAGGCATGCGCCGGAACCCTGTGCGCGGCGGTGGCGTTTTTTATGGGAAACCGGAATAGGAGGTCCCCATGAGCCGCAAGCTGACCCTGCAATCCATCGAACCGATTACCCATAACGTTCACCACTTGGTCTTCGACCGGCCCAAAGGGCTCGACTTTGTGCCCGGGCAGGCGATCGACCTGGCGCTCGACCGCGATGGATGGCGCGAGGAACGGCGGCCCTTCACCTTCACCTCGCTGCCGGGCCAGGATCGGCTGGAGTTCGTTATCAAGTCCTACCCCGAGGACGCCGAGGGCCACGACGGGGTAACCGAGCGCATCGGCCAGCTGCAGCCCGGCGACACGGTCCTCGTCGAGGAGCCTTGGGGCGCGATCGAAGACAAGGGCGACGGTGTCTTCATCGCCGGCGGTGCAGGCGTCACGCCGTTCATCGCCGTTCTGCGCAAGAAGTTGGAGGAGGCGGGCACGCTCGAGGGCAACACGCTGGTCTTTTCGAACAAGACCGAGGCTGACATCATCCTGCGCGAGAGCTTCGAGGGGATGCCGGGGCTGAAGACGGTCTTTGTGGTCACCGAGGAGACAGCGAGCCCGCTGCATCGTGAGCAGATCGATGGCGAGCTTCTGGCCCAGGTGGTCACCCCGGGGCGCGACGTCTGCTATGTCTGCGGACCGGATGCGATGCTCGACGACATGTCTGCGGCACTGCGCGGGATCGGCGTCGACGACGGTCGCATCGTCACCGAGGAATTCGACTAACCTGCAGCGGTCGGGGCGCTCAGAACCATTGCCCCGGCTCCATCAGCCCGAGGTCCAGTAGCTGCTGCGAATGCCATTCGAAGCGCGCCGAGTTGTGCCAGCGGAAGCCGGCGATCTCGGCGCTCGAGCCGGGGTTGCGCTTCAGCGCCTTGGCAGTCCGGAACGACGCGATCGCGGCTGTCAGATTGTTGTGCCAGGGGCAGGCATAGGTGTTGTATTCCTCGTCGCTGAAGGTGTGATCGTCGCGCAGCCTCAGGCCCTTGTCCGCGCGGAAGAGGGAGATGCGGTCGATGTTGCGCCGCTCCTTCGGAACGTGCTCGTCGAAGCGCCAGCGCAGCCCTCCGAAGAAATCCAGCTGCCGTTCCTTGGGGTGACCGTGGTTCGCCGGGTCCGGGCGGGCCTGCGCGTAATAACCCGAGCGGTCCAGCCAGGCGTCGTCCAGTGAGACCGCGCTCGGAGCCGCGCAAAGATCGCCGGCGTAGAGGTCGATCACGTAGGTGAGCATCGCGTCGCGTCGCTCCTCGGCGTGATAGGCCAGCATTTCGCCGATGCTGCGGGTTTCGCAAAAGGGGAAAAAGAGGAACTCGGCGTTGTAGCAATAGTACATCCAGCGCCCCGGGACCGCCCCGCCCATGCGCGAGACCGCGCGCGGCACCGCCCCGGGCACGTGGGGATCGAAGTCGATGCGATGGGTGCGTTCGGCGACGTCTGCGGCAAGTTCCAGATGGCGCGGCATGAACATGAGAACGGGGGCGAAGCCAAGCTGCATGTGGTGGCGCGCGGTGGTGTCGACCTCGGCCTGATCCTCGCAGAAGATCATCGCCAGCGGCCGCGCGCCGGTTGCCTTGCGCAGCCCCGCCGCCTGCCGTTTCAGGAACTCGTCCAACCCGCTATACTGCATCCGCTCTTCGCCCGGCGTTTTGACCGGACAGTCGGGGAAAAGCGATTGCATTGCAAGACGGGGCGGTATTGCGCTATGCGCACGCCCTGAAACGCCGAACCGGAGTGCTCACATGTCCCACTCGAAGTCCGAGCCGAAGAAGCTCTTCATCAAGACCTACGGGTGCCAGATGAACGTCTACGACAGCGAACGCATGCTCGAGGCGCTGGGCGGGCAGGGTTACGTCGAGACCCAGAGCCCCGACGACGCTGACATGATACTGCTCAACACCTGCCACATCCGCGAGAAGGCCGCCGAGAAGGTCTACTCCGAGCTGGGCAGGTTCCGTCACCTCAAGGAAGAAAAGCCCGATCTGAAGATCGGCGTCGCCGGCTGCGTGGCCCAGGCTGAGGGCCGGGAGATCATGCGCCGCCAGCCCCTGGTCGACCTCGTGGTCGGCCCGCAGAGCTACCACCGCCTGCCTGAACTCGAGGCAAAGGCGGGGCGGGGGGTGAAGGCGCTCGACACGGACTTTCCCGAGGAGGACAAGTTCGAGAAACTGGTATCGCGTCCCAAGGCCAAGCGGGGTCCGACCGCCTTCCTGACGGTGCAGGAGGGCTGCGACAAGTTTTGCGCCTTCTGCGTTGTGCCTTATACCCGGGGTGCAGAGGTCTCGCGTCCGGCCCAGCGTGTGCTTGCCGAGGCACGCGATCTTGTCGAGCGCGGCGTGCGCGAGATCACTCTGCTGGGCCAGAACGTCAACGCGTACCACGGTCACGAGCAGGGGCTTGCCGGGATCATCCGCGATCTGGCAAAGATCGACGGCCTCGAGCGCATTCGCTTCACTACCTCGCACCCCAACGATATGGACGACGCGCTGATCGCGGCGCATGGCGAAGTCGAGAAGCTGATGCCCTACCTGCACCTGCCGGTCCAGGCGGGCTCCGATCGAATCCTCAAGCGGATGAACCGCCAACACACCGCCGAGAGCTACCTGAAAGTGGTCGAGCGGCTGCGCGCGGCGCGGCCCGACCTGCACCTCTCGGGCGATTTCATCGTCGGCTTCCCGGAAGAGACCGAGGAGGATTTCCAGGCGACGCTCGATCTCGTCGAGGCGGTGCAATACGGCTCGGCCTACTCGTTTAAGTATTCCGAGCGTCCGGGCACCCCGGCGGCCGAACGCGCGCAGGTCTCCGAGTCGGAAAAGGACGACCGGCTGCAGCGTCTTCAGGCCCTCCTCGTGCGCCAGCAGCGCGCGCTGCAGGACGCCATGGTCGGCCGCGAGGTCGGCGTGCTCTTCGAAAAGCCCGGCCGGCAACCGGGGCAGATGGGCGGCAAGTCCGACTACCTGCACGCGGTCCACGTGATGGGCGAGGGGCTCTCGGTGGGCGATCTGCGCCGGGTCCGCATCCTCGAGTCCGGGGCCAATTCGCTGAAGGGCGAGCTGGTCTGAACAAAGCGCCGCGCCGTATTTTTGCCACAGGTTCGGGTAAAACGCCGGGGATTGATCCGTAGGCCGCGACAATGCGGCCCCAACGCCGCCGATGATCGCCGCTTGGACACAATATATGGTAGTTCTCTCTTCACAGAGTGGAAATTGCTGCTAGTCTCCCGTCGCGTAAGGGGTTTGGCCCGGTGCGGATCGTTCCGCGCCTGAGGGCCAATGGTATCAACATCGAAAGGGACAGAGGCTGTGGCGACACGCTTTTCCAAGACCCTCCGCGGCATTCTGGGAGTGGCGGCGGTTTCCGCGCTTGCCCTGACCGGCGTCGCGGCTCCGGCAGCCGCTGCCGCAGACGGTCTGAACACACCGGTCATTTCCACGCAGAACACCCGCACCATCCGCGGGGAGCGCTACATCCCGGGCATCTCGCTGTCGCCGGACGGCTGCGAAATCTGGGTCATGGACGATGGTGCCGAGGGATATGCCGTCTCGCGGGTCACCCGCGACGGGCGCCCGGTCTGCCACGAGATCAACATCTGTGGCACGCTGAAGGCAGACCAGTATTTCGCCACTGACAGCTACAGGATCTACCCGCAGAGCCGCGGCCGCCTCGAGGAATTCTTCCGCGACTCCACGGCCTTTGGGTACATCATCGTCGGCCACACCGACTCTCGCGCCAGCAACGCCTACAACGACCGGCTGAGCCTGAACCGCGCCAACTCGGTGGCCGCGGTGGCCAACGCCAGCGGCGCCCGTATCATCGACGTGCGTGGCTACGGCGAGAACTACCCGGTGGCGACCAACAGCACCGTCGAGGGCATGGCGAAGAACCGCCGTGTCGAAATCCTGTGCGTGCGCTGAGGGGGACCGGCCAGATGAAACTCGCAAAACTCGCCCTCGCGCTTGCTGCCGTCTCGAGCCTTGCCGCCTGCGACATGCCGATCGGCGAGGACAAGAGCCAAGACGTCAACCTGGTCGACCGCAACGACCTGTCGCAGATCCGTTGGGGCGTCTGGGTCGACCCGGACGGCTGCGACAACTGGATCGCCGATGATGGCGTCGAGGGCTATCTCGCCCGCCGTCTCGACAAATACGGCAAACCCGTCTGCTCCGGCATCGCCCCACCAACCGTGGCCACCGGCCCGTTCAAGCAGGGCGCCACTTCGGTGATCGGGGATCCGCTCTGACCGGGGTGCCCACAGTCAAATGCCAACGGCCGCGCGATGCCCACCGCGCGGCCGTTTTGTTTCTTTCACACCGGTGCCGCGCCGAAGCTGCTTGACCTCGGGCCCTGCGGCTTGGCACCATGAGCTTGCACTCAAGCGCAGGAGACATGCGTGAACACAGGCATCCTGACCGAAGCCATCCTGGAATTCCCGGACAACCGCCTCCTCATCGATCTGTGCGGGGAATACGACCGCAACCTCACCGACATCGAAGCCCGAACCGGCGTGCAGATCCTGCGCCGGGGCAACCAATTGGCGCTGCACGGCCCGGCCGAGGCGCAGGAAGCCGCGCGCGAGGTGCTCAACGCCCTCTACCAGCGGCTGGAACAGGGCCGCTCGGTCGGCCGCGGCGACATCGACCGCGAGTTCCGACTCGCCCCCGAGGAGCAGGAACCGGGCGACCAACTCGAGATGTTCTCGGCAGGCAAGGTCGAGATCAAGACCCGCAAGAAGCTCATCGAGCCGCGCACGGACGCGCAGAAAGCCTATGTGCGCGCGCTTTTCGAGAATGAGCTCGCCTTCGGCATCGGCCCGGCCGGCACGGGCAAGACCTATCTCGCCGTCGCCGTTGGCGTGAACCTCTTCATCACCGGCCAGGTCGACAAGATCATCCTCAGCCGTCCTGCGGTCGAGGCGGGCGAGAAGCTCGGCTACCTGCCTGGCGACATGAAGGACAAGGTCGACCCCTACATGCAGCCGCTCTACGACGCGCTGAACGACTTCCTGCCCGGCAAACAGCTCGCCAAGATGATGGAGGAGAAGACCATCGAGATCGCGCCGCTGGCCTTCATGCGTGGCCGGACCCTGTCGAACGCCTTCGTGGTGCTCGACGAGGCGCAGAATGCCACCTCCATGCAGATGAAGATGTTCCTCACCCGCCTCGGCGAGGGCTCGCGCATGGTGATCACCGGCGACCGCAGCCAGGTCGACCTGCCGCGCGGCGTGCAATCGGGCCTGCAGGACGCCGAGCGCCTGCTCAGCCACATCGACAAGATCAGCTTCAACTATTTCACCTCTGCCGACGTGGTGAGACACCCCCTTGTGGCGAAGATCATCGAGGCCTACGAGAAGGACGCGGAGCGCGGGGCCTGAGGGCCCCCGCTTCTTCTTCTTGGTTCCAATATCCCGGGGGTCCGGGGGCGCCGCCCCCGGCTTGAACATATGGCTCAGCTCACCGACACGATCATCGAGGACGACCGTTGGGAGGAGGCCGGGCTTGAAGACCTCGCCGAGACCGCGGCCCGTGCCGCGCTGGTCCATCTCGGCCTCGATCCCGAAGGGTTCGAGATCGCCCTTCTTGCCTGCGACGACGCGCGCATCGCAGAGCTGAACGCAGAGTTCCGAGAGAAGCCGACCCCGACCAATGTGCTCTCCTGGCCCTCCGAGGAGCGCGGAGCCGAGGTCGAGGGGGAGGCGCCGGAGTTGCCCGAGACCGAGGACGGCCCCTTCGCCACCGAGCTCGGTGATCTCGCCATCGCCTTCGAGACATGCGCCCGCGAGGCGCAGGAGGCGGGCAAGACCATGGCCGACCATGTGACGCATTTGATCGTTCATGGAACCTTGCATCTTCTGGGCTATGATCACCTGCGTGACGGCGATGCGACGCTGATGGAAAATTTAGAGACGGAAATACTTGGCAAGATGGGTATCGCGGACCCATATTCGTCTGACCTCTGAGAGACACAGGATCAAAAGGACCGATGGGAGACACTGACGACTCGTCTAATGCAGCGCATGGCGCGCAGGAAAACGAGCAGATTGACCGGCCTCCGGGTTTCTTCAAACGCATCTTTTCGGGCCGTGTGAACGGAACCGAGGCTGCGACAGAAACGGGGCAGGGTCTCGTGGCCGCTTACGAGC
The DNA here is from genome assembly GCF_010500785.1 of Salipiger sp. PrR003. Classification (NCBI taxonomy): domain Bacteria; kingdom Pseudomonadati; phylum Pseudomonadota; class Alphaproteobacteria; order Rhodobacterales; family Roseobacteraceae; genus Salipiger; species Salipiger sp. PrR003. Next base: position 13,297 of record NZ_JAAGOV010000031.1, read on the forward strand.
GGCCCGTACATGGCATGATGAACCTCCGGCGCATGCGCGTGGAGGACGTGGCGATTCCCAAGGCGGAAATCGTTGCCGTGCCCGATACACTCGCCATGGATGAGCTTGTGACGGTCTTCCGCGACAGCGGCATGACCCGTCTGCCGGTCTATTCCGGCACGCTCGACACGCCTGTCGGAATGGTGCACCTCAAGGATTTCGCCCTGCTGCACGGCTTCAACGGCCATGGCGAAGAGTTCGACATGAAGAAGATGCTGCGTCCGCTGCTCTTCGTGCCGCCCTCGATGCCGATCGGCGTGCTGCTCACCAAGATGCAAACCGAACGCCGGCACATGGCGCTGGTGATCGACGAGTACGGCGGTGTCGACGGTCTCGTGACGATCGAAGATCTGATCGAACAGGTGATCGGCGAAATCGAGGACGAGCATGACACCGAGGAAGGCCGCAACTTCTTCCGCGAGAAATCGGGCAGCTGGCTGGCGCTGGCCAAGACCCCGCTCGAGGAGTTCGAGGCAGCCACCGGTATTGCGCTCACCGACCCGGACGAGATCGACGAGGAGGAGATCGACACGCTCGGCGGCCTCGTCTTCATGCTCGCCGGTCACGTGCCGGCGCGCGGCGAGGTGATCCCGCATCCCGACGGTATCGATTTCGAGGTGGTCGACGCCGACCCGCGCCGCATCAAGCGGCTGCGGGTGCGTCCTTCGGCCCCGGCCGCCGACGTATCCATCACCCCTCCGGCGCTGCTGCCGCCGGCGAAACCCGAGGGTGCGGCCCAGCTGAGCGGCGGCGACACCGGGGTCGCGCGTGGCTGAACCGGAGGTGCGGCCCGATGCGGAAACTGCGGACAACCATCGCGAGATGATGGCCCCCGTTGCCGCCCGGGCCGCACGCCTGCTGACGGGCCGTGCCGCGGTTCTCCCGGCGCTTGCCTGCGGCGGGCTCATGGCCTTGGGACAGGCGCCGTGGAACCTGTGGTACGTCGCGCTGGCGGGGCTCGTGCTGTCCATGGCGCTCTTTGCACTGCAGCGCAGGCCTCGTGCCGCGCTCGCCATCGGTTGCGGCGTCGGCACGGGCTATTTCGGCCTGGCGCTCAACTGGCTCACCGAGCCATTTCAGGTCGATGCTGCGGTCACCGCCTGGATGGCGCCCTTTGCGCTCTTGTTCATGGCGGCAGGGCTGGCGCTCTTCTGGGGACTTGCCTTCTGGGGCGCCGTACAGGCACCGCGGGCCAGGCTCTTCGCGCTCGTGGTCAGCTGGGGGCTGGCCGAGCTGGCACGAGGCTATCTCTTCACTGGCTTTCCCTGGGGGCTCGTCGGCTACCTCTGGGAGCCAACGGGCGCGATCCAATGGGTAGCCTGGACTGGTTCCTTCGGGCTGACGCTCGTGACCCTGGCATTGGCGGCGCTGCTGGCCCGCGGGCTGTGCGGCGCGTGGCAGGCGGGGGCGCTGGGGCTTGTCCTTGTGCTCGGGCTGCTTGTCGGTGGGGCGCAGATGGTGCCGCCGCTGCAGGACTTGGGCGGCCGCCCGGTGGTCCGCCTTGTCCAGCCCAACGCGCCGCAGACCCAGAAATGGGACCGCGCCTATATCCCGATTTTCTTCGAGCGACAGGTCGAGTTCACCGCGGCCCCGGCGCAGGACGGTCTGCCGCGCCCCGAACTCATCGTCTGGCCCGAGACCGCGGTGCCGCGGCTGCTTGAGAACGCCGAGGGCGAGCTGCGGGTGATCACCGATGCCGCCCTGCCGGGCCGGGTGGTGCTCGGCATCCAGCGCAGCGAGGGCTACGATTACTTCAATTCCCTGGCACTGGTCACGCAGGGCCCGAAGGTCGAGGCGGTCTACGACAAGCACCATCTGGTGCCCTTCGGCGAGTACATGCCCTTCAAGGAACTCTTCCGCCACATCAACGTCAGCGGTATCGCCGCGCGGGCGGAGGGCGGCTACTCCGCCGGGCCGGGGCCGCAGCTGCTCGATCTGGGCGGGGAGATGGGCTACGCGCTGCCGCTTATCTGCTACGAGGCGGTCTTCCCCCAGGACCTGCGCGGCGCTCCGCGGCCCGAGCTGCTGCTGCAGATCACCAACGACGCCTGGTTCGGCAATTTCTCGGGCCCCTATCAGCACCTCGCGCAGGCCCGGATCCGGGCGATCGAGCAGGGCCTGCCGATGCTGCGCGCCGCCAACACCGGCGTGTCGGCGGTGATCGACGGCGCGGGGCGCGTGCTGAAATCGCTGCCGCTGGGCGAGGCCGGCTTCATCGACGCCCGCCTGCCGCCGCCGCTGCGCGTGACGCTCTACAGCCGGACCGGCGATCTGCCCCTCCTTGGGCTTCTGGCCGTGCTGATGCTGCTCGCCTTCCGCCCGGCTCTGCACAAGTCGCGACGTAATTCGGATTGACGCCGCTTTCGTTGCCGCGTAGCGAGAAGGTTCATATCCCTGTCACAACGGCTTCCTGGCGTGACAGCTGGTACCTAATGGAGCGCTTATGTCCCGACAGAACTATATCTTCACCTCGGAATCCGTTTCCGAGGGGCACCCCGACAAGGTGTGCGATCGCATTTCCGATGCCGTGCTCGACGCTCTTCTGGCAGAGGACCCCCTGGCCCGGGTCGCCTGCGAGACCTTCGCCACCACCAACCGCGTGGTGATCGGCGGCGAGATCGGCCTGACCGACCAGGACAAGCTGCATGACTACATGGAGCGCATCCCCGATATCGCCCGCGCCTGCATCAAGGATATCGGCTACGAGCAGGACAAGTTCCATCACGCCACCTGCGAGGTGACCAACCTGCTGCACGAGCAATCGGCGCATATCGCCCAAGGCGTGACCGGGCAGGGTGACCGCGACGAGGGCGCGGGCGATCAAGGCATCATGTTCGGCTATGCCACCAACGAGACGCCCGAGCTGATGCCGGCGCCGATCCTCTATTCGCACGCCGTTCTCAAGCGGCTCGCCGAGGCGCGCAAGTCCGGGGCCGAGCCGATGCTGGGTCCGGACGCCAAGTCGCAGATCTCGGTGCGCTACGAGGGCGGCAAGCCGGTCGGCGTGACGTCGATCGTGCTGTCGACCCAGCACAGCGACGAGGGGCAGACTTCGGACGATATCCGCGCCATCGTCGAGCCGTACATCCGCAGCACGCTTCCCGAGGGCTGGATCAGCCCCGAGACCGAATGGTGGGTGAACCCAACCGGCAAGTTCGTCATCGGCGGGCCGGACGGCGATGCGGGCCTGACCGGGCGCAAGATCATCGTCGACACCTACGGCGGCGCGGCTCCGCATGGCGGCGGTGCCTTCTCGGGCAAGGATCCCAGCAAGGTCGACCGCTCGGCGGCCTATGCCGCGCGCTACCTTGCCAAGAACGTCGTGGCGGCAGGTCTGGCCGAGCGCTGCACCGTGCAGCTCTCCTACGCCATCGGCGTCGCCAAGCCTTTGTCGATCTATGTCGATACCCACGGCACCGGCGATCTTGAAGCCGCGGCGATCGAGCGGGCCATCCCCAAGGTGATGGACCTGACCCCGCGCGGCATCCGCACCCATCTCGAGCTGAACAAGCCGATCTACCAGCGCACCGCGGCCTATGGCCACTTCGGCCGCGCGCCCGAGTCGGACGGCGGCTTCTCGTGGGAGCGGACCGATCTTGCAGAGGCGCTGAAGCGCGAGATCTGAAGCCGGGCAATTCCCATCAATCGGAATTGCGCGGGATCAGGCGGGCCGGAAGGAGACCTCTGGCCCGCTTCGCTTTTGGCGCTCTGACCTATGGTCAATCCCGGCGCCGCATGCCATGGCATGCCACATGGATTTGTGGATTGCCGTCACCCTCTGCGCTGCCTTCTTCCAGACCTTGCGCTTCATGCTTCACAAGGTGCTGAGCACGGGCGGGCTCACCGCAACCTCCTCGACCTTCGCGCGCTTTGCCTATGCCGCGCCCGCCGCCGTGCTGGTCGTAGCGACCTACCTGATCGCCACTGGGCAGGGCTGGCCGCAGCTGAGCTCCGCCTTCTGGGCCTATGCGCTCTTCGGCGCCCTGGGGCAGATTCTCGCCACGGTCTTGGTCGTGGCGCTGTTCCGGCAGCGCAACTTCGCCGTCGGCATCACCTTCAAGAAGACCGAGGTCATCCAGACCGCGCTCGTCGGCCTCGTGGTGCTGGGCGAGAACATCTCGGCGGCGGGCTGGGGGGCGATCCTCATCGGCCTCATCGGGGTCCTGCTGCTCTCCGAGACGCCGGGCCTTTCGGGCAACTGGCTGCGCCGCATCGGCAGCCGGGCGGTGGCACTCGGCCTCGCCTCTGGCTTCTTCTTTGCGATCTCCGGTGTCGGCTATCGCGGTGCCTCGCTCGAGATCGCCTCGGAGGCGCCCTTTCTTCGCGCCGGGGTGACACTGGTCTGCGTGGTGCTGTCGCAGGCCCTCGGCATGGCGCTCTGGCTGCGGCTCTTCGAGCCGGGGCAGATCACCGCCGTCTGGCAGGCACGTCGCACCGCGATCTGGCTTGGCCTCACCTCGATGGCCGGGAGCCTGTCGTGGTTCACCGCCTTTACCCTGCAGACCGCCGCCTACGTGCAGGCGCTGGGGCAGGTCGAGCTGATTTTCTCGGTCATGGCCTCGGTTCTGGTCTTCAAGGAGAGCATCACCCGCCGCGAGCTGGCGGGCATCGGCTTCCTGTGCCTGTCGGTGCTGATCCTCGTGCTCGTGCTCTGAGCGCCGGATCCGGGTTGCGCCGGGCGGGGGAGGCTGACATTTTCCGCGCCAGAAAAGGAGCCCGCCCCATGTCCTTCACCCTTGCCACCTGGAACATCAACTCGGTCCGCCTGCGCGAGCCCATCGTCCTCAAGCTGCTCGCCGAAGAGGGGCCGGACGTGCTGTGCCTGCAGGAGACCAAGAGCCCGGTCGACAAGATCCCGCTCGAGCAGTTCGCGGCGCTTGGCTACACCCATATCGTGGCGCGTGGGCAGAAGGGCTACAACGGCGTCGCCATCCTGTCGAAGCTGCCGCTGCTTGACGCCGGCGATCAGGATTTCGCCACCCTCGGCCACGCCCGCCACGTCGCGGCGAAGCTCGAGAACGGCGTCACCATCCACAACTTCTACGTCCCCGCCGGCGGCGACGAGCCGGACCGCGAGGTGAACGAGAAGTTCGGCCAGAAGCTCGACTACCTGACCGAGATGCGTGACTGGTTCCACGCCCACAAGCCCGAGAAGTCGATCCTCGTCGGCGATCTCAACATCGCCCCGCGCGAGGATGACGTCTGGAGCCACAAGAAGCTGCTAAAGATCGTCTCGCACACGCCGATCGAGGTCGAGCACCTGGCGCAGGCGCAGGACGCGGGGGAGTGGGTCGACATCACCCGGCAGGACATCCCCGAGGGGCAACTCTATTCGTGGTGGTCCTACCGCGCGCGCGACTGGGACGCGGCGGACAAGGGGCGGCGGCTCGATCACGTCTGGGCGACGCCGGATATCTCGAATGCCGGGCACGGCTCGCGCATCCTGCGCGCCGCGCGTGGCTGGGAGAAGCCCTCGGACCACGTGCCGGTTTTCGCCAGCTTCGACCTCTGAGCCACAGTCGCGTCCGGGCGGCGCACAAGTCCGGGCGCTTGCGGAACAATCCGCGATGCGCTCTGGTTGAGGCGGGGCCGGGACAGGGTTCCCGGACGCAACATCGGAGCGCCGTGCATGGGCCCCAACACCACGATCTTCGCCGTCTTCCTGGCGGTTGCCCTGCCGCTTCTGGTGGCCTTCGCCGTCTGGCGCGCGGTCACCACGGCGCGCACGCCGCAGGGGGCCGTCGCCTGGACGGTCTTTCTGGTCGCGGCGCCGTGGTTCGCGCTGCCGGCCTATCTCTTCTTCGGGCAGCACAAGCTCAAGGGCTACCGCATCACCCGGCGCAGCAGCCGCCTCGTGCGGCGCGAGATGGACGCATTCTGCGCCGACTACCCGCCCGCAGAAGCCGACGGGGCCCGCTACCGCGCCTTCGAGCGACTGGCGGCGATGCCGGCGGTTGGTGGCAACTCGGCGAACCTCCTGGTCGACGGCAAGGCCACTTTCGAGGCGGTTTTCGAGGCGATGGACCGGGCGGAGCATTACCTGCTGGTGCAGTTCTACACCATCGCCGAGGACGGACTGGGCAACGAGATGGCCGAACGGATGATCGCGGCCTCGGCGCGCGGCGTGTCGGTGCGACTGATTTTTGATGGGGTGGGCAGCTACGGGCTGCCGGCGCATTACCTCAATGCCCTGCGCGACGCCGGGGTGCAGGTGGTCGATCCGGCGAATGCGCCGGGTCCGACCAAGCGCTTCCAGATCAACTTCCGCAACCACCGCAAGACGGTGATCATCGACGGGCAGGAGGGCTTCATCGGCGGCCACAACGTCAAGGATGACTATCTCGGCAAGAACCCCACCTTCGGCCCTTGGCGCGACACGCACCTGCACCTGCGCGGCCCGATGGTGGCGCAGCTGCAGCTGGTCTTCGCAGAGGACTGGCACTGGGCCACCGGCGAGAGCATCGGGGGCGGGCTCAACTGGCGGCCCGACAGTGCCGAGGAGAACCTCTCGGGCCTGGTGCTGCCCTCGGGGCCTGCCGACGACATGGACACCGGAGCGCTCTTCTTCATCTCGGCCTTGGCCGAGGCGCGCGAGCGGGTGTGGATCGCGACGCCGTATTTCGTGCCCGACCAGGACGTGCTTTCGGCCCTCGTTGGCGCCGCGCTGCGCGGCTGCGACGTGAAGGTGCTCGTGCCCGATGCCATCGACCACTACCTTCCGTGGCTCGCCGCCCATGCCTTCTTCGATGAGGTCCGCGCCGCCGGGGTCGAGGTGCTGCGCTACGAAGGCGGCTTCGTCCACCAGAAGGTCGTGCTGGTCGACGACGACTTCGCCGCAGTGGGCTCGGCAAACCTCGACAATCGCTCTTTCCGGCTCAATTTCGAGACAATGGCCCTGATTTTCGACCGCGGCTTCGCGTCGCGGGTGGCGAAGATGCTGGAGGCCGATTTCACCAGCGCCTACAAGATGGACAAGCCGCTGCACGAGCACCCGAGGTGGGTGCGTGCCGCCGCGCCCTTTGCGCGGTTGCTGGCCCCGATCCTGTGAAGGTGTCCGCCATGTCGCCCCTGTCCGCCTCTCCCAAGCCTGCCGCGACTACCGCCGCGAAAACCGTGCTGAAGGTCGCCAGCTACAATATCCGCAAGGCAATGGGCATCGACCGCCGCCGCGATCCGGCCCGGATCCTGCAGGTGCTCAACCACATCGGCGCCGACGTGGTGGTGCTGCAGGAGGCCGACCTGCGGCTCGGCCCGCGCCCCGCGGCCATCCCGCGTTTCCTGATCGCGCAGGAAACCGACTACGAGGTCGTGAACCTCGCCCGCAACGACGTCAGCCTCGGCTGGCACGGCAATGCCATTTTCGTCCGAAAGGGGCTTGAGGTAACCGACATCCGGCGCTTCGATCTGCCGGGGCTGGAGCCGCGCGGCGCGGTCATGGCTCGGGTCGAGGGGGTGAACGTCGTGGGCGCGCACCTCGGACTGCTGCGCCGCTACCGGCTCAAGCAGATGTCCGAGATCCGCGACCAACTCGGTGAGCTACGCGCCGAGGCGGCGATCTTCGGCGATTTCAACGAGTGGTCCGACGTGCGCGGCTACGAGCCTTGGGAGCGCGATTTCACCCTTACCCTGCCGGGCCGAAGCTACCACGCCTCGCGGCCCTTCGTGGCGCTGGACGGCATCGCCTACGGCAGCGCCCTGGCGCTCGACGATGCAGGGGTCGAGGAGGGCGGCGCGGCGCGGCGCGCCTCGGATCACCTGCCGATCTGGGCGCAGCTCTCGCGCCGCGGCTGATCCCATCGCGGCCAGTGTCGGGAGGCGGTCTTGCATCACGCCATGTCCTGCGCCATGTAACACTCCAAGCTAACCGCCGCAGCGGAGGATCATATGCTGGAACTGGGCAAGACCGAGGCCCCCAAGGGCGATCTCATCAAGGACGTCAGCGAAGCTGACTTCATGGCCGAGGTGGTCGACGCCTCGCAGGAGGTGCCGGTCATCGTCGACTTCTGGGCGCCGTGGTGCGGCCCCTGCAAGCAGCTCGGCCCGGCTCTCGAGGCCGCGGTGACCGAGGCGCGCGGCGCCGTCAAGATGGCCAAGGTCAACGTCGACGAAGCGCAGATGATCGCCGGTCAGCTGCGCATCCAGTCGATCCCGACGGTCTATGCCTTCTACAAGGGCCAGCCGATCGACGGCTTTCAGGGCGCGCTTCCGGCCTCCGAGCTTAAGGCCTTCATCGACCGGGTCGTGCAGGCCTCGGGCGGTGACGCCTCGGGCGGGCTCGACGAGGCCGTGGCCACTGCCGAGGAAATGCTCGAGCAGGGCGCCGCAGCCGATGCGGCACAGGTCTTCGCAGCGGTGCTCGAAGAGGATCCGAAGAACGCCAAGGCCTTCGCGGGCATGGTGGCGTGCTATCTCGCGCTTGGCGAGATCGAGCAGGCCGAGGCGGTGCTGAACGGCGCACCGGTGGAAATTTCCAAGGCCCCCGAGCTGGAAGCGGCACACGCCAAGATCGAGCTTGCCAAGCAGGCGAGCAACGCCGGCCCCGTCGCCGAGCTGACCGCCAAGGTCGAAGCGGACCCGGCGGACCTGCAGGCGCGCTTCGATCTCGCGCAGGCGCTCTACGCGCATGGCCAGACCGAAGAAGCGGTGACCCAGCTTCTCGATCTCTTCCGCCGCGACCGCGAGTGGAACGACGGGGCTGCCAAGACCCAGCTCTTCACCATCTTCGAGGCGCTCAAGCCGAACGATCCGGTTGTGCTCAACGGACGTCGCAAACTCACCTCTATGATATTTGCCTGATCGCCGATGCGCCCTAGCTCGCAGGTCATGGTGAGACGAACCGACCTTCCCGGAATGATCCCGGTCTTTCCGCTGCCCGGAGCCCTGCTGCTGCCGCGGTCGCGCCTTCCGCTGCACATCTTCGAGCCGCGCTATCTGGCGATGCTCGACGACGCGCTGAAGACCGACGCGCGGCTCATCGGCATGGTCCAGCCTGCGGCGAACGGCTCTGACGAGCGGCCCTCGTTGCAGCGCATCGGCTGCGCCGGGCGCATCACCCAGTTCTCCGAGACCGAGGACGGGCGCTACATGATCACGCTGTCGGGCCTGTCGCGCTTCCGGGTGATGGAGGAAGTCGACGGCTTCACCCCCTACCGTCGCTGCAAGGTCTCATGGGAGGGGTTCGAACATGATCTCACGTCGCATGCCGACCACGACGACAGCTTCGACCGCGGCGCCTTCCTGCGGCTTCTAGACCGGTATTTCGAGGCGCGCGGCCTCTCCGCCGACTGGGACACGCTGAAGGATGCCGAGGACGAGCTGCTGATCAACTCGCTCTCGATGCTGCTGGATTTCGCGCCCGAAGAGAAGCAGGCGTTGCTGGAGGCCCCGCGCCTGGAGTCGCGCCGCGAGACGCTGGTGACACTGATCGAGTTTGCCCTGCGCGGCGGAGAAGAGGACCTGATTCAATGAGCGAAGAGACATTCACCTTTGACCGCCGCATGCTCGAGGCGCTGGTCTGCCCGGTGACCCATGCCGTGCTCGACTACGATGCCGGGCGTCAGGAGCTTGTCAGCAGGGGCGCGGGGCTCGCCTTCCCGATCCGTGAGGGCATCCCGGTGATGCTGATCGACGAGGCCCGGCGGCTCGACAGCTGAGCGCAGAAAAGCGAGGGGGCGCGCCCCTCGCGCTCCACGGAATATTCCCGGCTGAAAGAACAAGGCGCGGTCCAAAGGGGACCGCGCCTTTTCCTGTCTCAGATGTCGAGCGCGAGCGCGCGGGCGAGGATCGCCGCATCCACGTTGCCGCCGGAGACGGTGCAGATCACCGCCTCGCCCTCGATCTCGCTGGCGCGGAAGAGCGCCGCGGCCAGGGCCACCGCGCCGCCGGGCTCGGCGATGATCCTGAGATGGCGGGCCGCGAGTTGCATGGCCTTGAGCGCCTCTTCCTCGGAGACGGCCAGTCCCGGCCCGCAGAGCCGCTGCATGATGGGGAAGGTGAGGTTGCCCGGCTGCGGCGTGACGATGGCGTCACAGATATTGCCGCCCATGGCCGCGTTGCGCTGGATTGTGCCCGCCGCCAGCGAGCGTTTGACGTCGTCAAACCCGTCGGGTTCGGCGGGGCGTGCGCGCAGGCCGGGGGCTTTGGCCTCGAGCGCCAGCGCGATGCCCGAGGTCAGCCCGCCACCGCCGCAGCAGACGAGCACATCGGCTTCGGTCACCCCCTCTTGGGCAGCCTGCTCGGCGATCTCCAGCCCGCAGGTGCCTTGCCCCGCGATCACCTCGGGCTCGTCGAAGGGTTTGACCAGCGTGAGGCCGCGCTCCGCCGCCAGACGGGCGCCGAGCGCGTCGCGGTCTTCCTTCTCGCGGTCATAAGGAACCACCTCCGCGCCGAGCCCCCGGGTGCCGGCGACTTTCGCGGCGGGGGCGTCGGCGGGCATGATGATCACTGCGGGCACCCCGAAGCCCTTTGCCGCCGCCGCGATGCCCTGCGCGTGGTTGCCCGAGGAGAAGGCGATCACCCCCTTGGCCCGCACCTCGGGATCGAGCGCGGAGAGCGCCGACCAGGCGCCGCGGAACTTGAAACTGCCGGTGTGCTGCAGGCACTCGGCCTTCACCAGCACGCGGCGCCCGGCGATCTCGTCGAGGAAGGGCGAAGAGAGCAGCGGCGTGCGGCGGGCGTGGCCTTGCAGCCGCCCGGCGGCGGCTTCGATGCGGGTGATGTCCATGGGATATCCTCGGGTTGTCGGTCTCGGGCAGACCCTGTGCCGGCCCGGGGGGCAAGTCAACGGGCTTGCCAGGCGGTGCCTCCGCTGGTGAGAGTAACGCCATGATCGAACGGCGCCACGAGGACAACGGCACACGCCCGCGGGCGCTCTACTCGCCCTGCGGGACCTATCGATACGGGTTGGAACGGCTCTGGCGCGAGACGCCGGGGCCCGTGCTGCTCTGGGTCATGCTCAACCCTGCCAAGGCCGACGAGCGGCGCAACGATCCCACCATAGACCGCTGCCAGCGGCGGGCGCAGGCGATGGGCTTCGGCGGCATGCGCATCGCCAATATCTTCGCCTTCCGCGCGCCGACCCCGGCCGAATTGCGCCGCGCCGAGACCCCGGTGGGGCCGGAGAATGACGCGCTTTTGCTGCGCTGGCACGCCGAGGCGGGGATGACGCTGGCCGGCTGGGGGATGCACGGTGCACATATGGGACGCGGGCCGCAGATCGCGGCGCAGCTCATTGGCGCCGTGCATGTGCTGGGTCTGACGAGGGACGGGCACCCGCGGCATCCGCTCTATGTGGCCTACAGCCAGCAGCCGCGGCTCTGGCATCGGCAGGCTGGATCGGCCGCCGGATGACCCCGATTGGCCGCGCCGGGGAACTTCGGGCTTCCCTTCGCACCTGAATCGCCCTATATGCGCGCATCCGGCCATGCGGGCCGGAGCGCTCCAAGGGCCCTGCTGGACGACATCCCGGCTTGTGCCATCCCTCAAACCTTCAAGGAGACCCCGATGTCGATCACCGTTGAAGAAAAGAACCGCCTGATGAAGGAATTTGCAACCAAGGAAGGCGACACCGGTTCGCCCGAAGTCCAGGTTGCCATCCTCACCAGCCGCATCACGACCCTGACCGAGCACTTCAAGACCCACAAGAAGGACAACCACTCGCGTCGTGGCCTTCTGAAGCTCGTGGCTCAGCGCCGCAAGCTGCTGGACTATCTGAAGGGCAAGGAAGAGGCACGTTACACCGACCTCATCCAGCGCCTCGGCATCCGCCGCTGATCCGCGCAGGATACGGAAGTCGCAGCGCCCGCTCCTCTGGAGCGGGCGTTTTGCGTTTCGGGCCTTGCGCCCTGGGGGCGGTCCCCGGCCTGTCCGAGGGCGCGCCGCGCTTATCACTTCCCAAAAGGCGGATTCTCCTGTATGCGCGCCCCATCTGAGACGTGACGCCTTTGGCTCCCGGGCACATGCAAGAGGATAGGGAGCGGTGGCAATGGGGCCACCATAGGAACGGGAGACCCGGAGGGCCGGGAGTGCTCCCTTACAGGATACGCTACATGTTCAACGTAACGACGAAATCCATGCAGTGGGGCGAGGAAACCCTCACCCTCGAGACCGGCAAGGTTGCCCGTCAGGCAGACGGCACCGTCATCGCCACGCTCGGCGAGACCTCGGTCATGGCCAACGTGACCTTCGCGAAGGAACCGAAGCCGGGCCAGGATTTCTTCCCGCTGACCGTCCACTACCAGGAAAAATACTATGCCGCGGGCAAGGTGCCCGGTGGCTTCTTCAAGCGCGAGGCGCGTCCGACCGAGAAAGAGACGCTGACCGCACGCCTGATCGACCGTCCGATCCGTCCGCTCTTCGTCCCCGGCTTCAAGCATGAAGTGCTGGTGATGTGCACCGTGCTGTCGCACGATCTGGTCAACGACCCCGACGTCGTGGCGATGATCGCCGCCTCGGCCGCGCTGACCATCTCGGGCGTGCCCTTCATGGGTCCGATCGCCGGCTGCCGCGTCGGTTACACCGAGGGCGAATACGTGCTGAACCCGACCGTCGACGACATGCAGGGTCTGCGCAACAACCCCGATCAGCGTCTCGACCTCGTCGTCGCCGGCACCAAGGACGCCGTGATGATGGTGGAATCGGAAGCCTACGAGCTGACCGAAGACGAGATGCTGGGCGCCGTGACCTTTGCGCACGCGCAGATCCAGCCCGTCATCGACCTGATCATCGATCTGGCCGAATCCGCCGCGAAAGAGCCTTTCGACTTCCAGGCGCCCGACTACTCGGAGCTTTTCGAAGTGGTGAAGGGTCTGGGCGAAGCCAAGATGAAGGCCGCCTACGCGATCACCGACAAGCAGGCGCGCGTCGCCGCCGTGTCGGCCGCCAAGGAAGAGATCAAGGCACAGCTGAGCGAAGAGCAGCTCGAAGACGCGAACCTCGGTTCGGCGATCAAGAAGCTCGAGTCGGTCGTGCTGCGCTCGGACGTGGTGAAGAACAAGCGTCGCATCGACGGCCGCGCGCTCGACCAGGTTCGTCCGATCGTATCGGAAACCTCGGTTCTGCCGCGCACCCACGGCTCGTCGCTGTTCACCCGCGGTGAGACCCAGGCGCTGGTCGTGACCACGCTCGGCACCGGCGACGACGAGCAGATCATCGACGCCCTGCACGGCAACTTCCGCAGCAACTTCCTGCTGCACTACAACTTCCCGCCGTACTCGGTGGGTGAAGTGGGCCGCGTTGGCTCGCCGGGTCGCCGCGAAATCGGCCACGGCAAGCTGGCATGGCGCGCGCTGCAGGCCGTGCTGCCTGCACCGACCGACTTCCCCTACACCATCCGCGTGGTGTCCGAGATCACCGAATCCAACGGGTCGTCCTCGATGGCCTCCGTCTGCGGCGGCTCGCTGTCGATGATGGATGCAGGCGTTCCGCTGAAGGCACCGGTGGCCGGTGTGGCCATGGGCCTCGTGCTGGAAGACGACGGTGAGTATGCGGTGCTGACCGACATCCTCGGCGACGAGGACCACCTCGGCGACATGGACTTCAAGGTCGCAGGCACCGAGAACGGCATCACCTCGCTGCAGATGGACATCAAGGTCGCGGGCATCACCCCCGAGATCATGAAGCAGGCGCTGGCACAGGCCAAGGACGGCCGGATGCACATCCTCGGCGAGATGGCCAAGGCCCTCACCGAAGCCGGCGACTTCTCGGTCCACGCCCCGCGCATCGAGACCATGCAGATCCCGACCGACAAGATCCGTGAAGTGATCGGCTCGGGCGGCAAGGTGATCCGCGAGATCGTCGAAGTGTCGGGCGCCAAGGTCGACATCAACGACGATGGCGTGATCAAGATCGCCTCGGCCAACGGCGAAGCCATCCAGAAGGCCTACGACATGATCTACTCGATCGTGGCAGAGCCGGAAGAGGGCGCCGTCTACAAGGGCAAGGTCGTGAAGATCGTCGATTTCGGCGCCTTCGTGAACTTCTTCGGCAAGCGCGACGGCCTCGTGCACGTCAGCCAGATCGAGAACCGCCGCCTGAACCATCCGTCGGATGTGCTGAAGGAAGGCCAGGAAGTCTACGTGAAGCTGCTCGGCTTCGACGATCGCGGCAAGGTGCGCCTCGCCATGAAGATGGTCGACCAAGAAACCGGCGAAGAGCTGGCAGCGGACAAGAAGGAAGAGACCGCGGAGTGATCCGCGGCCTCGGCCCTCGCTGAAATGCACAAACGCCCCGGCCTTTCGGTCGGGGCGTTTTCTGTTGGGGGGACACTCGCCGCTGCGCGCGCTGCGCCCGCGTCTGGCTTCAGTGCAGCAGGGCAGGGGCCCGAGGCTGATCCAGCACCAGAGACGAGGTGCCCGCTCCGGCCCAGAAGCCTTCGAGGTGACGCGCAGGGTCGACTTTCTGGCGCATCTCCTCGGTAAGGGCCAGTAGGCCGGTCACCTGGTCCTGCGACCAGCTCAGCAGCAGCCCGGGCGCCGAGATCGCCGAAATCGGCGCATCCATCAGGGCCACCGGCGGCTCGTCCCGGTGCAACGCCTCGACCGGGCAGTCCAGCGAGGAGGTGCGGGTCTCGTCCCAGAGGGTGACCTCGTCGAGGCGGAGCGCCTCGAAATAGGGCACAAGCATTGGCTCGAGGACCAGCGGCAGCCAGTCCTCCTCCGGCTTGTAGAGCCCTTCGTGACGGCAGTGCCGCGCGATCCGTGAGACAAGCGTGGCATCGAGATCCGGCGGCTCGGCCCCGATCACCCAGAGCCAGACCATGCGTGCGAAATGTCGGAAGTCGCTGACACCAAGCGCCTGGGCGATCATGTCCCAGCGCACCGGCTGGCCGGTGGTCTTGATGATCTCATCGAAGGCCTCGGGGGCTTGGTCGGGCTGCGGCCCGCCAAGGCTCTCGAGCAGCGCCTCGAGTTCCTGCGGTGTCGTCGCTTCACTGCGCAGCGGACCCCAGGCGGTGGTTTCCGGCGTAAAGCCGGGCACGCGGAAGAAGGGGTTGAGCACCACGAAGACATGATCGTAGTCGCGCATCCACCAATGCAGGAGCTGCGCGTTCATGTTCGGATGTTCGAGACGTCGGGGCGTGTCGGTCAAACTGAGTCCTTTCCGGCCAGAGCGCCGGGCTTCTATCATCTGGTGCGTCAACGGCAAGCTGCGGGGGGATTCACCATGCGTGGCGGGGGAATCTCACCCTCGTTCGCACTTTTTTAACAATTTTCGACGCAGATCGAAAGGGCAAGCCGTCGTGACGCCACTCACGGAATTTGCACGACAATGGCTGGGATGCGCTTCGGACTCCGCAGGGTTCGGGGTCCGAGGCGCAGGCAGCTGGCGGGCTGAGCTTTGGGCTGGAACACGCTGGGCTTACATGTGCGGTCTGTCGACCATCCCGGAGCCGGACAGGTTTCGAAAAGCCGGAGACGTTGCAAAAAAGAGGCCGGGCGCGTGGCCCGGCCCAGTCCAACAGGGAGGTGCATGTGATGACCCGCACATGCCACGGGAACTGTTGAGGGACCTGACCGACGGGAGGAGTCCTATCCGAAAGGCTAGGTCAGAGTATCACCAAGTACAGTGTCAACCAATGGGCGAGCAGACGAAGATTGGCGGAAAACCGCTATGACGTGACATTTCCGCCGATTCGTCAGGCAACAAGCCGATAACCCCCGGATTCTGTGACCAAAATACGTGCGTTCGAGGGATCGGGTTCGATTTTCTGCCGCAGTCGATAGATGTGGGTCTCGAGCGTGTGCGTCGTCACACCGGCGTTGTAACCCCAGACTTCGTGCAGCAGAATCTCGCGCGGCACCACGCCTTCGGTCGAACGGTAGAGGAACTTGAGGATGTTCGTTTCTTTCTCGGTCAGCCGGATCTTACGGTCGTCCTCGGTCACCAGCAGCTTCATCGACGGCTTGAAGGTGTAGGGGCCGACGGTGAAGACCGCATCCTCGGACTGCTCATGCTGGCGCAGCTGCGCGCGGATGCGGGCCAGCAGCACCGGGAATTTGAAAGGCTTGGTGACATAGTCGTTTGCACCAGCGTCGAGGCCGAGGATGGTGTCGGCATCCGTGTCATGGCCGGTGAGCATGAGGATGGGCGACTTGACCCCCTGCTTGCGCATCAGCTTGCACAGCTCGCGGCCGTCCGTGTCGGGCAGGCCGACGTCGAGGATCAGCAGGTCGTAGACCTGTTCCTTCACCCGCGCCATGGCGGCAGCGCCGGTCTCGGCCTCGAACACCTCGAAATCCTCGGTCATGACCAGCTGCTCGGCCAGCGCTTCGCGCAGGTCGTCGTCGTCGTCCACCAGAAGGATGTTCTTGATCTGGGCCATTTGCCTCTCCGTCGTGCCGTCTCTGTCTTGCTGGGTCACATGTAAGCGTAAGGGGGAACAAACAAGTTTTGCTGCAGGGTTCTCACGCTCTCGTGTTGCGGGATGGCTTTTGTTACAGCAATGAAGCTGCTTTGTTTCAGCGCCTTCCCGGGCCGGCTGGCCCGGGTGTACCATCCGCCACGCTCGCCGCGGCCCAGACAGGAAGACGCCCATGTCCCTCGCGCCCGATCTCGGAGAATTGCTCGCCCGTGCCCGCGCCGACCTGCGCATGGGGGTGCCGGTGGTGCTGAAGGCGCGGGCCGGCGGCGCGCTGGTGATCGCGGCCGAGACAGTTTCGGCGGCGCGGTTGGCGGTGCTGCGGGCGCTGCCGGGAGAGCTTGACCTGACCATTACCGCGCGCCGGGCCGAAACGCTGAAGGCGCGGGCCTATGACGGCGATCTGGCGCGGGTGATCCTTCAAGGCGATGCGGGGCTCGACTGGGTGCAATCGATCGCCGATCCGGCGGATGACTTGGCCAAGCCGATGAAGGGCCCGCTCGCCACCCGCCGGGGCGGCGACACCGGGCTGCACCGGCTGGCGATCACCCTCGTGAAATCGGCGCGGCTGCTGCCCGCCGCCCTGATCCTGCCGCTTGCGGACCCCGAAGGCTTTGCGCAGGGCGAGATGCTGACCGTCGTCGAGGCCGACCCGGCAGGCCCCTACATGCTGACGCTGGCGCGGCTCGATCACGTGGTCTCGGCCAAGGTGCCGCTGCGCGCGGCGCAGAACGCCCGGCTGCACATCTTCCGGCCCGAGGATGGCTCAGACGAGCATTACGCCATCGAGATCGGCCGCCCGGACCGTTCCAAGCCGGTACTCTCGCGACTTCATTCCGCCTGTTTCACCGGCGACCTGCTGGGCTCGCTGAAATGCGACTGCGGACCGCAGCTCAATGCGGCGCTGGCGCAGATGGGCGAGGAAGGGGCAGGCGTCTTGCTCTACCTCAACCAAGAAGGGCGGGGCATCGGGCTGGCCAACAAGATGCGCGCCTACGCGCTGCAGGATCAGGGCTTCGACACGGTCGAGGCGAACCATCGGCTGGGCTTCGAGGATGACGAGCGCGACTTCCGCCTCGGCGCGGAGATCCTGCGCAAGATGGGCTTCGGCGCGGTGCGGCTGCTGACCAACAACCCCAACAAGATGGCGATGATGGAGCGCTGCGGCATCACCGTCGCCGAGCGCGTGCCGCTGAAGGTGGGGCTGAACACCTACAACGAACGCTATCTTGCCACCAAGGCCGAGAAATCGGGGCACCTGCTGTGAGCGGCGCGGGCGTGCGTGTGGGGGCGAATGACCTGGTGCTGACCCGCGCCGGTCTGCGTTTCGCGGGGCGGACGTGGCCCTGCGTTATCGGGCGCGGCGGCGTGCGGGCCTGCAAGCGTGAGGGCGACGGGGCGACGCCGGTCGGCGTCCACCGCGTGGTCGCCATGCTCTACCGGCCCGACCGCAAGGCGCGGCCCGCTTTCTGGGCAGAGCCGATCCGGCTGCGCGATCTCTGGTGCGACGACAGTGGCTCGCCGGCCTATAACCAGCTGGTGCAGGCACCTTTCGCACCCAGCCACGAAACCCTGCGACGGGCCGATCCGCTCTACGATCTCGTGCTGATCACCGACTGGAACTGGCCCGAGGCCGAGCCGGGCCGCGGTTCGGCGATCTTCCTGCACCAGTGGCGGCGGCCGGGCTATCCGACGGCAGGCTGCGTCGGTTTCGCGCCGGGCGATCTGCGGGAGATTGCCGGGCGGATATTGCCGGGCACGCGGCTCGTGGTGCCCGAGCCGCTGGACGGCTGGCGCGCGGGCTGAGGCGGCAGCAGCGGGGGCACACCCCGTGCCGCCATGGGAAATCTTGTGCTGGCGAAGAAAGCGGCCGCGGGTCCTCTCAGGCCACGAGGCTGTGGGCGATGCCTTCGAGCAGGCCGAGGCATTGCGCCAGCTGGCCGCGGGTGACGAATTCGTCGGGCTTGTGGGCCTGGGCGATCTCTCCGGGGCCGCAGACCACCACGGACAGGCCCATCTGCTGGAACAGGCCGGCCTCGGTGCCGAAGGGCACCACGTCGGCGGAATTGCTGCCGGTGAGGCGGGAGATCAGATCGCGCGCCGCGTTGTCCTCCATCGGGATCAGCCCGGCGACCTCGCCGATCACCTCGGTGGTGATCTCGGCGTCGGGGTGCACGGCGCGCATGGCGGGCAGCAGTTCATGCTCGATGCAATGGGCCAGCGCCTCGTTGACGAACTCGGCGTCGCCGGGCTGCACCGGGCGCATTTCCCAATCGACCTCGGCCTTGCCGGGAATGACGTTATGCGCGACACCGCCGGCGAGGCGGCCGACGTTCACCGTGGTCCAAGGCGGATCGAAGCGGCTGCCGTGCGGCGCGCGGGCCTTCAGCGCCTCGGCCATCTCCATCAGCCGCTGGGTATAGCGCAGCGCGTAGAGCACCGCGTTCACGCCGCGGTCGGGGGCGGAGCCATGGCCCTCGAGCCCCGAGAACCGCGTGGTGTATTCGCAGCAGCCCTTGTGCCCCTCGATCAGCCGCATGCCGGTGGGCTCGCCGATGATCGCCATGCGCGGCGCGTGGCCGCGGCGCTGCAGCTCGGGCACCAATGCGCGGGCGCCGAGGCAGCCGACCTCCTCGTCATGGGTGAAGCAAAGATGCAGCGGGCGGCGCAGCGTCATCTTCGAGACCGGCTCGGCCAAGGCCAGCGCGGCGGCGATGAAGCCCTTCATGTCGCAGGTGCCACGGCCGTAGAGGTGATCGTCGCGCAGGGTCAAGGTGAAGGGGTCGCTGCTCCAGTCCTGATCGGTCACCGGCACCACATCGGAATGCCCCGAGAGCACCACGCCGCCGGGGATGTCCGGGCCGAGCGTGGCGAACATATTGGCCTTGGTGCCGGTCGCGTCGCGGAAGAGCTCGACCTTTGCGCCGAGGTGCTCGAGGTGATCACCCATCATGGCCATCATCGCGAGATTGCTCTCGCTCGAGACGGTCGGGCAGGCGATGAGGTGCTTCAGGTGCTCCTCGGTGGCGGGCAGAAGATGGCTCATGACCGAAGGCTTAGCAGGGACGGACGCCCGGTCAAACCTCTTGCGACCCGCGAAGAGGGAGAAGGCGCCCGATCCCTTGTGTGTACCGGGGGCGTTTCAGGGGACGCAGAGGCCGGCGTTTCGCTCTGCTCGGAAGAACACGAAGATCTGGCGTTTTTCTCGCCATTTGCTCTTGAAATGTGCGGTTGCGGGGCCGCTACGCCGGAGGTCACGGCGATTCTGCGCTGATTTTCATCGAAATTCCGGTTCAGACGCCGTTCATGACCCCGCGGAAGCCGGAGGTAATCGGCCTGCTGAGCAATGTGTCATGACGATTTTTTGCTGCGAAGGGACGCATTTGTGCCCGATGGTCCTGCAAAGACGCGAATCTCTTCGCGTTCGCGGCAACACGGTTGCAACATGGGTCTGGACGCGCTCTTATCCTACGCAAGACAGCGGAGAAAAATCCGCGGAACACAAAACGGGGAGCCGGATTTGCCAGATACCGGGACAAGCGACGCTTTTGTCGCCTTTGAGCGCGTGCAGAAAAGCTATGATGGCGAGACCCTTGTCGTCAAAGACCTGAACCTGAGCCTGCCCAAGGGCGAGTTTTTGACGATGCTGGGACCGTCGGGTTCAGGCAAGACCACCTGCCTGATGATGCTCGCCGGTTTCGAGACCGCCACCCATGGCGAGATCAAGCTCGACGGCGTGTCGATCAACAATATCCCGCCGCACAAGCGGGGCATCGGCATGGTCTTCCAGAATTACGCCCTTTTCCCGCACATGACCGTTGCCGAGAACCTCAGCTTCCCGCTCGAGGTGCGCAAGATCGGCAAGTCGGACCGCGAGGCCAAGGTCAAGCGGGCCCTCGACATGGTCGAAATGGGGGCCTTCGGCGGCCGCCGCCCGGCGCAGCTCTCGGGCGGCCAGCAACAGCGGATCGCGCTGGCGCGCGCGCTGGTGTTCGAGCCCGAACTGGTGCTGATGGACGAGCCGCTCGGCGCGCTCGACAAGCAGCTGCGCGAGAAGATGCAGTTCGAGATCACCGATCTTGCGCACCGACTGGGGATCACCGTGGTCTATGTGACGCACGACCAGACCGAGGCGCTGACCATGTCTGACCGCGTCGCCGTGTTCAACGACGGGCGCATCCAACAGCTCGCCCCGCCGGATCAGCTCTACGAGCAGCCCGAGAACAGCTTCGTGGCGCAGTTCATCGGCGAGAACAACACGCTCGAGGGCACCATCGCCGAGATCAGGGGCGACAATTGCGTGGTCAAGCTGGACGGGGGCGAGGTGATCGACGCCAAGCCGGTCAACGTGACCAAGGTCGGCGAGCGTACCCGTGTTTCGATCCGCCCCGAGCGCGTCGAATACAACAAGGATCGCCTGCAGGAAGGCGCCCACACGCTCAAGGCCAAGGTGCTCGAGTTCATCTACATGGGCGACATCTTCCGCACCCGGCTCGAAGTGGCCGGCAACCGCGACTTCGTCATCAAGACACGCAACGCGCCCGACCAGGTACGCCTGACCCCGGGCACCGAGATCGAGATCGGCTGGTTGCCCGAGGATTGCCGCGCGCTCGACGCCAACTGACGAGACTCTGCCCGCGCTGCCCCCCTTGCAGTGGGCGGGCGGTGCGGACCGGAAAGGTTCCGGCGGTTTGCCCGTGTCCTGGAACCCACAATACACAACGGGCTATCTAAGGGAGTTACAGATGAAACGGACCAAGACCCTCCTGGCCACCACCGCGCTCACGGTTGCCGCAGGCGCCGTCTCCGCGCAGGAAATGGCCAACGACATGACCCTCGTGTCGTGGGGCGGCGCGTATCAGACGAGCCAGATCAAGGCCTATGCCGACCCCTACAAGGAAATGCACCCCGAGGTGAACATCTCCTGGGATGAAAGCTCGGCCGAAGCCGTGGCAAAGCTGCGCGCGATGAACGAGGCCGGCAACATCACCTGGGACCTCGTCGACGTCGTGGCCTCTGACGCCATCCGCCTGTGCGACGAAGGCCTCGCCATGGAATACGATCCCGACGAGCTGCTCGCCGAGGCAGACGACGGCACCTCGGCCGAGGACGACTTCGGCGATATGATCGTCTCCGACTGCTTCATCCCGCAGATCGTCTATTCGACCACCTTCGGTTACCGCACCGACATGGTGCCCGAGGGCGCGGATGCGCCGTCGGACATCTGCTCGATCTTTGATCTCGAGACCTACCCGGGCAAGCGCTCGCTCGAGAAGCGCCCGATCAACAACATGGAATGGGCGCTGTACTGCGACGGCGTGGCCAAGGACGAAATCTACGACGTTCTGGCTACCCCGGAAGGCCAGGACCAGGCGCTCGCCAAGCTCGACACCATCAAGGACAGCGTCGTGTGGTGGTCCGCGGGTGCCGACACACCGCAGCTTCTGGCGGACGGCGAAGTCTTCATGGGCTCGACCTACAACGGCCGCCTCTTCTCGGTGATCGAGGAGCAGGACCAGCCGGTCGCCATGATGTGGGACATGCAGGTGTTCGATCTCGACGGGTGGATCATCCCCGAAGGCCTTGACGACGCCGCTCTGGCGCGTGTGAAGGACTTCGTGAAGTTCGCCACCGACACCCAGCGTCTGGCCGATCAGGCCGCCTACATCTCCTATGGTCCGGCACGCCAGTCGTCGGCTCCGCTTGTCGGTCAGCACGCCGACCTGGGCATCGACATGGCGCCGCATATGCCGACCGATCCGGCAAACGCGACGAACACGCTGCTCTACAACTACGAGTTCTGGGCGGACTATCGCGACGACATCGACGCGAAGTTCCAGGCCTGGCTCGCGCAATAAGCGCAGACGCGACATGGAGAGGGGCCGCATGGCCCCTCTCTGCACTCAAAGACCCATAATCTAATAAAAACAGACCCGCAGGGGGTAGGATGACAGCTTCGACCGATGTCCCGGAGAAAGGTGCCAACGGGCCCATGCTGGCCGCGGATGGTACGCCGCTAAAAAAGAGCCTGTCTCGGGCGTTGCGCGTGCAGAAGTTGCGAGCCCTCGCGCTCATCGCTCCACTGCTGATCTTCGTTCTGGTCACCTTCATCGCGCCGATCGGGGACATGCTGTTCCGCTCGGTTGAGAACCAGATTGTTTCGAACACGATGCCCACGACCACCAGGGCGCTCTACGACTGGGACGGCACGGGCCTGCCGCCCGACCAGGTGTTCGAAGATGCCTATTACGATCTGTTTGTGGCCGCCGAACGCAAGGAGCACACTCGCCTCGGTTCGCGCCTGAACTACGAACAGACCGGCGCATCGTCGCTCTTCCGCAAGTCGGGCCGTGGGCTCGACGACATCGGTGAGCTCTATCAGGATCAGTTCGAGGATCTCGACGAGAATTGGGACGACGCGCAGATTTGGGCCGAGATGATGGGCTCCGAGGACTGGCTCGCCAAGGAAGCCGCCTGGGAGAAAGGCGAGCGCCTGCCGAAATTCGCGCTGCGTGACGGCGTCGAGGAGCTGCTGCCGCGCACCGCCGAGCAATATGAGATCTTCGCGAATTACACCCACCGCGAAGAGGGGGACTCCCTGCTCGACGAAGAGCCCTGGTCGGCGGTGCACACCGCCCTCTATCAGGACCTCTCGACGCAGGATGTCTCGGGCTACACCGGCCCCCACGCCGACATGCTCAAGGCCGCCGCCGCGCTGGTGGCCAGCCCCGATTTCGAGACCGTCAGCTTCAAGGACGGCTTCGGCGAGATCGACAAGGACTGGCTCGAGCCGCAGATCTGGCGGACGCTGAAGCTCTACGCGCCCGACTACACCTCGGGCTATTTCCTCAACTCGGTGGATATGAAACTCACGCCGGACGGTGCCGAGGCGCGCCCGGAGAATGAGCGCATCTACATCATGCTCTTCAAGCGCACGCTGTTCATGAGCCTCGTGATCACCTGCAGCTGCATCCTGCTGGGCTACCCGGTGGCCTACATCCTGTCGAACCTGCCGGCGCGCAAGGCGAACCTGCTGATGATCCTCGTGCTGCTGCCGTTCTGGACCTCGCTCTTGGTGCGAACCTCGGCCTGGAAGATCATGCTGCAGCAGCAGGGCGTCATCAACGACGTGCTGGTGTGGATCGGACTGGTTGCCGATGACGGCCGCCTGACGATGATCAACAACCAGTTCGGCACGATCGTGGCGATGACCCACATCCTGCTGCCCTTCATGATCCTGCCGATGTACTCGGTGATGTCGACGATCCCCAAGACCTATGTGCGGGCGTCAAAATCGCTGGGCGCGACCGACTGGACGACCTTCTGGCGGGTCTATTTCCCGCAATCGGTGCCGGGCATCGGCGCGGGCTCGATCCTCGTGTTCATCCTCGCCATCGGCTACTACATCACCCCCGAGATCGTCGGCGGCACCACCGGTACCTTCATCTCGAACCGGATCGCCTATCATATCTCGACATCGCTGAACTGGGGCCTCGCGGCCGCGCTCGGCTCGATCCTACTGGCGGTGGTCCTGATCCTCTACTGGGCCTACGACCGCATCGTCGGCATCGACAACGTGAAGCTGGGGTAACGGCCATGAGCAACGTCATTCTCACGCCCGCCATCAAGAAACCCCTGTCGCTGACCCTACCGGTGCTCGCCGCGGCGGGAGCCTTCGCCGGGGTCTTCATCGGCGCGGCCAACGGCTCGGTGCTGCTCGGCATCCTGCTCGGCGCGCTGGTCATGGCCGGCTTCGCCTTTGCCGCCATGTCACTGTCGAAGGAGCTGGAAAAGCCGTTGCGCTGGGGCATCATCGTCGTCTTCGCGCTGCTGGGCTTTCTCAGCGGGGGCGTCTCGGGCGGCCTTGTCGGAGCGCTCTTCGGCTGGTTCTTCGGCTGGTTCACCTACTGGATCGGCTTTGGACGCTACCGCGTGCCGCTGGTGCCCTACCTGTCGTCGGGACAGGTGCTCTGGCATTACAGCTTCCGCGTCATCTGCGGCGCGATCTTCGTCTTCCTGATCACGCCGATCCTGGTGGTCATGCCGCTTTCGTTCAACGCGGAGGACTTCTTCACCTTCACCCCCGAGATGCTGCGCTTCGATCCGGCGGGCTACTCGCTGAAACACTACCGGGACTTCTTCACCAACCCCGAATGGACCGGCGCGGTGAAGAACTCGCTGATCATCGCGCCGCTGGCGACGATCATCTCGGTGAGCCTTGGCACGTTGGCGGCCATCGGCCTGTCGCAAAGTCACGTTCCGGGCAAGCGCGCGATCATGGCCATCCTGATCTCGCCGATGATCGTGCCGCTGATCATCTCGGCCACCGGCATGTATTTCTTCTACTCGAAGATCAATATCGTCGGCACGCTCTGGGGCGTGGTTCTGGCGCATGCGGTGCTGGGCATTCCCTTTGTGATCATCACCGTCACAGCGACGCTGGTCGGCTTCGACCGGAGCCTCGTGCGGGCGGCGGCAAACATGGGCGCGAACCCGGTGACCACCTTCTTCCGGGTGCAGATGCCGCTGATCCTGCCCGGGGTGATCTCGGGCGCGCTCTTTGCCTTCATCACCTCCTTCGACGAGGTGGTGGTGGTGCTGTTCATCGGCTCGGCCGAGCTCCAGACCCTGCCGTGGCAGATGTTCACCGGCCTGCGCGAGCAGCTCTCGCCGACCATCCTCGCGGCGGCGACGGTGCTGGTGGCGATCTCGATCCTGCTGCTGGCGACGGTCGAGATGCTGCGCCGCCGCTCCGAGCGCCTGCGGGGCATGTCGCCGGGCTGAGCGCTGGTACAGGCGAAAGAACGCTGGAGAGCCGCGGATCACCGCGGCTCTTCACGTTTCGGAAACCGGTGCAGGGGCAAGCTGCGCGGAGATTCACTCCCAGTCGCGTGGCCCCTATGACCCAACACGATTCCCAGCTTATCGCGCAAACCCGCAACAGCGCCGTCGGCGAGGTGCCCTTCGAGCTGAAGGACCTGTTCTTCTCGCGCACCGACGAACGCGGCGTGATCATTCACGGCAACAGCGTGTTCCGGAAGATCTCGGGCTACATGTGGGAGGAGTTGAAAGGCGCGCCGCACAAGCTGGTGCGCCATCCCGACATGCCCAAAGGGGTGTTCCAGCTCTACTGGGACAAGCTGAAGGCGGGGGATTACGTCGCCGCCTACGTGAAGAACAAGTCCAAGGACGGGCGCTATTACTGGGTGCTCGCCGTGGCCTGGCCGATCGCGGGGGGGTATATCTCGGTCCGGGTCAAACCCTGCTGCGGTCTTCTCGACCGGGTGAAGGAAATCTATTCCCGCCTGCGCGAAGCGGAGACCGAACAGGGGGTTACCCCGGTACGCAGCAAGGACATGCTGCTGGCCGAGGTCGCGGAGCTTGGCTACACGTCCTACGAGGGGTTCATGACCGCCGCGCTCGCGCAGGAGCTGGAGGCCCGGGCGCAGCGCATGGGCACCAAGCTCGGCCCCCGGCAGCTGCGCTTCATGACCATGGCCAAGACCATCCTGCAAATCCGCGAGGAAACCGACCGGATGACCGAGATCATCAAGGCGATCCGCACGGTGCCGATGAACATGCGCATCCTCGCCTCGCGGCTGGAAAACGCTGGTGGGCCGATCAGCGCCATCTCGGTCAACTACGGCTCGATGCTCGACGAAATGGCGGCTTGGGTGCGCGGCTTCGTCGAGGGGGAGGACAGCACCTACATGCGCATGCTAACGACGATTCAGCAGGGCCAGTTCCTCGTTTATGCCGGCAGCCTGCAGGCAGAGATGTCGGCGATCTTCCAGGAGGATGTGCGCCATGCCAACGCGAAAGAGGACGTCATCCGGGACAAGGAAACCCTGATCGCCGAGGAGATCGTCTTTCAGAAGGCGGCGATCGATGCGCTCAAGGTCGTCGAGATCGAGGCGACGCGGCTCGGGCGGTCGGTGCTGGACATGAAGCGCTATGTCACCGGGCTCAGCTCCACGCGCATGATGTGCAAGATCGAGAGCGCGGCGCTCAGCGGCACCGGGGACTCTCTGGCCGGGATCGTCGACCAACTCGACGCGGGGCAGGATGAAATCGAGGCGCGGCTCGCCCGGATCGTCGAGCTGAACACGGTTATCCAGTCAAATACGGCGATGCTGCGCGCGATGAGTTGACCTGACGCATCCCGGCGCCCGGCGCACAGGCAAACGGCCCGCGCGGGGCGCGGGCCGTTGTCGGGATGCGAAACCCGGGGGCGGGGGGGGGCGACCCCCCCTGAGCGGCCGCTTACGAGCGGACCAGCTTTTCGTAGGTCTCGGCGATGTCGCGGGTCAGCGCGCCAACCTCGAAAGTGTAATCGCCAATCTGTCCGACCGGGGTCACCTCGGCGGCAGTGCCGGTCAGCCAGCACTGCTCGAAGCCTTCCATCTCCTCGGGCATGATGTGGCGCTCGTGCACGGTGATGCCCTTTTCCTTCAGCAGCTTGATCACCGTCTGACGGGTCAGGCCGTTGAGGAAGCAGTCGGGCGTCGGCGTGTGCACCTCGCCATCCTTCACGAAGAAGATGTTGGCGCCGGTCGCCTCGGCCACGTAGCCGCGGTAGTCCATGAAGAGCGCGTCCGAGCAGCCCTTGGCTTCGGCGGCGTGTTTCGAGGTGGTGCAGATCATGTAAAGACCCGCCGCCTTGGCGTGCACGGGGATCGTCTCCGGGCTCGGGCGCTTCCACTTCGCGATGTCGAGCTTGGCGCCCTTCATCTTGGCGTCGCCGTAGTAGTTGCCCCAAGCCCAGGCCGCGATCGCCAGGCGCACCGGGTTGCGCGCCGAGGCGACGCCCATGTCCTGACCCGCGCCACGCCATGCGACAGCGCGCACGTAGGCATCGGTGAAGCCGTTGGCTTTCAGCACCGCGTCCTTGGCCGCGTCGATTTCTTCAACGGAATAGGGGATCTGGAAATCGAGCTCGCCGGCCGAGAAATGCAGCCGCTTGGAATGCTCGTGGCCAAGGAAGATCTTGCCGTTGTAGGCCCGCTCGCCCTCGAAGACCGAGCTCGCGTAATGCAGCGCATGCGTCAGGACGTGAACCTTGGCATCTCGCCATTCCACCATCTGGCCATCCATCCAGATCTTGCCGTCGCGGTCGTCGAAAGCTCCGTCCATGGGTCATCTCCTTCACACAGGCGCTTTGCATTAGTTGCGTTCTTTAGGTCCGCCTCGGACATAATGTTGCGCAAAAACTGCGACTCGCTAACAGTTCGCTCTTGGAATGTCAACAACGCTGACTTAAAGTGCAGAAAACGAACGCAGAGGGTTTCATGGCAGAGGCGTCGGCAAGTCAGGTTCTGGGCGGTGAGTCGCTGCTCTTTCTGACGGATGAGCAGCTGCGGCAGGGGATCGAGGCGATGTTCTTCGCCTATCGCGGGTTCACCGCCGACCCGGACCGCATCCTGCAGGGGCTCAGCTACGGTCGGGCCCACCATCGCGCGATCCATTTCATCCATTGCGCGCCGGGCACGACGGTCAACAATCTGCTCAATATTCTCGGGGTCACCAAGCAATCGCTCAACCGGGTGCTGCGCACGCTGGTCGAGGACGGGCTGGTCGAAAGCCGAGTTGGCCGCGCCGACAAGCGCGAGCGCCATCTTTACCTGACCGAGGCCGGGGACGCGCTGGAAAAGCAGCTCTCGGACGCGCAGCGCGCGCGGATGCGGGCGGCGTACCGGCAGGTCGGACCCGAGGCGGTGGCGGGCTTCAAGCAGGTGCTCGAGGCGATGATGGACCCCGAGATGCAGCGCCAGTACCAGCGGCTCCGGGAGAACCGTGGATGAGCGATCCAGACGCGCATCTGCTGATCGTCGACGACGATGAACGCATCCGGAGCCTGCTGCAGAAGTTCCTGATCCGCCACGGCTTTCTTGTTAGCGCGGCGCGCGACGCGGCGCATGCGCGGCGGCTTCTCGCGGGGCTCGATTTCGATCTGATCGTGCTCGACGTGATGATGCCCGGTGAGGACGGCATCAGCCTCACCCGCGCGCTTCGCGAGACCCGCCACACGCCGATCATGCTGCTCACCGCCCGGGGCGAGACCGAGGACCGGATTGCCGGGCTCGAGGCCGGGGCGGACGACTACCTGGCCAAGCCCTTCGAGCCCAAGGAGCTGTTGCTGCGGATCAACGCGATCCTGCGCCGCATGCCCGAGAGCCCCGCCGCCGACGCGATCCAGCCCAAGCTGCTGACCCTCGGCCCGATCCGCTACGACATCGAGCGCGGCGAGATGTGGCACGGCGACGACCTGGTGCGGCTGACCGCGACCGAGAGCCAGCTGATGCGCATCTTCTCGGCCAAGCCCGGCGAGGCGCTGAGCCGCACGCGGCTGGTGGAGGAACTGGGCCGTGACAAGGGTCAGGCGCAGGAGCGCGCGGTCGACGTGCAGATCACCCGCCTGCGCCGTAAAATCGAGAGCGATCCCAAGCAACCGCGCTATCTGCAGACCGTGCGCGGCGCAGGATACATGCTCGCGCCGGATTGACCGCAGCAGGAGGGGGTCCGCTTGCCGGCGCGCCTGCCCTTGTCCCTGCAGAGGAATCACGCTCTGCTGCCCCGGACCCACAACCGGAGGAGGGCCACAATGGGCTGCGCGCTGATCACCCATGCCGACTGTCTCGACCACCTGACGCCCGACGGCCACCCCGAACAGGTGGCCCGGCTCGACCACGTGCTGCACGCCTTGCAGGGGCTTGATCTGTTGCGCCTCGCCGCGCCGCGCTGCGAGGATCGCGACATCCTGCGGGTGCACCCTCAGGCCTATCTCGACCGGCTGAGCGGGGCGCTGCCCGGCGAGGGGCTGATCCCGCTCGACGAGGACACCTGGCTCTCGCCGCGTTCGCTGGAGGCCGCGCGGCGCGCGGTCGGCGGAGCGGTGCGGGCGGTGGATGCGGTGCTGGCGGGGGAGGTGAAAACCGCCTTCTGCGCCACCCGTCCGCCGGGCCACCACGCCGAGGCCGAGACGCCCATGGGCTTCTGCCTCTTCGGCAATGCGGCGATCGCGGCGAAACACGCGCTCGACCACCACGGGCTGGAGCGCGTCGCCATCGTCGACTTTGACGTGCACCACGGCAACGGCACGCAGGCCCTTCTCTGGGATGAGCCGCGCGCTTTGGTTGTCACCTCGCAGCAATACCCGCTCTGGCCCGGTACCGGCGCGGCCGACGAGACCGGTGGGCACCACAATGTGCTCAACCTCCCCCTGCCGCCGGGCAGCGGAGGCGCGGAGATGCGCGCCGCCTACGCGGCACAGGCCTTCCCGCGGCTCGAGGCCTTCCGTCCCGAGCTCGTCATCGTTTCGGCCGGCTTCGACGCCCATGCCGACGACCCGCTGGCCGAGCTCAACTGGCATGAGGAGGACTTCGAATGGCTCACCCGCGAGCTTTGCCGGATCGCGCAGGGCACCGCGCAGGGGCGGGTGGTCTCGCTTCTCGAAGGTGGTTATGATCTGCGCGCGCTCGCGGACTCGGCCCGGGTGCACGTAGAAGAATTGATCGAGGCAGGCAGATGACTGACACCCCCGTCGCAGAGATGAGCTTTGAACAGGCAATGGCGGAGCTCGAGCAGGTGGTGACCCAGCTCGAACGCGGCGAGGTGCCGCTCGAGGAGTCGATTGCGCTCTACCAGCGCGGCAGCGAGTTGCGGAAGCACTGCGAGACCAAGCTCAAGGCGGCCGAGGAGAAGGTCGCCGCGATCACCCTCGACGCGAACGGCGAGCCCACGGGCACCAAGCCGGTCGAGGGGCTCTGACCTTCCATGTTCGCACAATCCCTGGTCGGTGCGGCGGCGGCAGTCGCCGCCCACCTCGAAAGTGTCCTGGACGAGCACGAGGCACTGCCGGTGGTCGAGGCCATGGGCTATGCCACCCGCGGCGGCAAGGCGCTGCGCGGGTATCTGGTGCTGGAATCCGCCCGGCTGCACGGGGTGCCCGAGGGCCACGCGATCTGGCCCGCCTGCGCCATCGAGGCCGTGCACGCCTATTCGCTGGTGCATGACGATCTGCCTTGCATGGACAATGACGACCTGCGCCGGGGTCTGCCCACGGTGCACCGCAAGTGGGACGAGGCGACGGCGGTCCTCGCCGGGGATGCGCTGCAGGCGCTCGGCTTCGAGCTGGTGAGCGACCCGCGTTGCCATCCCTCGGGCGCGGTGCGCGCCGATCTGGCGCTGTCGCTGGCCCGCGCCGCGGGCGCGCGCGGCATGGTCATGGGGCAGGCGCTCGACATGGCCGCCGAGGCCACCGACGTGCCGCTGGACCTGGCGCAGATCACCGCGCTGCAGGCAGGCAAGACCGGGGCTTTGATCCGCTGGTCCGCCGAGGCCGGCGCGCGGCTGGCCGAGGTCGACCCGGCGCCGCTCACCGCTTACGCGGACCGGCTCGGTCTTGCCTTCCAGATCGCCGACGACATCCTCGACGTCGAAGGCGATGCGGCGATGATGGGCAAGGCCGTGGGCAAGGATGCCGGGCGCGGCAAGGCCACCTTCGTCTCGCTGCTGGGACTCGACGCCGCCAAGCTGCGCGCGCAGCAACTGGTGGACGAGGCCTGCGACGCACTATCTCCCTATGCAGACCGGGCGGAAAACTTGCGGGCCGCAGCGCGCTTCGTTATCTCCCGCAGCAACTGACGCCAGAGGTGCACCCTATGTCCTCCCGCCCCGAGACTCCCATGCTCGACCGTGTGACCACGCCCGCCGATCTCAAGCGGCTCTCGGATGACGAGCTGATCCGGCTTGCCCACGAGTTGCGCTCCGAAACCATTTCGGCTGTGTCCGAAACGGGGGGGCACCTTGGGGCCGGGCTCGGCGTGGTGGAGCTGACGGTGGCATTGCACGCGGTCTTCGACACGCCGCGAGACAAGCTGATCTGGGACGTCTCGCACCAGTGCTACCCGCACAAGATCCTCACCGGCCGCCGCGACCGCATCCGCACGCTGCGCATGAAGGATGGGCTGTCGGGCTTCGCGAAACGCTCCGAAAGCCCCTATGACCCCTTCGGCGCCGGCCACAGCTCGACCTCGATCAGCGCCGCGCTCGGATTTGCCATGGCGCGCGAGCTCGGCGGTTCCTGCGAGACCGGGCTTGGCGATGCCATCGCGGTGATCGGCGACGGCTCGATGTCGGCGGGCATGGCCTTCGAGGCGATGAACAACGCTGGCCATCTCGGCAAGCGGCTGATCGTCATCCTCAACGACAACGAGATGTCGATCGCGCCGCCGACCGGCGCCATGTCGTCCTACCTCAGCCGGCTCTATGCCGAGGCGCCGTTCCACGATCTCAAGGCCGCAGCCAAGGGTGCCGTGAGCCTGCTGCCGCCGCCCTTCCGCGAGGGTGCCAAGCGCGCCAAGGACTTGCTGAAGTCGATGACGGTGGGCGGCACGCTTTTCGAGGAGCTGGGCTTTTCCTACCTCGGCCCGATCGACGGGCACGACCTCGACCAGCTGCTGCCGGTGCTGCGCGCGGTCAAGGCGCGGGCCACCGGACCGATCCTGATCCACGTGCTGACCAAGAAGGGCAAGGGCTATGCCCCGGCCGAGGGCTCGGCCGACCGCGGCCATGCCCGCGCCAAGTTCGACGTGGTCACCGGCGAGCAGAAGAAGGCGCCCTCCAACGCGCCCTCCTACACCAAGGTCTTCGCCAGAGCCCTCACGCAGCTCGCCGCCGCGGACCCGCGGATCTGCGCGGTGACCGCCGCCATGCCCGACGGCACCGGGCTCGACCTGATGGCCGAGCGCTTCCCGGACCGCGTTTTCGACGTGGGCATCGCCGAGCAGCACGGGGTGACCTTCTCCGCGGGCCTCGCGGCGGGCGGGATGAAACCCTTCTGCGCCATGTATTCGACCTTCCTGCAGCGTGGCTATGATCAGGTGGTGCACGACGTGGCGATCCAGCGCCTGCCGGTGCGCTTCGCCATCGACCGCGCCGGGCTGGTGGGCGCCGACGGCGCCACCCACGCGGGCGCCTATGACATCGCCTTCATGGCAAACTTGCCGGGCATGGTGGTCATGGCCGCCGCCGACGAGGCCGAACTGGTCAATATGGTCGCCACCGCCGCCGCGCATGACGAGGGGCCCATCGCGTTCCGCTACCCGCGCGGCGAGGGCGTGGGCGTCGAGATGCCCGAGACCCCGCAGATCCTTCCCATTGGCAAGGGCCGGATGATCCGGAGCGGAAGCAGGGTGGCGATCCTCAGCTTTGGCACGCGGCTGCAGGAGGTGCTCAAGGCCTGCGAGAAACTCGAGGCGCGGGGCATCTCCCCGACCGTGGCCGACGCCCGCTTCGCCAAGCCGCTCGACCGCGAACTGATCCTGCAATTGGCGCAGGACCACGAGGCGCTGTTCACCATTGAGGAGGGGGCGGTCGGCGGTTTCGGCAGCCACGTTGCGCAGCTGCTGTCGGAGGAGGGCGTCTTCGACCACGGACTGAAATTTCGCTCGATGGTGCTGCCTGACACCTTCATCGACCACTCCAGCCCCGCCGACATGTATGCGACGGCCGGTCTCAATGCCGAACAGATCGAGGAAAAGGTCCTCACCACACTCGGCGTGGACGTCCTCAACAAGCGCGCCTGACCGCAGCCCGGGCGGGCACCTCCGCCTTTCTTCGACGGAGAAGATACTTGGGGGTGTGCCCGCAGGGCGAGGGCGCGCCCCCACTCTGGCTTCCCCTTGCCGGCGCGCACACGCTTGCGTGTCGCCGGGCCCAAAACCCTTGCCCCGATCAGGGCGACCGGTTAGGACGCGCCCCACACCGGTCGCAGCCTACCCGGTCATCAAAACAAGGGTTCACAAATGAAGACTATCGTCATCTGCTCCGGCGGGCTGGATTCCGTCTCGCTCGCCCATATGGTTGCCGCAAACGGCGATCTCACGCGCCTCGTCTCCTTCGACTACGGCCAGCGACACGCCAAGGAACTGGACTTCGCCAAGGCCGCCGCCGCGCGGCTCGGTGTACCGTTCCAGCGCATCGACATGCGCGGCATCGGCGCCGCGCTCACCGGTTCGGCGCTGACCTCGGACATCGACGTGCCCGACGGGCATTACGCCGAGGAGACCATGCGCATCACCGTGGTCCCCAACCGCAACGCCATCATGCTCGCCATCGCCTTCGGCGTCGCCGCGGCCAATGGTGACGAGGCGGTTGCCACCGCCGTGCATGGCGGGGATCACTTCATCTACCCCGACTGCCGCCCCGGCTTCACCCGCGCTTTCGAGGCGATGCAGCGCGCGGCGCTCGACGGCTACGCGGATGTGCAACTCTACACGCCCTTCGTCGAGCGCAGCAAGGCGGACATCGTCACCGAGGGGGCAAGGTGCGGCACCCCCTTCGCCGAGACTTGGTCCTGCTACAAGGGTGGCGAGGTGCATTGCGGCTGCTGCGGCACCTGCGTCGAGCGGCGCGAGGCGTTCCACCTTGCGGGGATCGAGGATCCGACCGTCTACGCCGACCCCGACTTCTGGGTCCGGGCCGTCGCCAGCCGGGAGGAGGCGTGATGTTCCGGATCAGCAAGGAGTTCCACTTCTCTGCCTCGCACCAGCTGACGCATCTGCCGAGCGATCACCAATGCGCCCGGATGCACGGCCACAACTACATCGTCGTCGTCGAGTTGGCGGCGCGCGCGCTCAATGCGGACGGCTTCGTGCGCGACTATCACGAGCTGGCGCCGCTCAAGGCCTATATCGACGAGTACTTCGATCACCGGCATCTCAACGACGTGCTGAACGTGGCCTCGACCGCCGAGAACCTCGCGCTGCATTTCTACGAATGGTGCGCCGCGCGCTGGCCCGAAACCGCCTCGGTCAAGGTCAGCGAGACGCCGAAGACCTGGGCCGAGTACCGGCCCGCGCCGCAGGCCGCCTGACATGGTGCTGCGCATTGCCGAGATTTTCGGCCCGACAATCCAGGGTGAGGGCGCGCTGATCGGCGAGCCCACCGTCTTTGTCCGCGCAGGCGGCTGCGACTACCGCTGCAGCTGGTGCGACAGCCTGCACGCCGTGGACAGCGCCTTTCGTCACAGCTGGACCCCGATGAGCGACGATGAGGTCTGGGCCGAAGTCACGCGCCTGTCGGGCGGGCGACCGATCACCGTCTCGCTGAGCGGCGGCAACCCGGCGATCCAGGACTTCGGCCCGGTGATCGAGATCGGCCGGGCAGAGGGCTACCGCTTCGCCTGCGAGACGCAGGGCTCGGTGGCGCGCCCGTGGTTCGCGCGCCTCGACACGCTGGTGCTCAGCCCCAAGCCACCCTCGAGCGGCGAGACGGTGGACTGGGACATCTTTGCCGCCTGCGTCGCTTCGGGGCAGGGCGCGCGGCAAGTGGTGATGAAGATCGTGATCTTCGACGCTGCTGACTACGCCTGGGCGAAGGATGCCCACGCCCGCCATCCCGAGCTGCCGCTCTACCTGCAGCCCGGCAACCCCGAGGTCGATCCGCAAGTGCCGGTCGATCCGCAGGGCCTTGCCGAAAGGCTTCTGTGGCTCACCGAGACGGCCACCGCCGACGGATGGTTCGCCCCCCGCATTTTGCCGCAGCTGCATGTGCTCCTCTGGGGCAACAAGCGCGGCGTTTGAAATCCCATTTCCGGAGTTCCCGAAATGACCGACAGCATCTACAGCAACCTCAAGCAACTCGGTGGTGCCACGGTACTGCCCACCTCGCCCGAGGAGGCAGAGCTCGAGCGCGTCCCGAACCCGCAGGCCGACGTCGCCTACAACGTGCGCTTCACCGCACCCGAATTCACCTCGCTCTGCCCGATGACCGGCCAGCCCGATTTCGCGCATCTGGTGATTGACTACGTGCCGGGGGCCTGGCTGGTCGAAAGCAAGGCGCTGAAGCTCTACCTTGGCGCCTTCCGCAACCACGGCGCCTTCCACGAGGATTGCACCATCTCGATCGCCCGGCGGCTGGTGGACTTCCTCGAGCCGCAATGGCTGCGCATCGGCGGCTACTGGTATCCGCGTGGCGGCATCCCGATCGACGTCTTCTACCAGACCGGGCCGATGCCCAAGGGGGTGTGGATCCCGGACCAGGGCGTGCCGCCCTATCGCGGGCGCGGCTGAGAGGACCGGGCCTCAGCGCTCCTCAGCGAGCAGCGCTGCGAGACCCGCCCGGTAGTCCGGGTAGAGCAGCGTGACACCCAGCTCATGCTTGATGCGGTCGTTCCTTACCCGCTTGTTCTCGGCGTAGAAGCTGCGCGCCATGGGGCTCATCTCTGCAGCGTCGAAGGCGACCTCGCGCGGCGGCGGCAGGCCGAGCAGGGCGGCGGCGTGCTGCAGCACCGCCTCGGGCGGGGCGGGGTCGTCGTCGCAGAGGTTGTAGATGGCGCCGGGGCGGGGCTGGCGGATCGAGGCCTCGAGCGCCTGCGCGATGTCCTCGACGTGGATGCGACTGAACACCTGTCCGGGCTTGACGATGCGCCGTGCCGTGCCTTGGCGGACCTTTTCGAAGGGGCCGCGGCCGGGGCCATAGATGCCTGCAAGCCGGAAGATGTGCAGGGGCAACCCGTCGATGGCCTGCCAGGCCGCCTCGGCCTCGACGCGGGCCTTGCCGCGCGCCGTGGTGGGGGCGAGGGGCGTGTCCTCGTCCACCCAGTCGCCGCCGTGATCGCCGTAGACGCCAGTGGTCGAGAGGTAGCCGAGCCAGTCGAGCGTCGGGGCACGTTGGGCGATGGCGGCACCGATCTCGTCCAGCGCGGGATCGCCGCCATCGCGCGGGCCGGCGGACACGAGCACATGGCTGGCCTGCGCCAGCGCCGCCTCGAGCGCGTCGCGCTGCCAGAGCACGGGCTCGACGCCCTGCGCCTTGAGGTCGGATGCCTTGGAGGGGTCGCGGTGGGTGCCGAGCACGCGCCAGCCTTGAGGGATCAGGCGGCGGGTGAGGGCGGCGGCGGAATAGCCGTGCCCGAGAGTGAGAAGCGTGCGTGTCATGCGCGGCAACCTGCGGCGAGGCGGGGCGCTTGGCAAGCCCCGTGCGGGCAGGCGCCCTTCCGCTCATGCGGCATCGCGCGGGATAGGCCAAAGCGCGCAATGGAGGTATCAGGGCGTATCTGAGGCTACGTGGAATTCGGAATGTCCCGAAAGACCGAAATGACCCGGCGCGCCTGGCTGTCGCTTGTGCTCGTGCCGCTGGTGGCGCCGCTCTCTGCCTGCGCCGTGCAGCAGGAAGAGACGCCCGAGGTGACGCGCTTCGACCCGCCGCTCTATCCCAACGAGACCCCCGAGTTGCGCGCATCGATCAACAAGTGGTCCGACTATTACGAGGTGCCCCGGCGCTTGGTCCACCGTCTCGCGATCCGCGAGAGCACCCATACCCCCGAGGCGCGCAATGGTCCCTATTACGGCCTGCTGCAGATCCTCCCCGCCACAGCGCGCACCATGGGCTTCCAGGGAAAGCCGCGCGAGCTGCTCGATGCGGACACCAACCTCGAATACGGCGTGAAATACCTGCGCGGCGCCTGGTTGCTGTCGGATGGCAATCCCGACGCGGCCATCGGGCTCTATGCCAAGGGCTATTACTACGAGGCCAAGCGGCGCGGCATGCTTGTCGCGACCGGCCTGCGCCGGGGCTGAGCCTCAGCGTTCCAGAAGGGCGAGCAGTTGCGCCTCGGACCGGCGCAGCCCCGGGCGGTCGGGCGCGCGATCCAGCGCCTTCGGCAGGCCGGTCTCGGCAAGGGCGATCACCTCCGGATGGATGTAGGAGTTGCGCGCCACGGTCGGCGTATTGGCCAGCCGCTCTGCCGCCGCCTCGGCCATCGCCTTGATGCTGATCCGCTCCGCGCTCCGCGCCGCCTCCAGCGCCGCGACGCTGCCGTTCCAGGTACGGAAGGTCTTGGCGGTGAGCGCCGGGTTGCCGGTCCGCTCGGCCAGCCAGCGGTTGATCTCGTCGGAGCGCAATCCGTGCGGCTGGCCATCCTCGTCGAGCCAGGCGATCAGCTCCTTGCCGGGCAGGTCGCCGAGCGCGGTGAGGGCGCGCTGCAGAGTGCGGTCCTTCAGTTGCTTGTGGACGCGCTTGCCGCCCTTGCCGGGGAAGCGCAGGTGCAGCGTGCCGCCGTCGAGCCGCAGGTGCGTGCCGCGCAGCGTGGTCGCCCCGTAGCTGCCGTTCTCCATCGCGTAATCGGCATTGCCGACGCGCAGCCCGGCGCGATCCAGAAGTGCCAGAGTGGCGGCCAGAGCGAACTCCCTGTCGCCGGGATCGCGGGCGCGGAGCTGGCCGAGTATGCTGCGCCTGAGGCCGGGCAGGGCAGCACCGAACTCGGCGAGATGCCCATATTTTCGCTCTGACCGAAATGCTGTCCAGTCGGGGTGATAGCGGTATTGCTTGCGGTCCCGCGCGTCGCGGCCGGTGGCCTGCAGGTGGCCGTTGGCGCGCGGGCAGATCCACACCTGTTCGTAGGCCGGGGGCACCGCCAGCGCCCTGATCCGGGCGCGCTCCTCGGCGGCGTCGATCCGTGTGCCGTCGGGGGCGATATAGCTGAAGC
Source organism: Salipiger sp. PrR003 (assembly GCF_010500785.1). Classification (NCBI taxonomy): domain Bacteria; kingdom Pseudomonadati; phylum Pseudomonadota; class Alphaproteobacteria; order Rhodobacterales; family Roseobacteraceae; genus Salipiger; species Salipiger sp. PrR003. The sequence goes on from NZ_JAAGOV010000031.1 coordinate 51,183, forward strand.
CGCGCCCGCAGCGCCGGCGCAGGATGCCGGGCTGGCTGTCAGGGTAGTAGATGAGATCGAGGCGCGGGGTCATGCCTGCGAACGCCGCGCGCGGTACGCCGGTTCCGCAGGCTGATCGCGACGTCTTGAACCCGCCACCTCTTCCTGCCACGCTGGCTTGAAAAATAGCGGAAGGAGCCGCAGATGCAGGACATGCAGGCGAAATTGCAGATCGTTTCCCCCGAGGCCCCGGAGCCGGAGCTCTTTGACGAAGCCGAGGCGGCGGTCGAGCGGCTCTGCATGCTTTACGCCCAGGCCTCGGAGTTCCTGAAGGAGCACTTCCTGTCGTCCATGGCCGAGGGGCATCCGGGCGTCCGCTACCGCGCCTTCTATCCCGAGGTGCGGATCACCACGACCAGCTTCGCCAAGGTCGACAGCCGCCTCAGCTTCGGCCACGTCTCGGCGCCGGGCACCCATGCCACCTCGATCACCCGGCCGGACCTGTTCCGGCAGTACCTGAAGCAGCAGATCGGGCTGTTGATCGAAAACCACGGCGTGAAGGTGCAGGTGGGTCTGTCGGACACCCCGATGCCGGTTCATTTCGCGGTCGCCAATTTCCCCGAGCTGACCGTGCCGCAGGAAGGGGCGGGTCAGTTCATCCTGCGCGACGTCTTCGACGTGCCGGACCTGAGCACCACCAACGACGACATCGTCAACGGCGTGGCGCGCCCGGCGCCCGACGGCACCGAGCCGCTGGCCCCCTTCACCGCGCAGCGGGTGGATTACTCGCTGGCCCGGCTGGCGCATTACACCGCCACCGACCCCGCGCATTTCCAGAACCACGTGCTCTTCACCAACTACCAGTTCTACGTCAGCGAGTTCGAGGCCTATGCCCGCAAGCAGCTTGCCGACCCCGAGAGCGGTTACATCTCCTTCGTCTCGACCGGGAACGTCGAGATCACCGATGCCGAGACCGAGATCCCGCTCACCGCGAAGATGCCGCAGATGCCGACCTACCACCTCAAACGCAAGGACGGCTCGGGGATCACCCTGGTCAACATCGGCGTCGGCCCGTCGAACGCCAAGACCGCCACCGACCACATCGCCGTGCTGCGCCCGCACGCATGGCTGATGGTCGGCCACTGCGCCGGGCTGCGCAATTCGCAGAGCCTTGGAGATTTCGTGCTGGCCCACGCCTATCTGCGCGAGGACAAGGTGCTCGACGACGACCTGCCGGTCTGGGTGCCAATCCCGGCGCTGGCCGAGATTCAGGTGGCGCTGGAAGATGCGGTTGAGGAGGAGACGCAGCTCTCGGGCTATGATCTCAAGCGGGTGATGCGCACCGGCACCGTCGCCTCGGTGGACAACCGCAACTGGGAGTTGCGCGACCAGCGCGGCCCTGTGCAGCGGCTGAGCCAGTGCCGCGCCGTGGCGCTCGACATGGAAAGTGCGACCATCGCCGCCAACGGCTTCCGCTTCCGGGTGCCCTATGGCACCTTGCTTTGCGTCAGCGACAAACCGCTGCACGGCGAGCTGAAACTGCCCGGAATGGCGTCCGATTTCTACAAGACACAGGTGGCGCGTCACCTGATGATCGGGATAAGAGCCATGGAGCATCTCCGTTCGATGCCGCTCGAACGGATCCATAGCCGTAAATTGCGTAGCTTCGACGAAACAGCCTTCCTGTGATCTGGCGGTTTGCAGCTCGAAACGCGTAGATTTCTCTTGCAAACAGCCACTATTCGTTGTGTTTCGACTCTACATAGAGTTAAGTGACCTCAATGGGGCCCAAGTACTCGGGCAGTTCAAGGAGACCATGAAATGGCGAAGCCGATGACCAAAACCCAACTCGTGGCTGCACTGGCAGAAGAGATGGGCGCAGACAAGAAGACCGCGTCGACCGCTCTGGAAGCGATCACCGACATCATCACCAAGGAAGTTGCAGGCGGCGGCGCCGTGACACTCCCGGGCGTTGGCAAAATCTACTGCCGTGAGCGTCCCGAGCGCATGGTGCGCAACCCCGCCACCGGCGAGCAGTTCAAGAAAGAGGCCGACAAGGTGGTCAAGATGACCATCGCGAAGGCGCTGAAGGACAGCGTCAACGGCTGATCTTTCCTGCTCGACTGAGCATCAGGGCCGCGGTTTCGCGGCCCTTTTTTATTGATTTTCAGTTATTTAAAGGTCCTGAAGGCGCGCGATCTGCTGGCCTTCTGCGTCGAAGTTCGACGGATCGAGCCAAGCTTCGAAGCGCGCGCGCAGGGTCGGCCATTCGCTGTCGATGACTGAGAACCACGCTGTGTCGCGGTTGCGGCCCTTGGTCACCACAGCCTGCCGGAACGTGCCCTCGTAGCTGAAGCCGAGCCGCTCGGCCGCGCGGCGCGAGGGGCCGTTGAGCGCGTCGCATTTCCATTCGTAGCGGCGGTAGCCGAGCTCGTCGAAGGCGCGCTTCATCATCAGGTACATGGCTTCGGTCGCCGCCGGGCTGCGCTGCAACAGGGGGCTGAAGTGGATGTGCCCGACCTCGATCACGCCATTGGCCTGGTCGATCCGCAGGTAGGAGGCGATTCCCACCGGCGTGCCGTCCAGCGTGCAGATCGTTTGGAAGAGGGGGTCCGTGCTCTTTGCGCAGCTTTCGATCCAGGCCTGCGCTTCGGCCAGATCGCGCAGTGGCGCGCCGGGCAGGTAAGTCCAGTTCGCGCCGCCGTCGTCCTGGGCGAAGGCCTCATAGAGCGCCGGGGCGTGCTCCGAGCGCGTCTGCTCGAGCCTCACGAAGCGTCCCGTCATCGGCGCGTTCGGCGGGAAGGGGCGGGGAAACGATCCTTCGACGGGCAGCCCGATGGGCTGCCCGTGGTCGTTCGTGCGATGATCCGTCATCTCAGCCGAAGATCGTCCCCAGCGCGCCATCCACGGCCTCGACAATCTGGTCGATGTCGTCCTTGGTGGCGATCAGCGCCGGGGCGAAGCACAGCGTGTTGTTGTAGCCGGGGATCGAGCGGTTGGTCATGCCGATGATGACACCGCGCTTGTTCACCTCGGCGACGACGGCGGCCACGCGCTTTTCGTCCATCGGCTCGCGGGTGCTGCGGTCGGTCACCAGCTCGGCACCGAGGAACAGACCCTTGCCGCGGGCCTCGCCGATGACGGCGTGCTTGTCCTTCAGCGCCTCGAGCTGGCCGAGCATGTATTCGCCCATCGCCGTGGTGTTCTCGAGCAGGCCCTCGTCTTCGATGATGCGCATGTTCTCGAGCGCCGCGGCGGGGCCGGCGGTGCAACCGCCGAAGGTCGAGATGTCGCGGAAGTAGTTCATCGGGTCCGAGGCGTCGTCCTTGAACAGGTCGAAGACGCGCTCGTTGGTGACGCAGCAGGCGATGGCGGCGTAGCCCGAGGCGACGCCCTTGGCCATGGTCACGAAGTCCGGCTCGACGCCGTAGTGCTGATAGCCGAACCAGGTGCCGGTGCGCCCGACGCCACAGACCACCTCGTCGATGTGCAGCAGGATGTCGTACTTGCGGCAGATTTCCTGCACGCGCTGCCAGTAGCCGGCCGGCGGCACGATCACGCCGCCGCCCGCGGTCACCGGCTCGAGGCAGAGCGCTCCGACGGTGTCGGGGCCTTCGCGCAGGATCACCGCTTCGATGGCATCTGCCGCGCGCTGGCCATAGGCCTCACCCGACAGATCGCCCCACCCCTGATCCCCGGCGCGGTATTCGAGGCAATGCGGCACCGCCACGAAGCCCGGCGCGAAGGGGCCGTATTGCGCGTTGCGCTCTTCCTGCCCGCCGGCCGAAAGCGCGGCGATAGTGGTGCCGTGGTAATCGCGCTCGCGGTAGAGGATCTTGTGCTTCTTGCCGCCGTAGCGCTTGTGCGCGATCTGGCGGACCATCTTGAAGGCCTTCTCATTCGCCTCGGAGCCCGAGTTGCAGTAGTAGACGCGGCTCATGCCCGGCATCTTGTCGATCAGCTTCTCGGCAAACAGCGCGCCGGGGATCGAGCCCGCGGCGCCGGCATAGTAGTTCAGCTTCATCAGCTGCTCGGAGATCGCATCGACGATGGTCTTGCGGCCGTAGCCGACGTTCACCGTCCAGACCGCGCCCGACACCGCGTCGAGCTGCTCGCGCCCGGTCTGGTCCCAGACGCGCATGCCCTTGCCCTCGACGATGATCTTGGGGTCGCTGGTCTCGAACTGCTTGTGCTGCACAAGGTGGTGCCAGACGTGGGCCTTGTCGGCTTCGACGACGTGGCTGAGGTCGTTCTGGGTGAGGGTGCCGTCCATGGAAGCTCTCCTGAATTCCGGGCGCCGCAGCGGGCGCGAAAGCGTGACTCCGCGATGCGGGATGTTAGCACATGTGCCAGAAGAGGCGGGAAGTCGTAGCGCCAGATTTGCGGTTGATATAGGGCCAGATTTCCGGATCCCGCGCGCCGCACGGAAAACGGGCCAAGGATAACGGGATTTTCTCGCGGCGCAGTGCCCGCGAATTGTGCAGCTTACCCCACTGCCCCCCGTGTACCTGCTGCATCCGCAGGCATCGCCCATTGCTGGAACGTGTCTTTTCCGCTCCGATCGACGGCGAGCCGGGCGCCTGACGTGACGGCCAAGCAAAAGCTCCGCAGACCATGACGGGGCAGCAGAACGGGAGAGACAAGATGACGATCAAGAAACGCCTGATGGGCGCGGCGGCTGCCGTGGCGCTGCTGGCCGGTGCCGCAAGCGCCGAAAGCATCACCGTGGGCTATTTCCTCGAATGGCCGATGCCCTTCGAATATGCCAAGGCCGAAGGCATGTATGAAGAGGCCATGGGCGTCGATATCAACTGGGTGAGCTTCGACACCGGCACCGCCATGTCGGCAGCGATGGCCTCTGGCGATGTGCAGCTCTCGGTCAGCCAGGGCGTGCCGCCCTTCGTGGTCGCCGCCTCGGCGGGGCAGGACCTGCAGGCACTCGACGTGGCGGTGAGCTACGCCGACAACGACAACTGCGTGGTCCGCTCGGAGTTGGAAATCGACAAGGACAGCGCCGGAGAGCTCGAAGGCAAGAAGGTCGCCGTGCCGCTCGGCACCGCCGCCCACTACGGCTTCCTGAAACAGATGGACCACTTCGGAGTGCCGCTCGAGAGCCTCGAGATCGTCGACATGGCGCCGCCGGATGGCGCGGCCGCCATCGCGCAGGGCGCGGTCGACATGGCCTGCGGCTGGGGCGGCTCGCTGCGGCGCATGAAAGAGCATGGCAATGTGCTGCTCACCGGCGCCGAGAAGGAAGAGCTGGGCATCCTCGTCTTCGACGTGACCTCCGGCCCCGCGGGCTGGGTGGCAGAGAATTCGGATCTTGTCGCCGCCTTCCTGAAGGTAACGGCCGAGGCGAATGCCATGTGGGCGGATGAGGCCAATCAGTCCAAGATGCTGCCGGTCATCGCCAAGGACGCGGGCATGGACGAGGCCGCCACCGCCGAGACCATGGCCACCTTCGTTTTCCCGACAGCAGAAGACCAGCTTTCGGCCAAATGGCTGGGCGGCGGCGCGGCGGACTTCATGAAGGGCGTCGCCGACGTCTTCGTCGAGGCGGGCTCGATCGACGCGGCGCTCGACAGCTACGCCGACCACGTGAACACCGGGCCGCTCGCGTCGGCAGGCTCGATGTAAGGTCATCGGGCCATCCGTCCCGGCGGCGGCGGTTGCCGCCGGGGACCTTGGCATCAGAATGACACGTTGGGGGAGGCCCCCCGAACCGCGGTGTCAGGCCGCGAAAGGCAGATCATGAGCGGATTATCCATCCAGAACCTGTCGATGCGCTTCGACCTGCCCAACGGCAGCTCGGTGCAGGCGCTGAAGGACGTCTCTCTGGACCTCGCGCAGGGAGAGCTCTTGTCGGTACTGGGTCCGTCGGGCTGCGGCAAGACCACGCTGCTCAACATCGTCGCGGGCTTTCTCGCGCCGACCGAGGGCAAGATCATCTTGGGCGGTCGCGAGGTGCGCGGCCCCGCTGCCGAACGCGGCATGGTGTTCCAGCAGGGGGCGCTTTTCGAGTGGATGAACGTCCGCGACAACGTCAGTTTCGGCCCGCGCATGGCCGGAAAGCGTGAGAAGGACTACGGCGCGAGCGTCGATCATCTGCTTGAGGTGGTGGGCCTGCGCGACTTCAAGGAAAAGGCGGTCTACGAGCTTTCGGGCGGGATGCAGCAGCGCGTGGCCTTGGCCCGCTGCCTTGCCAATGATCCCGACGTGATCCTCATGGACGAGCCGCTGGGGGCGCTCGACGCGCTCACGCGCGAGAAGATGCAGAGCCTCGTGCTGGAGCTCTGGAAGGAAACCGGCAAGACCATCATCCTCATCACCCACTCGGTCGAGGAGGCGCTGCTGCTGGGCGAGCGGCTGCTGGTCATGGCGCCGCGCCCGGGCCGCATCCACCGTGAGTACCGTCTGCCCTTTGCCGATCTCGGCGCCGGGCAGGACTTGCGTGCGGTGAAGAAGCATCCCGATTTCGCGACAACGCGCGAGGAGATCCTCGGGATGATCTGGGACATGGAGGAAGAGATCATGGGCCGCAGCGAAACCGCGGGGGCCGCGTCATGATCGTCTTTGCCCTCTACATCGCCATCTTCGTGGCAAGCTGGCTGCTGGTGAAGCTGCTGGTGCACCGCGCGCTGAACGATTTCACCGCCCGCAAGACCGTCACCTTCGGCGACGAAAGTGCGGTGCGCCCGAGCCGTATCGCCAGCGTGGTGTCGATCCTGACCATCTTCCTGCTCTGGGGGGCCTTCACCGGCTCGACCTGGGTGCCGAAGTTCCTGCACGCGCCCGGGCCCTTCGTCGGGGATGCCAGCTTCACCTATACCGCCGAGGCGGAGGGCGTCGCGCCCGACGAGGCAACGGTCACCGTACGCGTCTTCCCGGTGGGGGAAGAGACCGAAGACCCCGAGGTCGACCCCGGGGATGGCTGGGCGAAGAACGACAGCGCCAGCGTCGGGGCCTGGCGCTCGGGGCTGGTGCGGGTCGATCAGAACGACGCGCATGGGCGCGACGAGGGGCACAGGGTCGTCGCCGTCAACGGTCAGCCGATCGCGCCGGGTGGCGAGGTCATCACCGACTATGGCCGCGTCGGCATGTCGCCCAAGGGCACGCTCACCTTCGAGCCCGCCAAGGGCTGGCAGATGGAGCCGATCTGGCTGCCCGCGCCCGAGGCCGTGCTTGCCCGGCTTGCCGAGATCTCGCGCGACGGCTACCGCGACAGCACGCTCTGGGAGCACCTTGGCTGGTCGCTCTTCCGGGTCATCGCGGGGTTCTTCTTCGGCGCGCTGATCGGCATTCCGCTCGGCTATGCCATGGGCCTGTCGGACTGGTTCCGCGGCTGGTTCGATCCCATCGTCGAGTTCATGCGCCCTGTGCCGCCGCTGGCGCTCATTCCGCTGGTGATCATCTGGGCGGGCATCGGCGAGACCGGCAAGATCATCCTGCTGTTCCTCGCCGCGCTCTGGATCATGGCCATCGCTGCGCGCTCGGGCGTGTCCGGGGTCAAGATCTCCAAAGTGCACGCGGCCTATTCGCTGGGCGCCTCGAAGGTGCAGATCCTGCGCCACGTGATCATCCCCAACTCGCTGCCCGACATCTTCACCGGCGCGCGGGTGGCCATGGGTGTCTGCTGGGGCACCGTGGTGGCCGCCGAGCTTGTCGCCGCCGAGAAGGGGGCGGGGATGATGATCATGGTCGCCTCGAAGTTCCAGCTCACCGACATCGTGATCATGGGGATCATGTTGATCGGCGTGATCGGCTTCGGCATCGACATGCTGATGCGGCTGGCCGAGCGCAAGCTGGTGCCCTGGAAGGGCCGGGGCTGAGCGTAGGCCGGACGGGGGCGCCAGGGGGCTGCTTGCTCCCTTGCTCCCCCGTAGATACTTCTGCCTGTAGCGAAAGGCCGGGCGCGGAGGCTCAGCTCAGCAGAGCGGTGAGCTGCGCGTCGAGCCAGAGCCGCAGGCCGTCTACTGTTGCGACATAGGGATCCAGCAGCGGGGCGAGGGCGGGCACCGCGGCGGTGAGCGCCGGTGCCAGCGCATAGAACAACAGTGCCAGCGCCGCCAAGATCAGCACCACGCCGAAGCCGCGGGCAAAGCCGCTGCTCTGCAGTTCGTCCTCCTCGGCGGCCCGCGCGCGGCCCTGCGGCGTCTCCATGCGGCGCGGCTCGGGGACGACGCGCAGCGTCTGGTTGATTTCCTCGATGTCCGGCAGCAGGTCTCGGCGCGAGGGTGCAACGGAAGGGTGCTCGGGTTCAGAGGTCACGAACTCGGCGCGCTCGGGTGCCTCGGGGGCCGGCTCGGCTGCGCCGGCGGGCTCGGGTGTGGGCTTTCCGGAGGGTGGGGCATCGCCACGGCTGCGGGTCATGTGGGCGCGGGCGACACGCGCGCGGTGCGCGGCGCTTTCCTCGGCGGGCTCCGCGAGGCCGAGGTCAGGCTGGCTCTCGAGCGGTTCGGGATCGGTGCGGCGGCGGGCCTCGCGTTCGGCCTCCTGGCGCAGCACCTCGGCGACCGAGGGATCGAGCCCGCGGGCGCGAACCGGGCGGCGCGGTACCGGCGTGGCGAGTGGCTCGGAGTCCGGCGTCTCGTCGGGCTCGGGATCGGGGAAGGGCACGTGCTCGGCCTCGGCTTCGGTGGGCGGCGCAAAGGCACCCTCATCCATCTCTTCCCAGAGTTCGTCGTCCTGCGGGGCCTCGGCGGGCGCCTCTTCGGGGAGGGGCGCATCCAGCGGGTGCAGTTGGAACCAGGTGTGGCCGCAGCTCGAGCATTGCACGTCGCGCCCGCCCGCGGGGATCGCGTCGACCGGCACCTCGTATTGCGCGCCGCAATTGGGGCAAATCAGCCGCATATTGTCCTTAGCTTTCCATCTGTTCTGGCCACCATCCCTTTGCTGACAATAGGTTGCCGGGGTGCGGCGGGAAAGCCCATTTTCGGGCCGGGGGGCGGATTGCAACTGCGCCGCGGCTCGGGCACAACAGGGCAACGTTTTTACCGGGGGCGCGCAGGCGTGATCGAACTGGATAATGTGGCCTACAGCTACGGTGGCGGAGAGCTGCTGAGCGGGCTCACGCTGCGGCTTGCGCCTGGGTCCTTCCACTTCCTGACCGGGCCCTCGGGCACCGGCAAGACGACGCTGCTGAAGCTCTGCTACGGCGCGCTGGTGCCCACCGCCGGCCACGCGCGGCTGTTCGGCGAGGACGTGCGGCGCATGGACCGTGACGCCATCGCGCTGAGCCGCCGGCGCATCGGCGTGGTGCACCAGGACTGCCAGTTTCTCGACCATCTGTCGGTCGCCGAAAATGTCGCCCTGCCGCTCACCGTGGCGGGCGAAGCCGGCAGCGATCTCGAGCAGAACCTCATCGAGCTGATGACCTGGGTCGGGCTGAAGAGCCGCGCCGATGCCCTTCCGCCAGAGCTTTCGGGCGGCGAGCGGCAGCGCGCGGCACTGGCCCGCGCGGTGATCATGTCGCCCGAGGTGATCCTCGCCGACGAGCCCACGGGCAACGTCGACTGGGAGATGTCGCAGCGGCTTCTGCGGCTGCTGGTCGAGCTCAACCGCATGGGCAAGACGATCCTCATCGCCACGCACGACCTCGGGCTCATCCGCTCGGCCAAGACCCAGGTGCAGGCGCGGGTGCTGCGCATCTCGAACCGCAGGCTGCAAGCGGCGGGGGTCGACCTGTGAGGCTGATCCGCGACTCCTTCGGGGCCTTCACCGGCTCTGACACCGGCGCCGACCGGGTGGTGCCGCCCACGGGTTTCACCGCCTCGCTCACGCTGTTTGCCGCCGGGGCCATGGCCTTCCTCGCGGTCTTCGCGCTGGCGCTGTCGCTGGCCGCCGGGCGGCTTGCCACAAGCTGGGGCGAGGAACTGGCGCGCGCCTCGACCCTGCGCATCTCTGCCCCCGCCGGGCAGCAGGCGCAGCAGACCGAAGCGGCGCTGCGGCTGCTGCAGCAGACGCCGGGCGTTGCCTCGGCCCGGGCGCTGTCCGAAGAGGAGCAGCAAGCGCTGCTCGAGCCCTGGTTCGGTCCGGACCTTCCGCTGGCGGATCTGCCGGTGCCGCAGCTGATCGAGATCATCGAGGAGGGTGGAGGCTTCGACGGCGCGGGGCTGCGGCTGCGGTTGCAGGCCGAGGTGCCGGGTGCGGTGCTCGACGATCACACGAGATGGCGGCGCCCGCTGGTGGCGGCTGCGGGCAAGCTGCGGCTGCTGGGGGCGGTGTCGATCCTGCTCATCGCCGGTGCGGTGGCGGCGATGGTCACGCTGGCGGCCAATGCCGCGCTGGCGGCCAATGCGCAGGTCATCGCGGTGTTGCGGCTGGTGGGGGCGACCGACGGCTTCATCGCCCGCGCTTTCGTGCGGCGCTTCACCCTGCGCGCCCTCGGCGGCGCGACCCTGGGCGCCCTGGCCGGCGCCGGCGCGCTGCTGCTGCTGCCCTCGGCGGGCGAGACGGCGGGTTTCCTCACCGGCCTGTCCTTCGTCGGCTGGCACTGGGTCTTCGCGCTACTGGTGCCGTTGCTGACCGCGGCGGTGGCCTTCGTGGCGACGGCGATGGCGGCGCGGCGGGTGCTTGGAGATTTGAGATAATGCTATACGCCCTGCAATGGATCCGCTCGCTGCTCTTCGTCGGACAGGTCTACTTGGCAATGGCGGCGGTTGGCCTGTTGTTCTTCCCGCTGGCGCTGTTCTCCGACCGGGGAGCGCGCGCAGCCTGCCGGGCGTGGTGCCTCTGGGTGCGCTGGACGGCCTCCTGGATGGTGGGGCTCAAAAGCGAGATCCGCGGCGAAGTCCCCTCGGGCGAGCTGCTGATCGCCGCCAAGCACCAGAGCTTCTTCGACATCATCCTGCTGTTCGGCGCGGTGCCTGCGGGGAAGTTCGTGATGAAGCGCGAGCTGCTCTTCACCCCGGTGCTCGGCCAATATGCCACCCGCATCGGCTGCATCCCGGTGAACCGCGGCAAGCGCGGTGCGGCGATCTCGAAGCTGGTGGCCGACGTCAAGAAGAGCGCCGAAGAGCACCCCGGCCAACTGATCATCTACCCGCAGGGCACCCGCGTGCCGCCAGGCGTAAAGCTGCCCTACAAGGTCGGCACGGCGATCCTCTACAGCCAGAGCGGTGAGCCCTGCGTGCCGGTGGCGACCAACGTCGGCGTGTTCTGGCCCAAGCGTGGCATCTACCGCAAGCCAGGCACGGCTGTGATCGAATTCCTGCCGGTGATCGAGCCCGGCATGCCAAGCAAGGTCTTTCTTGCGAAGATCGAGGCGGATGTGGAGGCGGCCTCGAACCGCCTGATGGCGGAGGCCGGGTTCCCTGCGGAAGATTGAGAACATCGACGCGCTCGAGGCGCTCTACGGCACGGCGGCTGGTGCGTCGATCGACAAGGTGGTGCGGCGCATGACGCCGCTCTATCGCAGGTGGATCGCGGCCTCGAAACTCTGCGTGCTGAGCACCGTGGGGCCGGCGGGCACCGATGCCTCGCCGCGCGGCGACGACGGCCCGGTGGTGCTGGAGCTCGATCCGGGCACACTGGCCATGCCCGACTGGCGCGGCAACAACCGGCTCGACTCGCTGCGCAACGTGGTCGAGGACGGGCGGATCTCGCTGATGTTCTTCGTGCCCGGCAGCAACAACGTGGTGCGGGTGAACGGGAACGGTTGGCTGACCGATGACGAGGCCCTGCGCGGGCGTTTTGGCAAGGACGGCAAGCTGCCCGCGACCGTGCTGATCGTCGAGATCGCCGAGATCTACACCCAATGCGCCCGCGCGCTGCTGCGCGCCGGAACCTGGGTCTCGGGAGACGAGAGCGCTGGGCTGCCGACCATCGGTCAGTTCCTGGCCGAAGCCACGCAGGGCGCGACCGATGGAGAGGCCTACGACCGCGAATGGCCGGAGCGCGCCGCAAAGAGCCTGTGGTGAGCGACTGAGGGCTTCCATCAAATCTGGTCTCACCCAGCGCCTTGCTGACGGGGCTCGGATGCTTCTCCGGTAACGTACGCGCTGGCCTCTGGACGTTCAGCGGCCGAGCGCGTCCTTGCCGGCGAGGATGAGCGGTCGAAGTTTCTCGAGACGCGCCACCCGGGTGTCGGCCTTTTTCGCGCCGCCGATCTGCAGGGCGTGGCTCTTCTGCCGCCCCGGGGTGAGCGCATGGAAGGCCTCGGCCAGCTCGGGGTCCGCATCGAGCGCGGCGACGAGCTCCTCGGGCAGCTCCAGCGCGACCTCCTCCTTCGGCGGGCGGAGCCCCTGCGCGGCATAGGCCCGCGCCTCGGCCAGATAGGCTTCGAGCACCGGGCGCATCTCGCCGACCTGCGCCGCCGACGCGAAGCGGATCACGTTGGGATGGCGGGTGTTGGGGCCTTGCCGCTCGAGCACGCGCTCGGGATCTTTCATCAGGGCCGGGTTGAAGAAACTGAGCGTGAAATCATCCCGGAAGGCACCGATCAGCGCGACGTTGCGCTCTGCTTCCACATAGACCGGATGTCCCCATTTCGCGGTTTCCCCAAGACCCGATGCGAGGCAGATGGTACGCAGCTCGGCCAGGCCCTCGGCCCAGATGCGGGTGGCGCAGTCGGCGGTGGCAAAGCGCGCGCAGCGGCCGCAGCCTTGGGTAAAATAGGCGGTGCTGTCGGTGATCATCGCGGCCTCCTTCCCGGGGATGCCGCGGAGCCTAGCAGGCGGTGCGAGCTCGGGGGAGGGGGAAACGGAAAAGGCCCCCAAGCGTTGCTCGGGGGCCTTTCCTGCTGTTGCAGATCCGATCAGGCGTGGATCGCGCCGTCGCCGCAGGCCAGGGCCGCCTCACGCACCGCTTCCGAGAAGGTCGGGTGCGCGTGGCAGGTCAGCGCGACATCCTCGGCCGAAGCGCCGAATTCCATTGCCACGCAGATCTCGTGGATCAGGTCGCCAGCCGCCGGGCCGATGATGTGGCAGCCGAGCACGCGGTCGGTGTCCTTGTCGACGATCAGCTTGACGAAGCCGTCACCGGCGAAGACGGCCTTGGCACGGCCGTTGCCCATGAAGGAGAACTTGCCGACCTTGTAGGCGCGGCCCTCTTCCTTGAGTTGCTGCTCGGTCTTGCCGACCGAGGCGACTTCGGGATGGGTGTAGATCACGCCCGGGATCACGTCGTAGTTCACATGGCCCGCCTTGCCGGCGATGACCTCGGCGCAGGCCATGCCTTCGTCCTCGGCCTTGTGGGCCAGCATCGGGCCCTCGATGGCGTCGCCGATGGCGTAGATGCCCTTGACCGCGGTCTGCCAGTGGCCGTCGGTTTCGATCTGGCCGCGCTTGGTCAGCTTCACGCCGAGCGCCTCGAGGCCGAGCCCGTCGGTGTAGGGCGCGCGGCCGGTCGCGCAGAGCACCACGTCGGCTTCGGTGCTGTGCTCGCTGTCGTCCTTGCGCAGCTTGTAGCTCACGGTGGCCTTGCCGTCCTTGGTCTCGACCTTGGAGACGGCCGCGCCCATGGTGAACTTCAGGCCCTGCTTGCTGAGCAGCTTCTGGAAGGTCTTCTGCACCTCGGCGTCCATGCCGGGGGTGATGGCGTCGAGGAATTCGATCACCTCGACCTCGGTGCCGAGGCGGGCATAGACCGATCCCATCTCGAGGCCGATCACGCCGGCGCCGATGACCACCATCTTCTTGGGGATCTTGCCGAGCTCGAGCGCGCCGGTGGAGGTGACGACGATCTTTTCGTCGACCTCGACCTCGGCGCCGGGCACGGAGGCGGGCACGGAGCCGGTGGCGATGATGATGTTCTTCGCCTCATGGACCTCGTCACCGACCTTGACCTTGCCGGCCTCGGGGATCGAGCCCCAGCCCTTGAGCCAGTCGATCTTGTTCTTCTTGAACAGGAATTCGATGCCCTTGGTGTTCTGGCCGATCACGTCGTCCTTGTAGGCGAGCATCTGCTTCCAGTCGACCTTGGGCGCGGCGCCCTTGAGGCCCATCTTGGCGAAGTTGTGCTCTGCCTCGTGCAGCTGGTGCGAAGCGTGCAGCAGCGCCTTCGAGGGAATGCAGCCCACGTTCAGGCAGGTGCCGCCGAGGGTCTCGCGGCCCTCGACGCAGGCGGTCTTGAGGCCGAGCTGTGCGCAGCGGATGGCGGCCACGTAGCCGCCCGGGCCGGCGCCGATCACGATGACGTCGTATTGTGCCATTGGGGTCTCCTATCGGGTATTTCTGAAGGCACGGGGCATGCACACGGCATGCGCAAACCATGCAGATGAGGATGCGGGGCGGGCGCTGGCGCGGAGGGGGCTCTGCCCCCGTCCACCTGCGGTCGGCGCCCTCTGGATGCTTCGGCCTGAAAGACGCCTCATGGGGTCACCAAGGCCGCGATCAGCAGGGCGGCGGTCGCCAGGAAGCCGACGAACCAGATGAGCGAGCGCCAGGGCGTCCAGCCGAAGAGGTAGGCGGGCAGGTAGACGATCCGGGCCAGCAGGTAGAGCAGCGCGCAGGCGGCGGTGACGCTGTTGCCCTTGTCGGTGTAGGTGACGACCATCACCGCGATGGCAAAGAGCAGCAGGCCCTCGAAATGGTTGTTCATCGCCCGCTGGGCGCGCCCGGCGAGACCGGTGAGCTCGCGGCCCTCGTCGCGCGGCGAGGCGGCGTAGCGCGGGCCGACCTGGCGTTGCGCCAGAACCGAGAAGAGCGCCATCTGGGCCATCTGCAGCAGGCTCGCGAGGGTTAGTGCAAGCAGTTCCGGCGTCATGCGGTGCTCAGCATGTGGGACGCGGAGGGGCCGTGGCCGAGGGCGGTTTCCTGGTCGATCCAGGCCCGCGCCTTGTCGGCGTCGTTGACGGTGAAGAGCGCCCAATGCGCGGCGCTGCCTTCGATCCAGAGCTGCAGGAGGGTGAGCCCGGCCTGGGCCCGGGATTCCGCCTCGGTGTCGAAGCGGTCTGCGTCGAAACGGTCGTAACGGAGAAGTAGCTGCTGGCTCATCTTGCTCTCCCTTCGGGATCACGCGGGGCTCTGGAAGGCCGCGCCCGGGCAGGTCCGGGCGCGGCAATGTCTTGGGCGGGGCGCGGGCGTGGCGCCCCGGGGCCGAGGATCAGAGATCCATCAGCAGGCGGCGCGGATCCTCGAGGGCTTCCTTGACGCGGACCAGGAAGGTCACGGCGCCCTTGCCGTCGACGATGCGGTGGTCGTAGCTCAGCGCCAGATACATCATCGGGCGGATTTCGACCTTGCCGTTGATCGCCATCGGACGATCCTGGATCTTGTGCATGCCGAGGATGCCCGACTGCGGGGGGTTCAGGATGGGCGAGGACATCAGCGAGCCGTAGACACCGCCGTTGGAGATGGTGAAGGTGCCGCCCTGCATCTCGGCCATCGAGAGCTTGCCGTCACGGGCGCGCTTGCCCTTCTCGTTGATCTCCTTCTCGATCTCCGCAAAGGACTTCTGGTCGACGTCGCGCAGCACCGGAACCACGAGGCCCTGCGGCGTGCCGGCGGCGATGCCCATGTGCACGAAGTTCTTGTAGACCACGTCGGTGCCGTCGATCTCGGCGTTCACCTCGGGGACTTCCTTGAGCGCGTGGACGCAGGCCTTGGTGAAGAAGGACATGAAGCCGAGGCGCACGCCGTGCTTCTTCTCGAAGAGGTCCTTGTACTGGCTGCGCAGCGCCATCACCTCGGTCATGTCCACCTCGTTGTAGGTGGTCAGCATGGCCGCGGTGTTCTGCGCGTCCTTGAGGCGCTTGGCGATGGTCTGGCGCAGGCGGGTCATCTTGACGCGCTCTTCGCGGGCGGCGTCCTCGGCGGCAACCGGCGCGCGCGGCGCGGCGGCCGGGGCAGCGGCGGCCGGGGCCGACTTGGCGGCAGCAAGCGCGGCGGAGACGTCATGCTTCATGACGCGCCCATCCTTGCCCGAGCCCTGCACCTGGTCGCGGCTGATGCCGGCCTCGGCCATGGCCTTCTTGCCGGCGGGAGAGTCCTCGATGTCCTTGGAGCCGTTGCCATCGCCGGCGGGCGGCGTGTCGTACTGGGTCGGCGCCTCTGCGGCGGGGGCGGCGGCACCCGATGCGCCGCCAAGCACGGCGAGCTGGCCGCCGGCCTGCACGGTGGCGCCTTCCTCGGCGAGGATCGCGGTCAGCGTGCCCGCGGCGGGCGCCGGCACTTCGACCGAGACCTTGTCGGTCTCGAGCTCGCAGAGCATCTCGTCGGCGGCGACGGTGTCACCGACCTTCTTGAACCAGGTGGCGACGGTGGCTTCGGAGACGGATTCGCCCAGCGTGGGGACCATCACCTTGACCTCTTCGCCGCCCGAGGAGGCGGGGGCCTCGTCGGACTTTTCGGCCTTGTCGGACTTGGCCGAGGGGCGTTCCTCGACCTGCTCGGCGCCGGCTTCGCCCGCGGGGGCGACATTGGCGAGCAGGGCGTCGACGCCCACGGTGTCGCCTTCCTTGGCCACGATGTCGGCGAGCACACCGGCGACCGGGGAGGGAACCTCGACGGTCACCTTGTCGGTCTCGAGCTCGCAGAGCATCTCGTCCACGGCGACGGAGTCACCGGGCTTCTTGAACCAGGTGGCCACCGTGGCTTCGGTCACGGATTCGCCCAGCGTGGGGACGCGCACTTCGGTCGTCATCGCTTCATTTCCCTTCGATGGTCAGCGCTTCGTTCACAAGCGCCTCTTGCTGTGCCTTGTGCTGGCTGGCCAGACCCGTGGCGGGCGAGGCCGAGGTGGCGCGGCCGACGTAGACCGGCCGCTTGTGCGTGGCGTCGATCCGGCCAAGCACCCATTCGATATTGGGCTCGATGAAGGTCCAGGCGCCCTGGTTCTTGGGCTCTTCCTGGCACCACACCATCTCGGCGCCCTTGAAGCGTTCCAGTTCCTTGACCAGCGAGATCGCCGGGAAGGGATAGAACTGCTCGATCCGCAGCAGGTAGACATCGTCGATGCCGCGGGCGTCGCGCTCTTCGAGCAGGTCGTAATAGACTTTGCCCGAGCACATCACGACGCGCTTGATCTTGTCGTCGGCCACCAGCTTGGTCGCGCTCTCGCCCGATTCCGCGCTGTCCCAGAGGACGCGGTGGAACGAGGAGCCGGTGACGAAGTCCTTGGCCTCGGAAACCGCCAGCTTGTGACGCAGAAGCGATTTCGGCGTCATCATGATCAGCGGCTTGCGGTAGCTGCGGTGCAGCTGGCGGCGCAGGATGTGGAAGTAGTTGGCCGGGGTCGTGACGTTGGCCACGATCCAGTTGTCCTGGCCGCACATCTGCAAGAAGCGCTCGAGACGGGCCGAGCTGTGCTCGGGGCCCTGGCCCTCGTAGCCGTGCGGCAGCAGGCACACGAGGCCCGACATGCGCAGCCACTTCGATTCACCCGACGAGATGAACTGGTCGAACATGATCTGCGCGCCGTTGGCGAAGTCGCCGAACTGGGCTTCCCAGAGTACGAGCGAGTTGGGCTCGGCCAGCGAGTAGCCGTATTCGAAGCCCGAGACCGCGTATTCCGACAGCGCCGAGTCGATGACCTCGTAGCGGGCTTGGCCCTCGCGGATGTTGTTGAGCGGGTAGTAGCGCTCTTCGTTGTCCTGGTTGATGAGGCCCGAGTGCCGCTGCGAGAAGGTGCCGCGGGTGGAGTCCTGCCCCGCGAGGCGGACCGGGTAGCCCTCGGTCAGCAGCGAGCCGAAGGCCAGTGCCTCGCCGGTGGCCCAGTCGAAGCCCTCACCGGTCTCGAACATCTTCGAGCGCGCGTCGAGGAAGCGGCCCACGGTTTTGTGCAGCGGGAAGCCCTCGGGGACGGTGGTCAGCCCCTTGCCGACATCGGCCATGGTCTCGGGCGCGATCGCCGTCTCGCCGCGCTGGTAGTTGCCTTCCTTCTGCGCGTCGAGGTGCGACCAGCGGCCGTCAAGCCAGTCTGCCTTGTTCGGCTTGTAGGTCTTGCCGGCCTCGAACTCCTCGTTGAGGTGCGCCTGGAAGGCGGCCTTCATGTCCTCGATCTCGCCCTCGGGGATGAGACCGTCCTTGACGAGGCGATCGGTGTAGAGCGTCAGCGTGGTCTTCTGCTGCTTGATCTTCTTGTACATGATCGGGTTGGTGAACATGGGCTCGTCGCCCTCGTTGTGACCGAACCGACGGTAGCAGAACATGTCGATGACCACGTCCTTGCCGAACTTCTGGCGGAACTCGATCGCCACCTTGGCGGCGTGGACCACGGCCTCGGGGTCGTCACCGTTGACGTGGAAAATCGGCGCCTCGACCACCAGCGCGTTGTCGGTGGGGTAGGGCGAGGAGCGCGAGAAGTGCGGTGCGGTGGTGAAGCCGATCTGGTTGTTCACCACGATGTGGATGGTGCCGCCGGTGCGGTGGCCGCGCAGGCCCGAGAGCGCAAAGCACTCGGCCACGACGCCCTGGCCGGCAAAAGCCGCGTCGCCATGCAGCAGCACGGGCAGAACTTGCGTGCGCTCGGTGTCGCCGAGCTGGTCCTGCTTGGCGCGGACCTTGCCCAGAACCACCGGGTTCACCGCTTCGAGGTGCGAGGGGTTGGCGGTCAGCGACAGGTGCACCTTGTTGCCGTCGAACTCGCGGTCCGAAGAGGCGCCGAGGTGGTATTTCACGTCGCCGGAGCCGTCCACGTCCTCGGGCTTGAACGAGCCGCCCTGGAATTCGTTGAAGATCGCGCGGTAGGGCTTTTGAAGCACGTTGGCGAGCACCGACAGGCGGCCGCGGTGCGGCATGCCGAAGACGATCTCCTTGATGCCGAGGCTGCCGCCGCGCTTGATGATCTGCTCCATCGCCGGGATCAGCGACTCGCCGCCGTCGAGGCCGAAGCGCTTGGTGCCCATGTACTTGACGTGCAGGAACTTCTCGAAGCCCTCGGCTTCCACCATCTTGTTGAGGATCGCCTTGCGGCCCTCACGGGTGAATTTCACTTCCTTGCCGTAGCCCTCGATGCGCTCCTTGAGCCAGGCGGATTGTTCGGGGTCCGAGATGTGCATGTACTGCAGCGCGAAGGTGCCGCAGTAGGTGCGCTTGAGCACGCCCATGATCTCGCGCATCGAGGCGACCTGCAGGCCGAGCACGTTGTCGATGAAGATCGGGCGGTCCATGTCGGCCTCGGTGAAGCCGTAGGCCTTGGGGTCGAGCTCGGGGTGCGGATCCTTGCCGTGCAGGCCCAGTGGGTCGAGATCGGCGGCGAGGTGGCCGCGGATCCGGTGCGCGCGGATGATCATCAGCGCGCGGATCGAGTCGAGCACTGCCCGCTTGATCTGATCGTCGGTGACCGCGACGCCCTTCTCGGCGGCTTTCTCGGCGATCTTCTTGCCGGCGCCCTTGGTCTCGGCAACGGGCATCAGCGGCCACTCGCCGGTGATCGCGGCGGTGAGGTCGTCGTTCGGGGTCGGCGGCCAGTCGGCGCGTTCCCAGGAGGCGCCCTGCGCCTCGGCCTTCACGCTGGTCTCGTCGTCGCCGAGCTGTTTGAAGAACTCGCTCCACGCCTCGTCCACCGCGGAGGGGTCGTTCGCGTAGCGGGCGTACATCTGTTCGAGATATTCCGCGTTCGCACCCTGCATGAAGCTGAGGGCGTGGAACTGGTCATTCGAGCCTTGATCCGTCATCGCGCGTATTCCTTTCTGACCGATCGTTGAAGCAGCAGGAGGGGGGCCTTCGGGAAAGGCCCCCGTCATGATGCTCCGGGCGGTGTTCGGGCCGGAACCCTTGAGGGGGCGCGGGGCGGGCAATGCCGCCCCGCTGAGTGCTACTTAGGCTTTGATGGCCTTCATTACAGCCTCACCAAGCGTTGCCGGGCTGTCCGCGACCACGATACCGGCGGATTTCATCGCCTCGATCTTGGACTCGGCGTCGCCCTTGCCACCGGCGACGATCGCGCCAGCGTGGCCCATGCGGCGTCCCGGAGGAGCGGTGCGGCCCGCGATGAAACCGGCGGTCGGCTTCCAGCGGCCCTTTTTCTTTTGCTCGGCGAGGAACTCTGCGGCTTCCTCTTCCGCCGAACCACCGATCTCACCGATCATGATGATCGACTGGGTTTCCGGATCGTCGAGGAACATGTCCAGCACGTCGATGTGCTCGGTGCCCTTGATGGGGTCGCCGCCGATGCCGACGGCCGTCGACTGGCCGAGGCCCATGTCGGTGGTCTGCTTCACGGCTTCATAGGTCAGCGTGCCCGAGCGCGAGACCACGCCGACCGAGCCACGCTTGTGGATGTGGCCGGGCATGATGCCGATCTTGCAGGCGTCGGGGGTGATGACACCCGGGCAGTTCGGGCCGATCAGGCGCGACTTGCTGTCGACCAGCGCGCGCTTCACCTTCATCATGTCGAGGACGGGGATGCCCTCGGTGATGCAGATGATCAGCTCGATCTCGGCGTCGATGGCTTCGAGGATCGAGTCCGCTGCGAAGGGCGGCGGCACGTAGATCACCGAGGCGTTGGCTTCGGTCACGTGCTTGGCTTCATGGACCGAGTTGAACACCGGCAGGCCAAGGTGCTCCTGGCCGCCTTTGCCGGGGGTCACGCCGCCGACCATCTTGGTGCCGTAGGCGATGGCCTGCTCGGTGTGGAAGGTGCCCTGCGAGCCGGTCAGGCCCTGGCAGATGACTTTGGTGTTTTCGTTGACGAGGACTGCCATTGTGGCGTTCTCCTGATTGTCGCTGCGACGGGCGCAGCCTGAATTCCGGGAAGGGAGCGCCGCGGCGCCCCCAGACGCATCAGCCCTTGACCGCTTTCACGATCTTCTCGGCGCCGTCGGAGAGGTTGTCGGCAGCGATCACGTCCAGGCCGGACTCGTTGATGATCTTCTTGCCAAGCTCAACGTTGGTGCCTTCGAGGCGGACGACGAGCGGAACCTGCAGGCCCACTTCCTTGACCGCGGCGATCACGCCCTCGGCGATCACGTCGCAGCGCATGATGCCGCCGAAGATGTTCACGAGGATGCCTTTGACGTTCTTGTCCGAGGTGATGATCTTGAACGCCTCGGTCACCTTCTCCTTGGTGGCGCCGCCCCCCACGTCGAGGAAGTTGGCCGGCTCGGCACCGTAGAGCTTGATGATGTCCATGGTCGCCATGGCAAGGCCCGCGCCGTTCACCATGCAGCCGATCTCACCATCCAGAGCGATGTAGTTGAGGTCGTACTTGGAGGCTTCGAGTTCCTTGGCGTCTTCCTCGGTCTCGTCGCGCAGGTTGGCGATGTCGGGCTGGCGGTACATGGCGTTGCCGTCGAAGCCGAGCTTGGCGTCGAGCACCTTGAGGTTGCCGCCGGGCATGAGGATCAGCGGGTTGATCTCCAGCATCTCCATGTCCTTCTCGATGAAGGCCTTGTAGAGCTGACCCATCAGCTTCACGCACTGCTTCATCGCCGGGCCTTCGAGGCCGAGCGCGAAGGCGACGCGGCGGCCGTGGAACGGCTGGTAACCGGTGGCCGGGTCGACGGAGAACGACAGGATCTTCTCGGGGGTCGAGGCTGCGACTTCCTCGATGTCCATGCCGCCCTCGGTGGAGCAGACGAAGGACACGCGCGAGGTGACGCGGTCGACGAGCAGGGCGAGATAGAGTTCGCGCTCGATGTCCGAGCCGTCTTCGATGTAGATGCGGTTGACCTGCTTGCCGGCCGGGCCGGTCTGGTGGGTCACCAGGGTCTTGCCAAGCATCTTCTTGGCTTCCTCAGCCGCCTCTTCCACCGACTTGGCAAGACGGACGCCGCCCTTCTCGCCAGCTTCGGCTTCCTTGAACTTGCCCTTGCCGCGGCCACCTGCGTGGATCTGTGCCTTGACGACCCAGAGCGGACCGTCGAGCTCGCCGGCAGCGGACTTGGCTTCGTTGGCGCTGAGCACGACGCGGCCGTCCGAAACCGGGCAGCCGTATTCGCGCAGGAGCGCTTTCGCCTGATATTCATGGATGTTCATGGAAGACTCTTCCCGTCTTGCTGCGATTTCGGGGCCGGTATACGCGCCTCAATCGCGCGGCGCGAAGGGATTTTTGGCTTTCGGCGAAGATTTGCGAGATTTTTTTGCCGTTGTGATCACGGGCCAAAAAAGCGTGATCACAAACTCGACTGCGCTGGAATTGCGTTAGCGCCCGAGGTCCAAAGAATCAGCAAGCTGCCGCTGCGGAAGGCGACATGCAAAGCCCGAAAAAGCATGGGCCCCGGCGATGTTGTCACCGGGGCCCGAAGATTTCTGGTGCCCCACGGGGCTGCGGCAGGGCTTACGCCAGGCTGCTGTCGATGCCCTTGCAGGCCTCGACGAGACCGTTCACCGCGGCGACCGACTTGTCGAACATCTCCTGCTCTTCCTTGTTGAGCTTGATGTTCACGATCTTCTCGATGCCGCCGGCGCCGATCACGGTGGGCACGCCCACGTACATGTCCTTCAGGCCAAACTCGCCGTCGCAGTAAGCGGCGCAGGGCAGCACGCGCTTCTGGTCCTTGAGGTAGGCTTCGGCCATCTCGATGGCCGAGGTCGCGGGCGCGTAGAAGGCCGAGCCGGTCTTCAGCAGGCCGACGATCTCGGCGCCGCCGTCACGGGTGCGCTGCACGATGGCGTCGAGCTTCTCCTGCGTGGTCCAGCCCATCTCGACCAGGTCGGGCAGCGGGATGCCGGCGACGGTCGAGTAACGGACGGAGGGGACCATGGTGTCGCCGTGGCCGCCGAGCACGAAGGCGGTGACGTCCTTCATCGACACGTCGAATTCCACCGACAGGAAGTGGCGGAAGCGCGCCGAGTCGAGCACGCCGGCCATGCCGCAGACCTTGTGCGCGGGCAGGCCCGAGAATTTCTGCAGGGCCCAGACCATCGCGTCGAGCGGGTTGGTGATGCAGATGACGAAGGCGTCCGGAGCGTTTTCCTTGATGCCTTCGCCGACCGATTTCATCACCTTGAGGTTGATGCCCAGCAGGTCGTCGCGGCTCATGCCCGGCTTGCGGGGCACGCCGGCGGTGACGATGCAGACGTCCGCGCCCGCGATGTCGGCGTAATCCTGGGTGCCCTTGAGCTTGGCGTCAAAGCCTTCGGAGGGGCCGGATTCCGCGATGTCGAGCGCTTTGCCTTCCGGGGTGCCTTCCGAGATGTCGAAGAGCACGACGTCGCCGAGTTCCTTCAGGGCCGCGAGATGTGCAAGCGTGCCGCCAATCTGTCCCGCGCCGATGAGGGCAATCTTGGGTCTGGCCATGGATCTGTTCTCCGCTCCATTTGTGAAGTCCGCCGCTTGCGTAAGGTCTCTGCCGCCGACGCGCAAGGGCGCTGCAGGGCAGCATCACGGAAGCTCGATTGCTGACCACGCGGCATGGTTGCGATAAAGTCTTTAATTATCGGTGTGTTAGTGCCGGTATGCGAACGTATGCTTTCTGTGATTAGCGAAGCCCGAGGGGCAGCGAGGTGCTGCAACCTGCGGGCGCAAATTGCCGCATTCACAGGCAATCGGGCGATTCTCTTTGGCGTCATCTGCGCCCGCTGCGCCGCGCGAGATATTTCTCGAGCTGCACCAGCGCGTCGTGGATCAGCACCGCGAAGAGCCCGACGATCAGCCCGCCCTGTAGCACGAAGGCGGTGTTGCTGGTCAGCAGCCCGGCAATGATCACCTCGCCCAGCGTGCGCGCGGCCACCGTCGATCCGATGGTCGCCGTGCCGAGGGCGATCACCACCGACAGGCGGATGCCACCGAGGATCACCGGCATGGCCAGCGGCAGCTCGACCCGCCAGAGCCTCTGCCAGCGATCGAGCCCGATGCCGCGTGCGGCCTCCATCGTGCTGGCGGGCAGGGTTGAAAGGCCGGTCATGGCGTTCTCGAAGATCGGCAGGAGGCCATAGAGGAAGAGCGCCACCAGCGTCGGGCCTGCACCGAAGCCGAGCGCAGGGACGGCGAGCGCCAGCACGGCGACCGGGGGAAAGGTCTGCCCGACATTGGTGATGGTGCGCGAGAGCGGGCGGAATGCGGCGCCGGCGGGGCGGGTGACGAGGATCGCCAGCGTGACGGCGACCACGGTCGCTGCGAGAGAGGCCATGGCAACGAGTCCGAGGTGGCTCAGCGAGAGCGAGAGCAGCGAGCTGCGGGTGTAGATCACCGGGCCATTTTCGGGCGCGAAGGGGGCGAAGGCCGGGGTGAAGGCTTCCGGCTTCAGCACCAGCGCCAGCAGCAGCGCGACGAGCGCCACGCGCAGGAGCATCCCCGGTTTCACGCGTGGCGCTCCGCCCGCGCGCGGATGGCCGAGAGCGTGACCCGCCCGGCAGGGCCGCCCCCGTTCAAGACAGGCACGGCCTCACGCCCGGTCCAGAGACAAGCCGAAAGCGCCTCGCGCAGGGTCGCATCCTCGGGCAGAGCCGGGCCTTCGGCCGCGCCGGGCTCGATCAGCTCGGAGACGGGGATCAGCGAGAGCAGCCGCATGGGCCGCTCGGTATCTCCCACCATGTCGGCGACGAAATCGGTGGCGGGCTGCGCGACGATCTCTTCCGGTGGCCCGTATTGCACCAGCCTGCCGCCATCCATCACCGCGATGCGGTCGCCAAGGCGGATCGCCTCGTCCATGTCGTGGGTGACGAGCATGATCGTAGAGCCGAGCTTGCGCTGGATGGCGCGCAGATCGTCCTGCGCGCGGGTGCGGATGATCGGATCGAGCGCGCCGAAGGGTTCGTCCATCAGCAGAAGGTCCGGGCGAGAGGCCAGCGCCCTAGCGACGCCGACGCGCTGCTGCTGCCCGCCCGACAGCTCCAGCGGCAGGCGGTCGCGAAACTCGTCAGGCTCCATGCCGAAGAGGGTAAGCAACTCGTCCACCCGGGCGACGATCTCCTCCTTCGGCCAGCCAAGCAGCTCGGGGACGGCACCGATGTTGCGCGCAACCGTGTGGTGCGGAAAGAGCCCGTGGCCCTGGATCGCGTAGCCGATGCGGCGGCGCAGGAGGTGGGGTTTTACCGCGTGGGTGGGCTCGCCGTTGATCCGCACCTCGCCCGAGCTGGGCTCGACCAGCCTGTTGATCATCCGCAGAAGCGTGGTCTTACCCGAGCCCGAGGTGCCCACGATCGCGGTGATCGTGCCGGTTTCGGCGGTGAGAGAAACGGCATCGACGGCGCGGGTCTCGCCGTAAAGTTTGGTGATCTTGTCGATCTCGATCATGTCTGGCGCTCCGGCAGGCGGCGGGTGAGGTCGACGAGGATGTCCATGACGATCGCCGCGACGAGGGCCATGAGGACGGTGGGCAGGGCGCCCAGCAAAATGAGGTCGGTGGCGGTCTGGTTGAGGCCCTGGAAGACGAAGCTGCCGAAGCCGCCGCCGCCGATCAGCCCGGCGATGACCGCAAGGCCGATGTTCTGAACCAGCACGATGCGCAGGCCCGCGAGGATCACCGGCATGGCCAGCGGCAGCTCGACCTTCCGCAGGCGTTGCATGGCAGTCATGCCCATGCCGCGGGCGGCCTCGATCGCGGCGGGAGGAGTTGCGGCGAGCCCGGTCACGGTATTGGCGACCACCGGCAGCAACGAATAGAGCACCAGCGCGAGGAAGGCGGGGGCAAAGCCGATGCCAGCGATGCCGAATGCCTGCGCGGCGGGGTAGGTCGCGGCCACCCAGCCGAGGATCGGGATCATGATGCCGAACATGGCGAGCGAGGGGATCGTCTGGAGAAAGCTCAGGACCGGCAGCATCGCGCCGCGCAGAGCGCCATTACGGTGGCACAGGATGCCGAGCGGGAAGCCGATCAGCGCCGCCGCGCCGAGCGAGCCGAGCGCGAGCGCGACGTGGCGCAGGCTGGCAGTGCGGAACGCGTCCTTTCGGCTGGCGTATTCCTGCATCACCGAGAGGTCCGACAGGGCGCCGGACCAGAGCAAGGCCGCGAGGGCGGCGAGAAGCACCGCCAGCAGCCCGGCGCGGGCGCGGGGGCCGGGGCGGAGCTGAGAGAGCGCGTCCGCCATCAGCAGCATCAGCACCAGCAGCAGGCACCACGCGCCCGCTCCGGGCGACACGCGCGCAAGATCCCCCGCCCCTTGAAGCTGCGCCGCCGCCCCCTGCGCCATCAGAAAGACGAGGCCGGCAAGGCCGATCAGGCTACCACCGAGGCGGCGCAGTGGCAGGGCAGAGGGGATGCCGAGCGCCAGCCCGGCGGCCAATGCGAGCGCGCCAGGTACGATCGCGCTCGGTGGGGCGCTGTCCCAGAGCATCACGCTTTCTCCGGCGACGATCCGGTTGGCGCGCAGCGTAAGGAGCGGCAGGGCCAGTGAAGCCAGCCCCAACGCGGCGAAAAGCAGGCCGGGCGCAGAGAGACCCCGCCCGGCACGCATCATCTGCCGCTCCGCGAGCGCGATCAGTCCAGCACCCCGGACTTGGTGAGATAATCACGGGCCACCGCCTCGGCAGGCTCGCCGCCGACCTGGATGCGACCGTTGAGCTCCTGCAGGGTCTCCATCGTCAGGCCTTCGAAGATCGGGTTCAGCACCTCGGGGATCGAGGGATATTCCTCGAGCACGGCGTCGCGGACGATGGGGCTGGGCTCGTAGACCGGCTGCACGCCCTTGTCGTCCTTCATCACCTTGAGCCCGGTCGCGCCGACGCCGCCGTCGGTGCCGTAGACCATGGCGGCGTTGACACCCGAGGTGCCCCTGGCCGCGGCCTGGATCGTCGCCGCGGTGTCGCCGCCCGAGAGGATCACGGTCTGGTCCTCGGACAATTCGAAACCGTAGGTCTCTTGCATGGCGGGCAGCACCGCGGGGGAGGAGACAAACTCGGTCGAGGCGGCGAGCTTCACGTCGCCGCCGCCCGACACCCAGGCACCGAAGTCACTCATCGTGTCGAGGCTGTTCTCCTCGGCCAGCGGCCCGGTCACGGCGATGGCCCAGGTGTTGTTGGCGGGGGCAGAGCTGAGCCAGGTAATGCCGTTCTCTGCGTCCAGCTCCTTGGCGCGGTCGTGCGCCGCGGCGGCGTCCTTCCAGGTGTCTGCGTCGGCTTCGTTGAAGAAGAAGGCCGCGTTGCCTGTGTACTCGGGGTAGATGTCGATCTGACCCGCCAGGATCGCCTCGCGCACCACTTGGGTTCCGCCCAGTTGCAGGCGCCGCTCGACGGGCAGGCCTGCATCCTCGAGTGCTAGGGCGATCATGTTGCCGAGCAGCCCGCCCTCGGTGTCGATTTTCGACGAGACGGTGATGTCGGCCTGTGCTGTGCCGGCAAACCCCGCGGCGAGGCTGGCGGCGGCGAGAATATGTGTGCGGATCATGGCGCGTCGGGCTCCCTTCCGTTGCGTCCTGTCGACTATGACAGAGTTCCGCTTAGAAACTAGGATAGGACGGGCCGAGGCCAAGTCTTCCGCGGAATTTCCGGGGGCGTGGGGGCTTCGGGTCGTGCGCCTCAGGCATCGCTTTCCTTTGGTGGGAGATGTTCGGCAAGGGTTTCAAAAGCCTGCCCGCTGGCGACAAGACATGTGACGCCTTGGCTGGAGGTGATGGTGATCGTCCATGTGCCGGTCTCGTCGGAGGCGAAGACCTCCATCACCGCGTTGTCGCTGCCGAGGCCGATGGACTGCCGCGTCTCGCCATAGGTTTCTGCGAGTCGGGCAATCACCACGTCGCGCGGGCCGCAAGCGCGGCTCTGGGCGGCTCCGGCAGAGGGCAGGGCGGCGAGCGCCACGCAGAGACCTATCAGGAGCAGGCTGCGCCGTGAGCAGCCGGGCCCCGGTGCGTGGCTGGTGGGGGTGGGATGTGCCGTCATCGGCTTTCCTTTCAGCGGGATGGTCCTTTCAGCGGGGGATGCCGGTGCGACTGGATCGGCGCTGCCAGCCGAGGGCGTTGGCAGGGCGCTGCCCTTGATTTCCGAGCCTGCGCGGCAATCCCGAAGGATTGGTAAAGGATGCGGCCGTGGTTAAAATGCGTTGTTCTTCTGCGCCGCGGCATGAACGCGCTTGCAGTTTTTGGAAAACAATTGCATCACTGACGCAATATTATTGCTCTACGGAGGAAGGCATGGATCTCGCGCTGCGGCCCTATCGCTCGGTACTTTACATCCCCGGCTCGAAGGAACGGGCGCTGGACAAGGCGCGTGGCCTCGCGGTGGATGCGATCATCTTCGACCTCGAGGATGCCGTGGCCCCGTCGGAAAAGCCCGCCGCGCGCGAGACGCTGGCCGCCGCGCTGGGCGTGGGGGGGTATGGCAAGCGCACGCGGATCGTGCGCATCAACGGGCTCGACACCGACTGGGGCGAGGCCGATGCGCGTGCTGCAGATAGCATGGATTGCGACACCGTGCTGTTGCCCAAGGTCGAGGACCCCGCACAACTCGACGCGCTGGCGGAGCTTACCGCAAAGCCGCTCTGGGCGATGATGGAGACGCCGAAGGGCATGCTCAACGCACAGGCGATCGCTGCGCATCCGCGGCTGGCAGGTATGGTCATGGGCACCAACGATCTGGCCAAGGAA
Organism: Salipiger sp. PrR003; assembly: GCF_010500785.1. Lineage (NCBI taxonomy): Bacteria > Pseudomonadati > Pseudomonadota > Alphaproteobacteria > Rhodobacterales > Roseobacteraceae > Salipiger > Salipiger sp. PrR003. Next base: position 79,505 of record NZ_JAAGOV010000031.1, read on the forward strand.
CTGAACTCGCGCTTCCGCGCCGACCGGCTGCCGATGCTCACCTCGCTGCAGCTCTGCCTGCTGGCGGCCAAGGCCTCAGGCTGCGTGATCGTCGACGGCGTCTACAATGCCTTCAAGGACGACGAGGGGCTGCGGGCCGAATGTGATCAGGGCCGCGACATGGGCTTCGACGGCAAGACGCTGATCCACCCGGCGCAGGTCGAGATCGCCAATGCCGCCTTCGCGCCCACCGAGGGTGAGATCGATCTGGCGCGGCGGCAGATCCACGCTTTCGAAGAAGCCGAGGCCGCGGGGCAGGGGGTTGCCGTCGTCGACGGCAAGATCGTCGAGAACCTGCATGTCTTCACGGCGAAATCGGTGCTCGCCAAGGCGGAAGCCATTGCCGCCATGGGGGCTTGAGGGCAGGCTCGGGCCGAACCCGGCACAAGGAGACCCCCAATGCTGCTTCTGATTCTCGGCGTCGCGCTCTGGTGGGCGGCGCATCTGTTCAAACGCTTTGCTCCCGACGCGCGGGCCAAGATGGGCGACAAAGGCAAGGGTGCGGTTGCGCTTGCGCTCGTTGCCAGCGTGCTGCTGATGATCTTCGGCTATCGCATGGCCGATGGTGCCTTCTTCTACGGGCGCACCCCAGCCACCGTCGGCATCAACAACCTGCTGATGCTGGCGGCGCTCTACTTCACCTCGCCCGGCCCCAAGAAGGGCGCGCTCTTTTACAAGATGCGCCACCCGATGCTGACCGGCTTCCTGCTCTGGGCCATCGCGCACCTGCTGGTGAACGGCGACGTGCCCTCCTTCGTGCTTTTCGGCGGGCTCGGGATCTGGGCGGTGGTCGAGATGAGCACGATCAACCGCAGCGAGCCGAATTGGACGCCGCCCGCCAAGGGGCCGATCAAGAAAGACCTGATCTTCCTTGCGGCCAGCGTCGTGCTGCTCTTCGTGATCGGCGCGATCCACACCTGGCTCGGCTATCCCACCTTTGGATGACAACTACCGGAACTGACCCCATGAAAATCTACCGACTGCTGACCGAAGACGACACCTCTGCCTTCTGCCACAAGGTCTCCGAGGCCCTGAGCAAGGGCTGGGAGCTTTACGGCAGCCCGACCTATGCCTTCGATGCCGCCAACGGCGTGATGCGCTGCGGGCAGGCCGTGACCAAGGACGTCGACACGCCCTACACCCCGGACATGAAGCTGGGAGCGCAGTGATGGCCAAGACCAACCTCGGTCGTTTCTTCGAGGAGTATCGCATCGGCGAGGTCATAGACCACGCCGTGCCGCGCACCGTGTCGGGCGGGGAAAGGGCGCTTTACCACGCGCTCTACCCGGCCCGGCATGCGCTTTACTCGTCGGATGACTTCGCCCGGAGCGTTGGTCTGCCCGGCGCGCCGCTGGATGATCTGGCGGCGTTCCATCTGGTGTTCGGCAAGACTGTGCCGGATGTCTCGCTGAACGCGGTGGCCAACCTCGGCTATGCCGAGGGGCGCTGGCTGAAGCCGGTTTATCTGGGGGACACGCTGCGCGCCTCCTCCGAAGTGATCGGGCTCAAGCAGAACTCGAATGGCAAGTCCGGCGTCGTCTGGGTCCGCACGCGCGGCACCAACCAGCGCGGCGAGACCGTGCTCGAGTATTGCCGCTGGGTGATGGTGCGAAAGAAAGACCTCGACGCGCCTGCGCCCGAGACGGTGCTGCCCCAGCTGAAAGAGGTTCTGGCGCCCGAGGATCTGGTGATCCCCGAGGGGCTCGACTTCACAAACTATGATTTTACCCTCGCCGGAGAGCCGCACCGCTGGGGCGATTACGCGGTCGGAGAGCAGATCGACCACGTCGACGGGGTGACCATCGAGGAGGCCGAGCACATGCTCGCCACCCGCCTCTGGCAGAACACCGCCAAGGTGCATTTCGACGCCACCCACCGCGAGGACGGCACGCGGCTGATCTATGGCGGGCACGTGATTTCGTTGGCGCGGGCGCTCAGTTTCAACGGTCTGGCGAACGTGCAGATGATCGCCGGGCTCAATGGCGGGGCGCATGCAAACCCTTGTTTCGCCGGGGATACGGTCAAAGTATGGTCCGAGGTTCTGGATCGCGCCGAGACCCCGGCGCCGGGCGTCGGTGCGCTGCGGCTGCGTTTGGTGGCGGCCAAGGGCGGCGCGCCCTTCGCGCTCAAGGGCGAGGACGGAAGATACCTGCCGGAGGTCCTGCTCGACCTCGACTACTGGGCGCTGATCCCGCGCTGATCTGACGCCTCGGCGCGACTGCGCGCGGTGCTTGAGTCGCGGTCCTGCCCTGCAAAAATCCGAGTTAAATACTTGGGAATAGGGCGACTCCGCGGAAGCCTCCGTTAGCGCCAGAAATGTGATCACACTTGAAAAAGCGTGATCACATATTCCGATCATTTTTTGGAATTGGGTGGAAAAAACACACTCCTGCGCCGTGCACCCGCGTGACAGGGCGGGGCAAGAGGCGCTAGAACCCGGCCACAAGGGAACCGAAAAGGACAAGCCATGGCTGAAGAGAACCGGATCCAGCGCCCGCTCTCCCCCTTCATGATCGGGCCGTATTACAGACCGCAGCTCACCTCCATGAGCTCCATCCTCACCCGCATCACCGGCAACGCGATGATCGTCGCGGTCTTCCTCATCGTCTGGTGGCTGCTCGCCCTGGCCGCAGGGCCCGAGGCCTTCGCCACAGCCGAATGGTGGATTACCAGCTGGGTGGGCAACCTCGTGATGTTCCTCTCGCTCTGGGGCATCTGGTACCACTACCTCGCGGGCCTGCGGCACCTCATCTTCGACGCGGGCAAGGGGCTCGACATTCCGACCGCCGAAAAGCTCGGCTGGGTCTGCATCTACGGTTCGGTGGTTCTGACCATCCTGACCGTGATCATCTACTGGATCTGAGGGAGGCGACAGACATGCGTTATCTGACCGACCGCAAGCGCGCCGTTGGCAAGGGCTCGGCCCATTCCGGCGCGGAACACCATTGGCACATGATCGTCAGCGCCGTCGCGCTCGCCTTCTTGGTTCCGACCTTCCTCTTCATCTTCGGCAACGCGCTCGGCTCCGGCTACGAGGCTGCGCTGGCGACCTTCCAGAAGCCCTTCGTGGCGATCCTGACCGGCCTCGTGCTGGTCGTCGGCCTGCAGCACTTCCAGAAAGGGGCCCGCGTCATGCTCGAGGATTACACCTCGGGGACCACGCGCAAGCTGCTGCTCATGCTGGTTGTCGGCCTGTGCTGGTCGCTGACCGCCGCCGGCCTCTTCGCGCTCGCCAAGATTGCCCTCTGAGAGAAAGACTGAAAGATGGCTGCATACGAATACGAGACGCATGATTATGACGTCGTGGTCGTGGGGGCCGGCGGCGCCGGCCTGCGCGCCACCCTCGGCATGGCAGAGCAGGGCCTTCGCACTGCCTGCGTGACCAAGGTCTTCCCGACCCGCTCGCACACCGTCGCGGCGCAGGGCGGCATCGCCGCCTCGCTGGCCAACATGGGCCCCGACAACTGGCAGTGGCACATGTACGACACGGTGAAGGGCTCCGACTGGCTCGGCGACACCGACGCCATGGAATACCTCGCCCGGTCCGCCCCCGCCGCGGTTTACGAGCTCGAGCATTACGGCGTGCCCTTCTCGCGCACCGAGGAAGGCAAGATCTACCAGCGCCCCTTCGGCGGCCACACCACCGAGTTCGGTGAAGGCCCCGCCGTGCAGCGCACCTGCGCCGCGGCCGACCGGACCGGCCACGCCATCCTGCACACGCTCTATGGCCAGTCGCTGAAGAACAACGCCGAGTTCTACATCGAATATTTCGCCATCGACCTGCTGATGGAAGACGGCGTCTGCAAGGGCGTGCTGTGCTGGAAGCTCGACGACGGCACCTTCCACGTCTTCAACGCCAAGATGGTCGTGCTGGCCACCGGCGGTTACGGCCGGGCCTACTTCTCGGCCACCTCGGCGCACACCTGCACCGGTGACGGCGGCGGTATGGTGGCCCGTGCGGGCCTGCCCCTGCAGGACATGGAATTCGTGCAGTTCCACCCGACCGGCATCTACGGCTCGGGCTGCCTGATCACCGAGGGCGCCCGCGGTGAAGGCGGCTACCTGACCAACAAGGACGGCGAGCGGTTCATGGAGCGCTATGCGCCCCAGTACAAGGACCTCGCGCCGCGCGACTACGTCTCGCGCTGCATGACCATGGAAATCCGCGAAGGCCGCGGCGTGGGCGAGCATGGCGACCATATCCACTTGAACCTTGCGCACCTGCCCAAGGAAGCGCTCGCCGAGCGTCTGCCGGGCATCTCGGAAAGCGCCAAGATCTTCGCCGGCGTGGACGTGACGAAAGAGCCGATCCCGGTTCTGCCGACCGTGCACTACAACATGGGCGGCATTCCCACGAACTACTGGGGCGAGGTGCTGAACCCGACCGCCGAGAATCCGAACGCTGTCGTGCCGGGCCTCATGGCCGTGGGCGAGGCGGGCTGCGCCTCGGTGCACGGAGCGAACCGCCTCGGCTCCAACTCGCTGATCGACCTCGTGGTCTTCGGCCGCGCCGCCGCGATCCGCGCCGGCGAAGTGGTGGACCGTTCGGGCGCCGTGCCGACCGCGCCGCAATCGCAGATCGACAAGGCCTTCGACCGGTTCGACGGCGTGCGCAACGCCTCGGGCGCGATCCCGACCGCCGAGCTGCGTCTCGAGATGCAGCGCACCATGCAGGCAGATGCCGCCGTGTTCCGCGCCTCCGAGACGCTGAAGGACGGCAAGGAAAAGATGACCGAGATCGCCGGCAAGATGGGCGACATCAAGGTCACCGACCGCTCGCTGATCTGGAACTCGGACCTGATGGAAAGCCTCGAGCTGACCAACCTCATGCCGAACGCGATCGCGACCATCGTGGGTGCCGAAGCGCGCCACGAGAGCCGCGGCGCCCACGCGCACGAGGACTTTGCCAACCGGGACGACGAGAACTGGCGCGTGCACACCATCAGCCGCGTCGAGGGCAACAAGGTCGAACTCAGCTACCGCCCGGTGGTTGTCGACCCGCTGACCACCGAAGCCGAGGGCGGCATCTCGCTGAAGAAGATCGCGCCGAAGGCACGGACGTTCTGATGCGCGCGGCTCTCGGCCTCGTCCTCGTGCTGGCGGCCTGTTCGCCCCAGACGCAAGACCAGATTGCGCGGCAGGCCGCGAAATCGACGGTCGCCCGCGTCGTGGCGGACAAGTACCCCGGCCTGCCGGTGGAACCGGCGCTGGATTGCGTGATCGACAATGCGTCGTCCACGCAGATCTACGCGCTGGCCGCCGACAGCGTCACCGGGCCGACCGCGAGCACCGTCGAGGTGGTTTCCGACATCGTCTCGAAGCCCGAGACCCTGACCTGCCTGGCAGCCGAGGGGCTGCCGGCCCTCATCCGATAGGAGAGCGACATGGTTCAATTCACACTTCCCAAGAACTCCAAGATCCGCACCGGCAAAACCTGGCCGAAGCCCGAGGGCGCGACCAACGTGCGGGCGTTCAAGATCTACCGCTGGAACCCCGATGACGGTGAGAACCCGCGGGTCGACACGTATTTCCTCGACATGGACAAATGCGGTCCGATGGTCTTGGACGCGCTGATCAAGATCAAGAACGAGATCGATCCGACGCTGACCTTCCGCCGCTCCTGCCGCGAAGGGATCTGCGGCTCTTGCGCGATGAACATCGACGGGATCAACACCCTCGCCTGCATCTACGGCCTCGACGAGGTCAAGGGCGACGTGAAGATCTACCCGCTGCCGCACATGCCGGTGGTCAAGGACCTGATCCCCGATCTGACGCATTTCTATGCCCAGCACGCCTCGATCATGCCCTGGCTGGAAACCAAGACCAACCGTCCCCAGAAGGAGTGGCGGCAGTCCATCGAGGACCGCAAGAAGCTCGACGGTCTTTATGAGTGCGTCATGTGCGCCTCGTGCTCGACCGCCTGCCCGAGCTACTGGTGGAACTCCGACCGCTACCTCGGCCCGGCGGCACTGCTGCACGCCTACCGCTGGATCATCGACAGCCGCGACGAAGCCACCGGCGAGCGCCTCGATCAGCTCGAGGACCCGTTCAAGCTTTATCGCTGCCACACGATCATGAACTGCGCCAAGACCTGCCCGAAGGGTCTGAACCCGGCGAAAGCGATCTCCGAGATCAAGAAGATGATGCTGAACCGGCACGTCTGAGCCAGAGCGCCGCGCAATCCCGAAACGCCGTGCCCGCAGGGCGCGGCGTTTTTTCGTGCCCGGTCTCGCGGTGCACCGTTGCGCTGAGCGCAGAGCGTGGTTGCAGCATCGGCGGGTGTGCCACCCTGCGCGAAGCCCTATCTAGGGAAGCGGACGGGAGGAGATCGAGAGATCAAGGATTGACGCTATGACCAGCACCGCTGCAAAGACCGATACCACCGCCCGTGAAGCCCTCGACGCGCTCGAGCAGGCCTTCGCCTACTACCAGCCCGAGCCCGTGCTCGTGCAGGTCGCGCACAAGGATGTGACCGCCGATCTGGGCACGCTGGACTATTACCGCGCCGCCTGAGGGTGGTTGCCGGCCGCGCCTCGCGTTAGGGTTTTGACCATGCGCCTTGCCTGCCAATCAAGCTCGACTGACCGAGGCCCCCGATGATCTTCGCGGGGGTCTTTGTCGTTGCGGTGATCGTGCTGCTGGTCTTCAACTACCGCCACGGCGACACGCGCAAATGCCGCTGGCGCGAGCGCCGCGGCGCGGGCGAGAGCAGCTGGACCTGCGTGCAGTGCGGCGCCACCACCACGGGGCCGCGCGGCCAGACCCCCGACATTTGCCTGCGCCAGACGAGCTGAGGCCGACGACGGTCGGGGCAGGGGTGCCGGCGCAGGGCGCGAGCGACAGAGCGAGCACTGCCGCCGTCCCCTTTCGGGGCCTCCCCCGTGATATTTGCGCCTAGGAGGTGGGGCAGGCTTGCGCCTCGCGGGGGCGGCGGGTCTTCTGACGGCAAAGAGGAGCCACAGGATGACCAAGACCCCAATCGCACCGCCGAAGGACGCCGAGGCCCGCCGGGCTGTGGCCCCGGTGATCTGCTATCCCACCGAGACACTGCCCGTGCCGGACATGGCGCTCTACCGCGCGGCGCTGGCGCAGGCGGAGCTGGTCGAGACCGTTGTCGCTGCGCCGCGCGAGGCTTGTGCCTTCCGGGTGCCCGCGGGAGGCTTCTTTCGCATCCGCAGCGTCGAGGCGCCGCAGGTGGGCGATCTCAACCTGTGGAATGCCGCGGACCTCTCGGAGCGCTTCTATTCGGGCAAGACGCGCGCGCTGCATGGCACGCATCTGACCACGGGCGCGCGTATGTGGTCGAGCTTTCCCGACCTGAGGCCCATGGCGACCATCGTCGAGGACAGTCTCGGCTGGTATGGCATCGATGAATACGGCGGCTCGGTGCATGACGTGATCGGAACGCGCTGCGATCCGCACACGCATCACCTGCTGAGCGGCGGCGAGCAGTACCACCAATGCTGCCATTCCAACCTGACACGGGCGCTGGCGGGGGCGACGGGGCTCTCGGCCGAGGCGGCGGCGCGCGAGGTGCATGACGTGCTGAACGTCTTCATGTGCACCGGCTTCACCCGCGACACCGGCCAGTACTTTATGAAGGCGAGCCCGGTGCGCCCCGGAGATTTCCTGACGTTTTTCGCCGAGATCGAGCTGTTGGGCGCGCTGAGCGCCTGCCCAGGTGGCGATTGCGCCAGCGAACACAGCTCGGACAGGGCGCGTTGCGCGCCGCTGGAGGTGGACATCCTCAGAGCGCCAGAGGGGGCGCTGGAGGGCTGGCAGCCGCCCGCGCGCAACGGGTACGACCGCAGCCACGGCATGTGACCAGGCCCTCGGGGAAAGCTGGCAGGTAAGGCTGGGAAGGATCAGCCGGGCGGGCGCTCTGTCCCGCCCGCACCTCAGGCGAAGGCTGCCTCGAGCGCGATCTCGACCATCTCGGCGAAGGAGCTTTGGCGCTCTTCCGCCGGCAGGGCCTCATGGGTGAGGAGATGGTCCGAAACGGTGAGCACGGCAAGCGCGCGCACGCCGTGGCGCGCCGCGAGATTGTAAAGCTCGGCCGCTTCCATCTCGACGCCGAGGATCCCGTGCCGAGTCATGATCTCGGTCAGATCGGGGCGTTCGTCGTAGAACACGTCGGCGGAGTAGATCCCGCCCACATGGGTTTTCGCTCCGATGCGCGCTGCGGCCTCGGCGGCGGCGCGCAGCAGGCCGTAATCGGCGCAGGGTGCGAAGTTCACCTCGCGGAAGATGCCGCGCGACGGGGTAGACAGGCTGCTGGCCGTCATCGCAAGGATGACGTCCCGCACCGAGACACTCTGCTGCATCGCGCCGCAGGAACCGATCCGGATCAGGGTCTTCGCCCCGTAGTCCCGGATCAGTTCGTTGGCGTAGATCGACAGGCTCGGCATGCCCATGCCGGAGCCATGGACGGAGACCCGGTTTCCTTTCCAGAACCCGGTGAAACCGTACATGCCGCGCACCTGGTTGACGCAGTCCGCGTTTTCCAGAAACGTTTCAGCCACCCATTTCGCGCGCAGTGGATCGCCGGGCATCAGAACCGTTTCGGCGATATCGCCGGGCTTTGCTCCGATATGGATGGTCATCAGAGCGCGAGATCTTCGAGCGATTTGCCCTCGTCAAGCGCTTCGATCACCCAGTTCGGTTTGCGACCACGACCGGTCCAGGTCTGCGCCGGATCGGACGGGTTTGCGTATTTAGGGGCGCCTTTGGAGCCCTTGGTGCCGCCAGCGGCAATGATTTCGTCCAACGAGTAACCGAATTCCTTGGCGACCTGCTCGGCTGCGCGCTTTGCTTCCGCCTTGCGGCGCGCGTCTATGGTAGCCAGAGCTTTATCCACGTCGGCCTTTAGCTGCTTCAACTCGTCCTTGGACAGGGTATCAAGGTCAATATTCACGATTGTCTCCGTTTTCTGTGCCAATAAAATTGGCTATCCGGAGCTATTCCGCAAGTGCACGCTTTGTGTCAATTCTAGATTTTGTATAAAGAGGCTATTGACCACTCACAATCACCGTGAGCCGCCTGTTCTTTTTGCTCTTCTCCTGCGGGATTTTACGCTATTGCGCGGCGACGCTCTCGGGATCCGCGAGGGTGATGATGTCCTGCATTATCTTGTTCAGCTCAAAGTCCTTGGGCGTGTAAACGCGCGCAACGCCGCAGGCGAGAAGCCTTTTGGCGTCTTCGTCGGGGATGATGCCGCCAACCACCACCGGAATATGCGCAAGCCCTTCAGTGCGCATTTTTTCCAGAATATCGGAAATCAACGGAATGTGACTACCCGAAAGAATGGAAAGCCCTATGACATGCGCGCCGGTGTGGGCTTGCGAAACAATCTGTTCAGGAGTTAACCGAATTCCGTCATAGTCTATCTCCATGCCGCAATCGCGCGCCCGGAAAGCGATCTGCTCGGCGCCGTTCGAATGCCCGTCGAGACCGGGTTTTCCAACGAGAAAGCGCAGGCGGGTGCCCAGTCGGTCGCTGACCGCATCGACTGCGGCACGCAGGTCCTCAAGCCCCTCCGTGCGGTTGGAGACGGCCTTGGCGACGCCGGTCGGGCCGCGATATTCCCCATGTACGGCGCGCATTTCCCCCGCCCATTCGCCGGTTGTGACCCCCGCCTTTGCGCAGGCGATCGAGGCGGGCATGATGTTTTCCCCCGTCGAGGCGGCGCGGCGCAATTCGGCCAGCGCATCGGTCACGGCACCGGCATTGCGGGCGGCACGCCAGTCTCCGAGCCTAGAGATTTGCTCGTGCTCGACCGCGGGGTCCACCACCATGATTCCACCGTCTTCGCCAACCAGCGGGGAAGGTTCGGCATCCGTCCAGCGATTCACGCCCACCACGGTGGTCTCATTGCGCTCGATACGCCCGAGCCGGTCCGCATTGGCGTCGACGAGCCGGGCTTTCATGTAGTCGATGGCGCCGATGGCGCCGCCCATCGAGCCGATATTCGCCAGCTCGGCCCGCGCGCCCTGCTTCAGTTCCTCGACCTTTCGATCCACCGCGGGATTGCCGTCGAAGAGATCGTCGTATTCGAGCAGGTCGGTCTCATAGGCCAGGATCTGCTGCATCCGCATCGACCACTGCTGGTCCCAGGGACGGGGCAGGCCGAGCGCCTCGTTCCAGGCGGGCAATTGCACGGCGCGCGCGCGGGCTTTCTTCGACAGGGTGACGGCCAGCATTTCAATGAGAATGCGGTAGACGTTGTTTTCCGGCTGCTGCTCGGTCAACCCGAGGCTGTTGACCTGCACGCCATAACGGAAACGCCGGTATTTCGGATCGGCGACCCCATAGCGCTCTTGCAGGATTTCGTCCCAGAGATCGACGAAGGCGCGCATCTTGCACATCTCGGTGACAAACCGGATCCCGGCGTTGACGAAAAAGCTGATGCGTCCGCAGAGCGCCGGGAAATCCTCGGCGGCGACCCGCGGTCTCAGCTCGTCCAGCACCGCGCAGGCGGTGGCGAGGGCAAAGGCCAACTCCTGCTCGGGTGTCGCGCCAGCCTCTTGCAGATGATAGGAGCAGACATTCATCGGGTTCCACTTGGGCACATGGTCATAGCAATACTCGGCCACGTCCCCGATCATCTTGAGCGAAGGTTTCGGCGGACAGATATAGGTGCCCCGGCTGAGGTACTCCTTGATCAGGTCGTTCTGCACCGTGCCCTGAAGGTTCGCGATCTCCGCGCCCTGTTCCTCCGCGACGGCGATATAGAGCGACAACAGCCAGGGCGCGGTGGCGTTGATCGTCATCGAGGTGTTCATCTGCTCGAGCGGGATCTGGTCGAACAGTGCGCGCATGTCGCCGAGGTGGCAGACCGGCACGCCAACCTTGCCGACCTCGCCGCGGGCCAGCACGTGATCGCTGTCGTAGCCCGTTTGGGTCGGCAGATCGAAGGCCACCGAAAGCCCGGTCTGCCCCTTGGCGAGATTGGACCGGTAGAGCGCGTTGGAGGCGCTGGCGGTGGAATGTCCGGCATAGGTGCGGATCAGCCAGGGGCGGTCGGGCTGGCGCGGGCTGGTGCTGTCCTTCATATCATCCTCCCTTGAGCTGCTCGAATCTCGCGAGCAATCATCTTGCTGTTTGGAGTGGATATTGGAAATAAAATGTCCAGTCAATTCGCCGCATCGCGGCGGAGAGCCTCAGCTGCGCTGCAGCAGGGGCGGGATCTCGGAAACCCCAGTATACATGCGTTTCGAGCGAATGCAGGCTCACGGCTGCGCATCAACTAAGTTATAAAATTTCTCAAAGATAGCTATCAGAGTTGCAATGTTGCGCGTTGAATTGTATCTCGAAGGGGAGGAGCCCCGCGATTCTGCACTGCGGCGCGGGCGACGCAGGAGTGAGGAAGGAGGCCATGATGGCACTCGACAGCAAGACCGAGATCGCGCCCTACAACGCACCGGTGAAGGACCTCTACGAGATCGGCGAGATGCCGCCCCTCGGCCATGTGCCGAAGCAGATGTACGCCTGGGCGATCCGCCGCGAGCGTCATGGCGAGCCCGACCAGTCCTTCCAGAAGGAGGTGGTCGACACCTGGGAGATCGACAGCTCCGAGGTGCTGGTTCTCGTGATGGCGGCCGGGGTCAACTACAATGGCGTCTGGGCCGGGCTCGGCGTGCCGATCAGCCCCTTCGACGGCCATGGCGCGCCCTATCACATCGCGGGCTCCGACGCCTCGGGCATCGTTTGGAAGGTGGGCGACAAGGTCACCCGCTGGAAGGTCGGCGACGAGGTGGTCATCCACTGCAACCAGGACGACGGCGACGACGAAGAGTGCAACGGCGGCGACCCGATGTTCTCGCCCAGCCAGCGCATCTGGGGCTACGAAACGCCGGACGGCAGCTTCGCCCAGTTCACCCGCGTGCAGGCGCAGCAGCTGATGCCGCGACCCAAGCATCTGACCTGGGAAGAAAGCGCCTGCTACACGCTGACGCTGGCCACCGCCTACCGGATGCTCTTTGGCCACCACCCGCATGAGCTCAAGCCCGGGCAGAACGTGCTGGTCTGGGGCGCCTCGGGCGGGCTCGGCTCCTATGCGATCCAGCTGATCAACACTGCCGGCGCGAACGCCATCGGGGTGATCTCGGACGAGAGCAAACGCGAGTTCGTCATGTCGATGGGTGCCAAGGGGGTCATCAATCGCAACGAGTTCAAGTGCTGGGGCCAGCTGCCCACGGTCAACACGCCCGAGTACAACGACTGGCTCAAGGAGGCGCGCAAGTTCGGCAAGGCGATCTGGGAGATCACGGGCAAAGGCGTGAGCGTCGACATGGTCTTCGAGCACCCGGGCGAGGCGACCTTCCCGGTCTCGGCGCTGGTGTGCAAGAAGGGCGGCATGGTGGTGATCTGCGCCGGCACCTCGGGCTTCAACTGCACTTTTGACGTGCGCTACATGTGGATGCACCAAAAGCGCCTGCAGGGCTCGCATTTCGCCCACCTCAAGCAGGCCTCGGCGGCCAACAAGCTGATGATCGAGCGCCGGCTCGACCCGTGCATGTCCGAGGTCTTCGGCTGGGAAGAGATCCCCGCGGCGCATGTGAAGATGCGGCGAAACGAGCACAAGCCGGGCAACATGGCGGTGCTTGTCCAGGCGCCGCGCACCGGGCTGCGCACCTTCGAAGAGGCGCTTACCGTAATCTGATTGCCGCCGTCTGATCTGGTGCGGGCGTGGCCAAGAGGATGCCTGCTGCGCTGCCGAAGGTCGGCGCGGCGGTCTCGCGGTGGGCGGCTTCTTGAACAGACGAAGCCGGGTCGAAGAGGGGACGGGGCGGGAGGCCCTGTCCCTTTTTTGTGTCAGAACGGCGCGCCACGTCCGCAGGCCCGCGCTGATATGCTACACTGCGCATGTGTCGCGGGACATTTTCCCGACTGCGCCCTCCCTGCACGGCGGGTCACCCCGAGTTTTCCGAGTCAATTTCTTTCTAGGACATTTGAGCCCAACAAATTGAGGAGAACACGCCATGACCCCCTGGGAGCTTCACGGCTACGAGCTGGGAAACTGCAATTGCGCCCCCGGCTGCCCCTGCCAGTTCATGTCCCTGCCCACCTATGGCAACTGCGAGGCGGTAGCGGGGTTCGAATTCCATTCCGGCCATCACGGTGAAACCGATCTTTTGGGCACCCGCGCCGCCATGCTGCTGCATTGGCCGGGTCCGATCCACGAAGGCGGGGGCACCATGCAGGTCGTCATCGATGACGGCGCAAGCCCGGCGCAGCGCAGGGCACTCGAGCGCATCTTCGTTGGCGAGGACACCGAGGACATGGCGACCATGTGGTGGGTGTTTTCCGCGATGTCGCCGAACAAGTTGCAGACGCTTTACAAGCCGATCGCCTTCGAACTCGACATGGAGAGCCGCAGCGCGCAGCTCTCGGTCCCCGGGGTGGTCGACTGTGTCGCCGAGCCGATCACCAACCCGGTCACCGGGGCTGCGCATCGGGCGCGGATCAACCTGCCGCATGGCTTCGAGTATCGCGTCGCCGAAATCGCCCGGGGCACGGCCAGCACCAGCGGCGAGATCCGCCTCGAGAACAACAAGGCCAGCCACGCCCATCTGCTCGAGATCCATCTGTCAGGGCAGGGCGTGCTCGAGGCCGCCTGAGCCGAGTCGCCTCAGATCGGAGATGTCAGGATGCAAGAGAGCCTTGCCGAACGCGCCCTGCGCCGCGACCGGCTGATCGTTGCGGGTCTGCTGGGGCTGCTGTTCCTGCTGGCGGCGCTCTACACGGTCAGCGGCGCCGGCATGGAGATGTCGGCGCCGAAGATGACCGGCATGTCGGGCGAGGCCGGTCCGTCGGGCATGGACATGGACATGGCCGGGGGCTGGTCCTCCGGGCAAGCGCTGCTGGTCTTCCTGATGTGGTGGGTGATGATGATCGCCATGATGCTGCCGAGCGTGGCGCCGGTGGTACTGCTCTACGCCGCGCTCGGGCGGCGCGGGGCGCAGGCCTTGGCGGTGCCGCGCAGCTGCGCGGCGTTCGTCCTAGGCTACCTCGCAGTCTGGGCGCTGTTCAGCGCGCTGGCGACGGCGCTGCAATGGGGGCTCGAGGCGGGCGGGCTGGTCTCGGCCAGCATGATGTCTCTCACCAGCAGCAGGGCCGGGGCGTTGGTGCTGATTGCCGCCGGGGCCTTCCAGTTCACCCCGCTCAAGCAGAGCTGTCTCAGCCAGTGCCGGTCGCCGGCGGAGGTCCTGACCCGCCACCGGCGCTCCGGGATGACGGGGGCCTTCCGCATGGGGGTGGAGCACGGCTGGTACTGCCTCGGCTGCTGCTGGTTCCTTATGGCACTGCTCTTTGTCGGCGGCATCATGAACTTCGCTTGGATCGTCGGCCTCGCGCTCTGGGTCGCGGCCGAGAAATACCTTCCGCACGGGCCACAGATCAGCAAGCTCGCCGGGGCGGCGCTGGTTCTCTGGGGCGCCGCGATCCTGGCCGGAGCGCTGTGAGGCTGCTCAGGCGGGGTAGAAGCGCCCGCCCTTGCGTGCCATCTCGGCAAGCGTCTCGGGGCAGGTGAAGCGCCGCCCGTGGCGATCGGCGAGTTCAGAGGCACGCTCCGCGGCATAGGGGGCGCCGAGCATGTCGAGCCAGGAGAACGGCCCGCCCGACCAGGGCGCGAACCCCCAGCCCAGCACGGCGCCCACATCGCCTTCGCGCACTCCCGGCAGCACGTGGCGCTCGAGCGCCCGAACGGCCTCCAGCGCCTGCACGAAGAGCAGCCGGTGTTGCACCTCCTGCAGCTCCGGCTGCTCTTCCGCTTCGGGCCATTCGACCGCCAGCCCCTCCCAGAGTCCGAGCCGCTTGCCGCCCTCGTAGGTATAGAAACCCGCGCCCGCCTTGCGTCCAAGCCGCCCCAGGTCGGCCATGCGCTGCAGCACCTCGTCGACATCCGCGTCCCGATAGCTCTCGCCCATGGCGGCACGGCTGGCCTGGGCGATCTTCAGTCCCAGCTCGATCGAGGTCTCGTCGACCAGCTGCAGCGGACCGAGCGGCATGCCGGTCAGCTTGGCTGCATTCTCGATCAGTGCCGGGGCGACGCCCTCTCGCAGCAGGCGCAGCCCCTCGTTGAGATAGGGGATGATGCAGCGGTTGGCATAAAAGAAGCGCGCGTCGTTCACGACGATCGGCGTCTTGCGGATCATGCGGGCGAAATCCAGCGCCTTGGCCACGGCGCGCGGGCCGGTGCGGACCCCCTTGATCACCTCGACCAGCTGCATCTTCTCGACTGGTGAAAAGAAATGCAGGCCGACGAAATTCTCGGGCATCAGCGAGGCCTCGGCCAGTTTCGACACGGGCAGGCTCGAGGTGTTGGTGGCGAAGATGCAGCTCTCGGGTACGTGGCGCAGCGCGGTGCGGGTGACCTCGGCCTTCACCTCTGGATCCTCGAAGACCGCCTCGATGATCATGTCGCAGCCGGCCAGCGCGTCGAACTCGGTGGGGGCGCTCAGCCGCTGCAGCACCGCCTGCTTCTGCGCGGCGCTGGTCTTGCCGCGCTTCACCCCTTCGTCGAGATAGGCCTCGGCGTGGGCGCGGCCCTTGTCCGCCGCCTCCTGCGTGCGGTCGAGCAGCACCACCTCGACCCCCGCCTGCGCCGCGACCAGCGCGATGCCCGCGCCCATCATCCCAGCGCCAAGCACGCCGAGCTTCTTCACGCTCTGCGGCGGCACGCCTTCGGGTCGGCCCGCGCCCTTGTCCAGCGCTTCCTTGCCGACGAAGAGCGTGCGGATCATCGCGCTCGAGCTGGGGTCGAGCATGACATGGGTGAACCAGCGCGCCTCGATCCTGAGCGCGGTGTCGAAGGGCACCTGTGCGCCCTCGTAGACCGCCGAAAGCAGCGCCTTTGCGGCCGGGTAAGCCCCCTTGGTCTTGCCGTTCACCATGGCCGAGGCGCCGAGAAAGGTCATGAAGCCCGCCGGGTGATACGGCCCGCCGCCGGGCAGCTTGAAGCCCTTGCGGTCCCAGGGTTTCGCCAGCGCCTCGGGCGCGGCCTGCAACACCCAGGCGCGGGCGGCCTCTTGGGGGTCCTCGGCGATCTCGTCGATCAGCCCCGCGGCCTTCGCCTTTTCGGGGGACAGAAGCGTGCCCTCCAGCAGGTAGGGCGCCGCGCCCATGGCCCCGAGCCTGCGCACCAGCCGCGTGGTACCGCCGGCGCCGGGAAAGAGCCCGAGCTTGATCTCCGGCAGGCCGATCTTCGCACCGTGGGTCGGCGCGGCGAAAATCCGATGACAGGCCAGCGCCAGCTCGTAGCCGAGCCCGAGCGCTGTGCCGGGCAGGGCGCAGGCGATGGGCTTGCCACCCTCGTTCGCCGCGTTCATCCCGGCGCGCTCGATCCGTCGCAGCGCCGCGTGCAGCGCCATGATCCCCTCGAAGATGCCCTTGGCCGGGTCGTCCCCGGCGGCCTCGCGCATTGCCGCCAGCGTCTTCAGGTCCATGCCGCCGGCAAAGCTGCCGGGCTTGGCGGAGGTGATCACGATGCCTTTCACGCGCGCATCTTCCAGCGCCGCGCTCACCAGCGCGTCGAGCTCGGCGAGCGCCTCGAGGCTCATGACGTTCATCGATTTGCCGGGCGTGTCCCAAGAGATGGTGCAGACGCCGCCCTCGGTGTTGGCCGAGAAATCGGTCATGTCTCATCCTCCCCTTCGTGCCGCCCCACCTCCGAGCCGTCGCGGCGGCGGTAGACGCGGGCCGCGCCATGGGTTTCGGTCACCAGGTCATGATCGCTGTAGTGGATGACGTCCGCGCCGCTGCGGGTGCCGATCACAAGGTAGCGGGCCGGTGCGTCCGATCGGTTTTCAAGCCGGTGCCCGATGCCCTGACCGGCGGGCCAACAGGCGCAATCGCCCGGACCCATCGCCACCTCTTCGTCCTCGACCAGCACCAATGCGCCGCTCAGCACGTAGACCATCTCGTCCTCGCGCTCGTGCCAGTGCCGCCAGCCCGAGGCCGAGCCGGGCGGCAGTTCCTCGATGAAGGCGCCGAATTGGGTCAGCCCGCCCGGATCCGACAGGAGCTGGCAGCCATAGGGGCCGGGACCGTCACCGAGCACGCGATGGCGGCTGGCGCGATGGGTGGTGACGGGTTGGGGGTGGAGTTTTGGCATCATACCCTCTCGAGGATCATGGCCACGCCCATGCCCGAGGCGACGCAGAGCGTGACAAGGCCGGTGGATTTGTCCGCGCGCTCGAGCTCGTCCAGAAGCGTGCCGATCAGCATTGCCCCGGTGGCGCCGAGCGGGTGGCCCATGGCGATGGCGCCGCCGTTGACATTGACCTTGCCCGGGTCGGCGTCGAAGGCCTGCAGAAAGCGCAAGACCACCGAGGAGAAGGCCTCGTTCACCTCGAAAAGGTCGACGTCGCCGATCTCCATCCCCGCCTGCTCGAGAACCCTTTCGGTGACGGGGAGCGGGCCGGTCAGCATGATCGTCGGCTCGCTGCCGATGCGGGCCATGGCGCGGATGCGGGCGCGGGGCGCCAGCCCCATCGCCTCGCCGAAGCCCTTCGAGCCGAGCAGCACGCCCGCCGCCCCGTCGACGATGGCGGAGCTGTTGCCCGCATGGTGAATGTGATCGATGCGTTCCAGCTCGGGGTAGCGCATCAGCGCCACCGCATCGAAGCCGGGCATCTGCGCGCCCATCTCCCTGAAGGCGGGCGTCAGCCCCGCGAGAGCCTCGAGCTCCGTGCCGGGCCGCAGCGCCTCGTCACGCGCGAGAATGGGCAGCCCGTTGATATCGGTGACCGGCAGGATCGAGCGCTCGAAGCGGCCCTCCTCCCAGGCGCGGGCGGCGCGCGCCTGGCTCTCCGCCGCGTAGCCATCGGCGGCCTCGCGCGTGATGCCGTGCTTCGTGGCGATGAGGTCCGCGGCAATGCCCTGCGGCACGAAATGTCGGGGGATGGCAAGCGAGGGATCGACGGCGATCGCCGCCCCGTCCGAGCCCATGGGCACGCGGCTCATCATCTCGACCCCGCCGGCCAGATACGCTTGCCCCAATCCGCCCTGCACCTGCGCGGCGCCAAGCATCACCGCCTCGAGCCCCGAGGCGCAGAAGCGGTTGATCGACAGGCCCGGAATTGTCTCGTCCAACCCCGAGGCCAGGACGGCGGAGCGCGCGAGACAACCGCCCTGTTCGCCGATCTGGGTGGCATTGCCCCAGATCACATCCTCGAGCACCGGCCCATCGAGTCCGTTCCGCTCCCGGAGCCCATCCAGCACAAGCGCCGAGAGCCGCAGGGCCGTCACCTCGTGCAGCGCGCCATCCGGCCGCCCCCGCCCGCGCGGGGTGCGGATCGCGTCATAGATATAGGCCTCGGACATGGCTCCTCCTTCCATGGTCGGCCGGGATGTGTGGCGCCTCTAGGCCCGGTCGGCGGGCGAGCCGGGCATCAGCTCATAGGGGTGCTTCCAGCCCGGCAAGGCTTCGAGACCACTTAGCCAGCGGTCGATGTTCGGCCAGTCTGCCCGGACAAAGCCGAAGGGCTCGGGATAGAAAAGATAGCCGCAGCAGCAGAAATCCGCGTGGGTCGGCCCGTCGCCGACGATCCAGTCGCGGCCGCCGAGGTGCGCGTCGAGCACCTGGTAGGCGGCCTTGAGCCGCCCCTGTGTGAAGGCGCTCACCTCGGCCGGGCGCTTGTCCTCGGGGAGGAAGTTCATCAGGAAACGCGTCATTCCGGCCGGGCTGCTGAGCTTGTGGTTGTCCCAGAACTGCCAGCGCAGCACCTCGCGCGCCTCCTCGGGCGTGGCGCCGCCGAACTTGCCGGTCTTCTCGGTGATATAGTGCTGGATCACCCCCGATTGGGTGAGGGTGATGTCGCCATCGACCAGCACCGGCACCTCGCCCATCTCGTTGACCTCGGCGCGGTACTCGGGCGTGCGGGTGGCGCCATTGAAGAAATCCACCTTCACCGGTTCCCAATCCAGCCCCGCGAGCTGCAGCGGCAGTGCCGCCTTGTAGGCATTTCCGGATTCTCCGAAACAGTAGAGCTTGATGGTCATGCGCGCGGTCTTTCCCTGTGCGTTGCGGCGCGGGCAGTGGCGGGGGCTTCGCGCCCCCGCATTCCCGCGGGATACTCGATCCTAGAAGAAACCAGTTTCGACGCCAGATGTAACCCGTTCTTAACCTCGCGGCGGAAAGACTGTCGGCGCGGTACAGGCTGGGACGCCGATGACCGCCCTAGCAGCAACCCCGCCGCCAAGCCGGAGGCCCTTGCAGGCCGGTGCCGCGGTGGGGCGGACCGAGTGCAGTCCCGCGTGGCCCGGCTCCTGGTGATCCGTCTGGTGATCCGCCCGGTGACCGGGCTCGACGTGGCGTGGACCCGATGTGCGGCTCCGGTATGTCTTCTAGGCGGAACCATCCCGCGGGGGTCCGGGGGTGCGACACCCCCGGTCCTTCGCCCGCCGCCCGCGCGGTCGAGGGGGGCGGAGGTCTGGCTCATCGCTTGCGCGCCTCGAGCTCGGCGTTGAACAGCCGCAGCCGGTGCGAGAGCACCTCGGCATCGGTCACGCTGCCGAAATTCTCGAAGAGGAAAGACAGCGCCTCGCCCTCGTCGAGCCCCGCCGCCGCCGAGAAGCTGCGCAGGCCGCGGTAGCCGTCCTCTGTCATCGCGACCGAGAAGCGTCGGGTGAGACGAAAGCGCTTGGGCATGGGCGGCTCCTTTTCGGTAACTTTCGCAACAGGGTTTCATTCTGCGGCCCCGGGCCTCGGCGCGCCGAGCCACCGCGGTCAGGATCGCGGCGCAGGTGCCGCGGTCCGCAGATGCAGAAACGCCCCGGTCGATCCGCGGTACGTCGCGAAGGACGAACAGCAGATCCGCGACCGGGGCGGTATACTTGGGCTGTGCAGCTTGTATTGCGCCTGGCATGGGGCCTCCTCTCCCGTCCGCCAAGGCCTCGCGATGGTCCGCTGGGGGATCAGCCGGCCTTGCGCTCCAACTCGCCGAGCATCTGTTCGCCCCAGGCAAGCTGTTCTTTCAGTTCCTCGATCGCCATGGTCAGATCATCGCGCTGACGGATCATGTCGGCAAGACGTTCCTGGCCGATCTCGTAGCTGCGCGCGATCTGGGTCCGCTGCTGGTCACCCTTGTCGTAGAGCTCCAGAAGCTGGCGGATCTCTTCGAGGCTGAAGCCGAAGCGCTTGCCGCGCAGGATCAGTTTCAGCCGCGCCCGGTCACGCCGGGTGAAGAGGCGCTTCTGTCCTTCACGGATGGGAAAGAGCAGTTCCTTCTGCTCGTAGAAACGGAGAGTCCGCGGCGTCACCTCAAACAGGTCGCACATTTCGCGGATCGTCATAAACTGGTCGTCACTCATGTCAGGTCTTCTACCTCACTTCGCGTCAAGATGACGGGTGAACTGCGCCTTTCATGACAATCCTACAACTGCCCCCTATCCTTTTGAGACCGCTACGCAACGTCATTTCCGAAATTACGTAACTTCGTTAAGCGTCACGCGATGGCGGGAAGAACTTTCTTTCCCCGGTTGCGCGTGACGCAGCCATTCCGGGGCTCGAATGTATGCAGCCGGGTACGAAATCAAAGCGTTTCAACACGCCCGCGGCGGGTGATTCGCCTTATTCACCCAGCTCTTTGAGGGTCACATCCCGAAGCGCTTTGAGTTCCTCGATCGCCGAATCGAGCTGCGCGCGCTGCTCGCCGAGCTGCACGAGCTGCCGGTCCGCCATCTCCACCCAGGTGCGCATCTGTGCCTCGGTGCCGTCGCGTTCGTACATCTGCAGCCATTGCCGGATCTCCTCGAGCTGGAATCCGAACTTTCGCCCGCGCAGGATCAGCGTCATCCGCGCCACCTCGCGCGGGCCGTACCAGCGCGATCGCCCGTCACGATCGGGGGTGAGCAGCTCGATGTACTCGTAGTAGCGCAAGGTGCGTGGGGTGACCTCGAACCGTGCGCACATTTGCTTGAAGCTGAGACGTGTCTCGCTCATTGGGCCTCCTGACGTGGCGAAAGGTAATGCGGCACCGCGGCGAGGGCAATGGCCGCGCGGCTTGCGGTGCGCGATCCGTCGCCGCATAAAGACGCGAGACGAGAAAGGGATATCGCCATGTCCACGGATGCGGAGTCGGTTTTCGACCCGGCGGTTGCGGCCGAGCTGATCCTGCGGCTACCGCAGGCGCGCGCGCTGGGTCTGAAGATCACCGGTTTCGGCGATGGCTGTGCCGAGATTCACATGCCCTTCGCGGCGCAGCTCGTCGGGGACCCCGAGACCGGGGTGATCCATGGTGGTGCGGTCTCGACGCTGATGGACACCTGCGGCGGCGCCTCGGTCATGGCGCACCGCCAAGTCGAGGGGCACACCGCCACCATCAGCCTGCGCATCGACTACCTGCGCGCCGCCACGCCGGGGCAGGGGATCACTGCCCGGGCCGAATGCCACCACGTGACCCGCTCGGTCGCTTTCGTGCGCGCCGTGGCGCTGGACGAGGACACGGAGCGCCCCGTCGCCATGGCCACCGGCACCTTCACCGTCCCGCAGCTGCGCGGCGACACGCCGGAGGACACCGCATGAGCCATCGCAAGCCCGAACCCGTCCAGGTGGTGAAGCAGCGCCGCGACACCGCGCTTCGCGCGCTGGCCGGCGGCGTGCCTTACGTGAATTTCCTCGGCATCACCTTCGACCGCCGCGGCGACGAGCTGACCGGGGTGCTGAACTTCGACGAGAAGCTGATCGGCAACCCCGACCTGCCAGCGCTGCACGGCGGGGTGACCGCCGCCTTTCTCGAGGTGACCTCGATCATCACCCTGAGCTGGATGAGCCTCTGGGGCGAGGTCGAGTCCGGTCGGCTCGATCTCGAGACGCTGGAGCAGGGTCGGCTGCCGCGCCTGCCCAAGACCATCGATTTCACGATAGACTACCTGCGCCCCGGCCTGCCGCGCGACGCCTATGCCCGGGCCCGTGTCACCCGCTCGGGTCGGCGCTACGCCTCGGTCCATGCCGAAGCCTGGCAGGACAACCGCGACCGGCCGATCGTTCAGGCGGTGGGGCACTTCCTGATGCCCTGGGACGAGAGATGAGCAGGCCCCTTCGCAGCGTCGCCTCCGTGCCCTTCGTCCCTCTCTGAAGAAACCATGCGCTCCCAGAACCTCCCCCTGACCCATGGCCGCGTGCTGAAGATTGCGCTGCCGATCCTGCTCTCGAACGCCACGGTGCCGATCCTCGGCGCGGTGGACACCGCCGTGGTCGGCCAGATCCCCAGCCCCGAGCCGATCGCCGCGGTCGGCATCGGCGCGGTGGTGCTCTCGGCGATCTACTGGATCTTTGGCTTCCTGCGCATGGGCACCACCGGGCTCACCGCCCAAGCGCTCGGCGAGAATGATCGCTGCGAGGTCTCCGCCCTGCTCGCGCGGGCGCTGCTGATCGGTCTTGCCGGGGGCGTGCTGCTGATCGCGCTGCAGGCGCTGATCTTCCGCATCGCCTTTGCCGCCTCCCCGGCCTCGCAAGAGGTCGAGCAAATGGCGCAGAGCTACATGCAGATCCGCATCTGGTCGGCACCGGCGGCGGTGGCGATCTACGGGCTCACCGGCTGGCTGATCGCGCAGGAGCGGACGCGGGCAGTGCTGGTGCTGCAGCTTGGCATGAACGCGGTGAACGTGGTGCTCGATCTGGCGCTGGTGCTCTGGGTCGGCATGGGGGTCGAGGGCGTGGCGCTGGCCACCTTCGTCGCCGAATGGTCGGGTCTGGGCCTTGGCCTCTGGCTCTGCCGCGACGGCTTTGCCGAGGCCGGCTGGCGGAACCGGGCGCGGGTCTTCGATCCGGCGCGGCTGCGCCGCATGGCCGCGCTCAACGGCGATATCCTGATCCGCTCGCTGCTGCTGGAGGCGATCATCGTCTCGTTCATGCTGGTCGGCGGACGCTTCGGCGACGAGACCCTCGCGGCAAACCAGGTGCTGATGCAGTTCATGATGATCACCGCGCACACGATGGACGGCTTCGCCTTTGCCGCAGAGGCGCTGGTCGGCCAGGCGGTGGGGGCGCGCAATCTGCCGCACCTGCGCCGCAGCGCCCGGCTCGCGGGCCTTTGGTGCGTGGTGGCGGCGCTTCTGCTGGCGGGGCTCTTCTGGCTCGTCGGACCTCTGCTGATCCGTGGCATCGCCGCCGACGAGGCCGTGCGCGCCGCGGCGATTGCCTTCCTGCCATGGATGGTCGTCTCGCCACTGCTGCAGGCGTTGCCCTTCACGCTCGACGGCATCTTCATCGGTGCGACGCGCTCGGCGGACATGCGCAACATGATGGCAGTCTCGGCGGTGATCTACGCGGCGGTGCTGCTGCTGGCGCTGCCGGGGATGGGCAACCACGGGCTCTGGCTGGCCTACCAGGTCTCCTTCCTTGCACGCGGGCTGACGCTGGCGCTGCGCTACCCGGCGCTGGAACGCTGGGTGGCCAAGGGCGGCTGAAGCGGGGGCTCCGCCCGCCGCGTCGCTGCCTGGGGACCCGCTTCCGAGACGCCGCGCGCGTCTCCCCCCGGGATTTTCCGGCCCAAAAGATAAACCGGAGGCAACGCGCACCTCCGGCTTCTTCTCTTTCCAAATACGTGTATCCGGCGCACGCGCGAGAGGCGCACCGTCGCAAGCGAGGCTCAGCCGGCGGCGGCCTGGACCTCGGCGACGATCCCGTCGACCACCTGCGTCAGCAGCGCTTCGTCCTCGCATTCTGCCATCACCCGGATCAAAGGCTCGGTGCCCGACTTGCGGATCAGCAGGCGGCCGCGTCCCGAGAGCTGCGCCTCGGCCTCGGCGATGGCGCCCTGTACGCTGGCGGCGTCAAGCGGTGTCTGCCCGGCACCGAAGCGCACGTTCTTAAGCAGCTGCGGCACCGGCTCGAAGTTGCGCGCGAGGCGGCTGGCGGGCTGCCCGGTGCGGACCATCTCGGCGAGGAACTGCAGCCCCGCCATGAGACCATCGCCGGTCGTGGCGTAATCGGTCATCACGATGTGGCCCGACTGCTCGCCGCCGAGGTTGAAGCCACGCGCCCGCATCATCTCGACCACGTAGCGGTCGCCGACCTTGGTGCGGGCGAGGGTGAGCCCGCGATCGCCGAGGTAGCGCTCGAGCCCGAGGTTCGACATCACCGTGGCGACCAGCGTGCCACCGGCAAGCCGGTCTTCCTCGGCCCAGCGGCCGGCCATCAGCGCCATGATCTGATCACCGTCCGCCACGGTGCCTTTCTCGTCGATCAGGATCACCCTATCGGCATCGCCGTCGAGGCAAATGCCGACATCGGCGCCATGCGCCACCACGGTCTCGGCGGCGGTCTGCGGCTTGGTCGAGCCGCATTGGTCGTTGATGTTGAGCCCGTTGGGATGGGTGCCCACCGGGATCACCTCGGCGCCGAGCTCCCAGAGAACCTCGGGCGCGGCGCGGTAGGCGGCGCCATTGGCGCAGTCGATCACCACCTTCATGCCGTCAAGCCGCATGCCGTGCGGGAAGCTCGATTTCACCCGCTCCTGGTAGCGGAAGCGGCCATCGTCGATCCGCTTGGCGCGGCCGATGTTGCCGGCCTGGGCCGGCTCGACGCCCGCCTCGACCAGCGCCTCGATCTCGGCCTCTGCCTCATCCGAGAGCTTGAAGCCATCGGGGCCGAAGAACTTGATGCCATTGTCATGCGCGGGATTGTGCGAGGCCGAGATCATGATCCCGACGTCGGCGCGCATCGAGGGCGTCAGAAGCCCCACCGCCGGGGTCGGCACCGGGCCGAGCAGCAGCACGTTCATGCCGGTCGAGGTGAGCCCCGCCGTCAGCGCGGTCTCGAACATGTAGCCCGAGAGCCTTGTGTCCTTGCCGATCACCACGCGGTGCGTGCCGCCCGCCTCGCGGCGGAAGTAGCGCCCGGCGGCGGCGCCGATGGCCAGCGCCATCTCGGCGGTCATCGGGTGCATGTTGGCGGTGCCGCGCACCCCGTCGGTGCCGAAAAGCTTGCGGGTCATTCTTGGCCTCCTTCTTCGACGGCCTGCCAAAGCGTCAGGGCCTGGCGCGTCTCGCGCACGTCGTGCACGCGGATGATCTGGGCCCCTTGCGCCACGCCTGCAAGGGCGGTGGCGATGGAGCCGGGGAAACGTTTCGCGGCCTCGGTCTCGCCCGAGAGCTTGCCGATGAAGCCCTTGCGCGAGACGCCGAGCAGGATCGCGCAGCCAAGGCCGTGGAACAGCGACAGCCCGTGCAGCAGCGCGAGGTTCTGATCGAGGGTCTTGGCAAAGCCGATGCCGGGATCGACCACGATCTTTTCGCGCGGCAGCCCGGCGTGCTCCAGCGCATGCACCTGCGTCTCGAGGAAGTCGTAGACGTCGAGCAGCACGTCGGCGTAATCGGTCTCGGCGCTCATCGTCTCGGGCGTGCCGCGCATGTGCATGACGCAGACGGGCAGGCGGGAGGAGGCGCAGAACTCGGTCATCTCGGGATCGAAGACCAGCCCCGAGACATCGTTGATCAGCGTGGCACCGGCCTCGGCGGCGGCGCGGGCGACGGCGGCCTTGCGGGTGTCGATCGAGATCGGCACGCCCTTCAGTGCCTCGGTGACCGGCACGACGCGGGCGATCTCTTCGTCGACCGGCACTTCCGGCGCGCCGGGGCGCGTGCTCTCGCCGCCTATGTCGAGGATGTCGGCGCCCTCTTTAAGCATCCGATGGGCGCGGGCGATGGACTCCTGCGCCGAGGCATCGGTGCCGCCGTCGGAAAAGCTGTCTGGGGTAACATTGAGAATGCCCATGATCCGCGGGCCGTCCATCGACAGGCCGGCGACGGGCTCGCGCGGGGCGGTGAGCCGGGCCAGCACATCCTGTGGCACCTCGCAGACGGAAACCACCGTCACCGCCTCGCCGCGGGTGTGGCGCACGCACTGACTGAACCAGCGCGGACCCCCGGCAAGCGGCAGGGCGTCATCTGGGCGGGCGTGTCCGCACTGGACGAGGGGGCGGTATCGGGCAGTCATTGAGCGTCTGTGCCCGATGCGCGCCCGCTTGGCAAGCCGGGCGGCGACGGGCTCAGAGCGTGGTATTTCCGACTGTTACAGCCCTCGCTGGAACCGTCAGACCGGCGGGCGGCTCTTCGCCGATCATCACCAGCTCGCAGGCCTCCATCAGCCCGGCGAACCAGCCCGCCAGCTCGGCGGGGTCTTCGGGGTGGGCTTCCTGACCGGTCGGCGTGTCGAGCACGATCTTCGACGGCGCCCAGATGCAGCTCTGGCCGTTCTTCATCGCCCAGTCGAGCTCGGTGCGCGTGGCGACCACCTTGGCGCGCGGGTCGCGGGCCGCAAGCATCCAGGCGTTCTGTTCGATCGCCAGCAGGTCGATGCGGCGCTGCGCCAGCGGGTGGCTGGCCTGAGGTCGCGCCCCTTCGGGCAGGCCGACGCAGAGGATCACCGGCGCGCCAAGGGTCTCGGCCTGGTCGAGCCAGCCCGAGAGCGCGGTGTCGGCGATGGCGGCGTTCGACAGGTAGATCACCCGCGGATGCGGGCGCTCGCGGGCGCCATCCTGCGCCGCGCCCACCGGTTCGCCGTCGCGGGCGCGGACGATCTCGACCCCCAGCGCGCCGGGACCGCGGTCGAGCTTCTCGATCCGCACGAAGACCCGCAGCGCCTGCGGCTCCAGCAAGATGCGTTCGGCGATGCGCTCGGCGAGGGTCTCGAGCAGGTTCAGCCGCTCGGCGGCCAGCTCGGCGGCAATCGCTTCGGTCACCGTGTCATAGGAGAGGATGAGATCGACGTCGTCCTCGAGCGCGCCCTTGCCGGGGGCCACCTCGACCACGACGTTGAAGCGCACCCGCTGGGTTTGCCCGCGCTCGGCCTGGAAAGCGCCGATCTCGACCTCGACAACGTGGTCGCGCAGTGAGATGCGGTCGCGCGGGGTCTCGCCGGCGGTGGCGATGGCCCGTTCGTCGGGATGGGCGAAGGCGAGGCGGATTTCATCGGCCATGGCAGCGGCTCCGGAAGCGAAAACTGCCGCCTCTCTAGCAGGGGCCTGACGCAGGGGCGACCCCGACAACGGCGTGCCGGGGGAGAAAAGCGGCGCTCAGTTGCTGGTGCTGATACGGTAGTTCGCGCCGCGGTAGAAGTAATGCGCGCCGATGGTGGCCGTCTTGGTGAACTTGCGGGCCCAGCTCGGGCGCACGGCGCGGGTGTGATAATAGGTGGCGCCCTGGGTCAGCGCCCGCGGCGCGCCCGAGATCACCGCCTTGGCCACCTTGGCAACGCGGTCCCAGGCGGCCTTTTCGCTGACGTGCTCGGGGCGGCCGTCGCAGGTGTAGGAGAACTGGCAGGCGTGCAGACGCCCGGTGCCCTGGTTGATCACCCCGCAGACCGAGTCCGGGAAGCGCGGGCTGTCGACGCGGTTCATGATCACCTCGGCGACAGCGAACTGCCCCTGCAGGCTCTCGCCGCGGGCCTCGAAGTAGAGCGCCTCGGCCAGGCACTGGAACTGAGCGCCGCCGGTCGCCTTGGGCTGGGTGGCGAGCCAGGCGCGGTCGTAGTGGGGGACCTTCGAGCTGCCGGCCGAGACCGGCGTGATCATGCTGCGCAGATGCGAAGAATTTGCGGAACGAAGCGCGCTCTGTTCGAGTTTGACGAGGTGACGGATGCTGTCATGCTGGATGTCAGCGCGGACGGGAAGCGCCGCAAAACATGCGGCGATGACGATCGCGGTGGCACGAAACATTAAGGGCTCTCACAGCTCGGGGGGGCACCCCGAGGGATGCCGAAATCCGAGGCGATTTACAAAAAAGTCGCCAATTCGTCCACCCAAGTAAGTCCGCGCAAAAGGACAGTGTCCTTATCCCTTGTGGAAAACGGCTCTTTTTAGGCGAATCTCGGCCTTTTTCCCCCGATTTTCTCTTTTAGCGCGAGTTGCGCAGCGGCAAGTCTTGCAACCGGAACGCGGAATGGTGAGCAGCTCACGTAGTCGATTCCGGCCTCCCTGCAGAAGGCAATCGAATCAGGGTCGCCGCCATGTTCGCCGCAGATCGAGAGCATGATTCCGCGGTTGCCGTGTCTGCCACGCTCGACCCCGATCTTGATCAGCTCGCCCACCCCTTCGGGGTCGAGCCGGTGGAACGGGTCCTCGGCAAAGACCCCTTGCTGCACGTAATGCGACATGAACCGCCCGGCGTCGTCGCGCGACAGCCCGTAGGTCATCTGCGTGAGATCGTTGGTGCCGAAGGACATGAAATGCGCATGCTGGGCGATCTCGTCGGCGCGCAGGCAGGCGCGCGGGGTCTCGACCATCACGCCGAGCGAATAGTCGAAGTCCCGGCCACGCTCGTTGCGCACCGCGGCGGCGACGGCGTCGATGCGGGTCTTCACCAGCTCGACCTCCTTCATCGCCGAGACCAGCGGCAGCATGATCTCGGGCTCTACCGGGGCGCCGTCTTTCGACGCATCCAGCGTCGCCTCGAAGATGGCCCGGGCCTGCATGTCGTAGATCTCGGGCACGGCGATGCCGAGCCGCACGCCGCGCATGCCCAGCATCGGGTTGTATTCGCCCATCGACTCGACCCGTCGGGTCACGTCGCTGACCGGGAGGTCGAGCGCCTCGGCCAGATCGCGCAGCCCGGCGCGGTCGGTGGGCAGGAACTCGTGCAGCGGCGGATCGAACAGGCGGATGCAGACGGGCATGCCCTCCATGATCCGGAAAAGTTCCGTGAAATCGGCACGTTGCATTGGCAGAAGCCGGGCAAGCGCGGCCTTCCGGTCCTCGGGGCTGTCGGCGAAGATCATCTCGCGCATCGGGGTGATGCGGTCGGCCTCGAAGAACATGTGCTCGGTCCGGCACAGGCCAATCCCCTGCGCTGCGAAGTTGCGCGCGGTGGCGGCATCGGCGGGGGTGTCGGCATTGGCGCGGATGCCGATGTCCCGGGCGTCGTCAGCCCAGGACATGAAGGTGCGGAAGGCGTCGTCCAGCGCCGCCTCGACCATCGCCGGAGCCCCTGCGAGGATTTGCCCCGAGGTGCCGTCGACGGTGATCGTGTCACCCTCGTAGAACCGGCGACCATCCTGTGAAATCAACACCTTGTCGTTCAGACGAAAGCCCATGTTGGCGGCGCCCACTACCGAGGGCAGGCCGAGCCCGCGGCCGATCACCGCCGCGTGGCTGGTCATCCCGCCGCGCTCGGTCAGCACCGCGGCGGCCACATGCATGCCGCGCACGTCCTCGGGCGAGGTCTCGCGCCGGACAAGGACGCAGGGCTCGCCGCGCGCAGCCGAGGCCTGCGCCTCGGCGGCACTGAAGACGATCTTGCCGGTGGCGGCGCCGGGCGAGGCCGCGACGCCCTTGCCGATCACGTCGCGCTCTGCCTCGGGCGAGACCTGCCGGTGCAGCAGTTCCGACAGCCCGCGCGGTTCCACCCGCATCAGCGCCTCTTCCCGGGTGATGATCCCGTCTTCGGCGAGCCGCACGGCAATGCGCAGCGCACCGCGGGGCGAGCGCTTCACCCGCACCCCGTCGAGGATATGAACCCTGCCGTTCTCGAGCGTGAATTCGATCTGCATCTCGGCGCGCAGGCGCTGGCGCATCAGCCGCGCGTGGGCCTTGAGCTGCTCGAAGGCCTCCGGCGCCAGCTCCTCCAGCGAGGGTCCGCGCGGATCGCGTTCGAGAAACAGCGCCGCGCTCTCGTCGTGCAGCGCGTCGCGGCCCTGGCTCTGGTGCAGGTAGCGTCCGGTGATCTGCGGCAGGCCGGTGTCGGAGTTGACCAGTTGCAGAACGCCAGAGCCGCATTCGCCGATGCCCAGCCCCAGCGCCATCTCCTGCACGATGAGCCCCAGCCCGGCATCCACCGGCGCCCCCTTGGCTTGGCGCAGCAGCCGGGCGGTGGTGCCTTCCCAGGCGCGGGCCATGGTGCGCAGAACGGCGGTGAGCTGAACGGCGGGATCCTGCGGGAAGGGCTCCTCGGCCTCTTCCTCGTAGGCGCGCAGCGCGTCCGACAGGCCCTGCTGGCCTTCGGTGTCGATCTCTTCAAAGACATCGGGGTCGAGCCGTGCCACGTGGATCGCGTAGCCGGTGACAAAACGCTTGTAGAGCGCCGAGGCCGCCTCCGCCCCGATGCGGTCGGAATAGTCGATGAAGGTGGCGTCGTTCATGCCGATGTTGAGCACCGAGCCCGGCCCGCCCCAGTCGGGATCCTCGGAGGAGGGGCGCACGCAGAGAAGCGTGCCGGGGGTGAACTGGCCGAGAATCAGCGCGGGCGGCGGCACCTCGCCCTGCGCGATGCGGTGCACCGTGTCGAAGCTCAGCGCAACGGTGCGCGGCACCGGAAGATCGAGTCGGACCAGCCGCTGCAGGCACTTAGCACGGCCGCCATGGCTCGGCGTCGTGATCGGCGCCGAGGGAGTGATGAGCGTGACATGCGGATCATCGGCCTGCATGTCTTTCCGGTAGGTGTCGGGCATGACGGGGCCCCTGTTTCTCCGCAATGCAGCATATCCCGAAAAGGGTGTGCCGCACTAATACCTTTTGAAAGGCCCGGTGCCATGACGGGGCGTAACGAGGCGGCACCGGTCCCGAAATGATCGCCCCGGCGCGCCGCCGGGGCGTCGGCGCTAGCCTTCGACGCGGGTCAAATCGGCCACCTGCAGGCAGGTCTGGCGGATCCGCGACAGCAGGTTGAGCCGGTTGCGGCGCACCACCTGGTTGTCCGAGTTCACCTGCACCGCCTCGAAGAAGGCGTCGATCGGTCCGCGCAGCGCGGCCATGGCGGCCATCGCGGCGGCGAAATCCTCCTTGGCCATCGCCGGGGCGATCTCGGCCTCAGCGGTGTCCAGCGCGGCGAAAAGCGCCTTCTCCTCGTCGCTCTCGGCGAACTTGGGGTCGGCACCGAAGCTGTATTCGACCCCGTCCTTCTCTTCGGCCTGCGTCAGGATGTTGTTGGCGCGCTTGAAGCCCTGAACGAGGTTGCCGCCGTCCTCGGTCGCCAGCGTCTCGCTCAGCGCCGTGGCGCGGGTCACCAGCAGCGCGAGGTCGTCGCGGTTCGGCATGGCGAGGCAGGCATCGATCACATCGTGGCGGATGCCCTCGTCGCGCAGGTGCACCTTCAGGCGGTCATGGATGAAGGCCAGCAGGTCGTCGCTGAGATCGTTGGAATGCTGCTCGACCTCGGCGATCCACTCCGGCGCGTCACCCTCGATCTGGTCGATCACCGCGCGCACCGCCGCACCGAAGACCCCGTGATGCGCGATCTCGCGCAGCAGCTCGTCGCGCAGCGCCTCCTCGTGCTTGCCCTCGGGGTTGATCTTGTGGCGCAGCAGCTGCGCGTCGATCAGCCGGTCGAGATGCAGCCGCAGGCCATTGTTCAGCACCAGCCGGATCACGCCGAGCGCGGCGCGGCGCAAGGCGAAGGGGTCCTTCGAGCCGGTGGGCTTCTCATCGATCGCCCAGAAGCCGGTCAGCGTGTCGAGCTTGTCGGCCAGCGCCACCGCCACCGAGACCGGCGCCGTCGGCACGTCGTCGGACGGGCCGAGCGGCGAGTAATGCTCCTGGCAGGCGGCGGCCACCTCGGTCGGAAGCCCCGCGGCCTCGGCGTAGTAGCGGCCCATGAGGCCCTGAAGCTCGGGGAACTCGTAGACCATTTCGGACGACAGATCCGCCTTGGCCACCAGCGCGGCCTGCTCGGCGAGCGCGGCATCGGCGCCGACCATCGGTGCGATCTCGCGGGCCAGCGCGGCGATGCGCTCGATGCGGGCCTTCTGGCTGCCCATCTTGTTGTGGAAGGTCACGTTGCCCAGCCGCCCGGTCCAGGCGGTCAGCCCCTCGGACTTGGCAACGCGCAGGTCGTTCTCCCAGAAGAACTTGGCGTCCGACAGGCGGGCCGAAAGCACCTTCTGGTTGCCAGCGAGGATGGTCGCACCATCGTCGGCGGTTTCTATGTTGGCCACGGTGACGAAGCGCTCGATCCGTCCGGTCGCGGCATTCTTCACCGAGAAGAACTTCTGGTGTTCCTTCATCGAGGTCTGCAGCACCTCGGGCGGCAGCTGCAGGAAGTCCTCGCCGATCTCGCCCATCAGCACGACCGGCCATTCCACGAGGCCTGCCACCTCGGCCAGCAGACCCCGGTCCTCGACCACCTCAAGCCCCGCGGCAAAGGCGCGGTTGGTGGCGTCATGCCAGATGGTATCGGCGCGCTCGGCGGGGCTGAGCACAACCTTGGCGCGCTTCAGCTTGGCCTCGTAATCGTCGAAGGACGACACTTCGAAGGCCTCGCCGCCCATGAAACGGTGGCCGCGGGTGGTCTTGCCCGCGGTGATGCCGTCGATCTCCAGCGGCACCACCTCGGCGCCCTGCTCGTCGCTGAGCAGGCAGATGATCGAATGCAGCGGACGCACCCAGCGCAGCGAGCCCGCGCCCCAGCGAATCGACTTTGGCCAGGGGAAATTGCGGACCGTCTTTTCCAGCACTTCGGCGATGATCTCGGCGGCCGGGCGACCGGGCTTCTCGATGATGGCGAAAAGCACCTTGCCCTTCTTGTCCTCGCGCTCCTCGCATTGCGCGCGGGTGACCCCGGCGCCGCGCAGGAAGCCCTCGATGGCCTTCTCGGGCGCGTCGACCTTGGGGCCGCGGCGCTCTTCGCGGGTGGCAGGCGAGGCGGCCAGAAGCCCCTGCACCGTCAGCGTCAGCCGGCGCGGCGTCGAGAAGGCGGCGGCGCCCGCATAGGTCAGACCGGCCTCCACCAGACCGTCGGTGACGAGCTTCTTCAGGTCCTCGGCGGCGCGGGTCTGCATCCGGGCCGGAATTTCTTCGGAAAAGAGTTCGATCAGCAGGTCGGGCATGGTCTCACCAAGGTAAAGTTCGGATGCGGGGATAGACCCATGCGGCGCTGGCGTCCAGCCGTTAGCGGCAATGTTGCGGGGATGGATCGGACGGCGCGCCGCCCATCAGCCGCGCGGCATCTTCAGCACGACGTTTCGGCCGCTCTTCACGTAGCGCAGCTCGTCCTCGGAGATGGCCGCGATGCGTCCGCCGTCGATGCGGTCGCCGACCTGCACCTTCTGGTACTTGCCCGACGGCAGGCGCACCAGCGCGCGGCGGCTGCTGTCCTTGCCGTAGATGCCGATGAGGCTGACCTCGCGCAGGTTGATCTGGTCGCTCAATGTCGCGCTCTTGGCCACGCTGGCGTTCTGCGGGATGCTCGGGCCGGGCGCGATGGCAACCGCCGGCGCGTTCGAGGCCTGTTTCACCGCCTCCTGAACGATCGCCTCCATGCTGCGCGGGCGCGGCAGCGGGGTGAGCGAGGCGCCGATGGCCTGATCGGTGACCGGCAGATCGAGCGCCAGCGCCTCTTCCTGCGCGGTGAGCGGACGCATTTGCGGGCGCATCTGCTCGAGCTCGGCCAGCGAGACGCCGCCCAGCACCGCCCGCTCGGTCTGCTCGATCAGATCGCCGGGACGGCCGCGGGGCCGGAAGCCGGACAGCGCCGGATCGGCGGCGGGGTCAGGCGCAGGACTCTCTCCAGCTGACTCCGGTGCCGCGGCCTCGCCCTCTGCAGGCGCGGCCTCGTCCGCGGGCCCTTCGGGCGCCGCCTCCGGCACGGGATCGCGCAGCGGCGGGGTCTGCGGCGGCAGGCCGGTAAAGATGCGTACCCCGTCGGGCGAGACCGTGCCCTCGGCCGAGGCCTTGACCAGCCCGCGGTCGTCGAGATCGAAGCGCACGCCGGGACCGGGTGGCAGGCGCACCGGCTCGAGGCTCAGATCCTCGCGCGGTCCGGCGTCGAGGTCGGGCAGGGCGACGGCATCGAACTGCTGCACCTCGGGGTCGATCGAGGCAACGTAGACATCCTCGGCGTTG
Source organism: Salipiger sp. PrR003 (assembly GCF_010500785.1). Lineage (NCBI taxonomy): Bacteria > Pseudomonadati > Pseudomonadota > Alphaproteobacteria > Rhodobacterales > Roseobacteraceae > Salipiger > Salipiger sp. PrR003. The sequence continues at coordinate 113,320 of NZ_JAAGOV010000031.1, forward strand.
GTCTGAGGCGGCCGCGCCGGGGCGTTCGGGGCGCGCTGCCAGATGCCGGTGACGGCATAGGTCTCGGCGGCCTCGTCGCTGGTCATCTGGCTGCGCTCGGTCACCCGCGGCGCCGGGAGCTCCTCGAAGCCCTCGCTGGCCGGCGGCGGCAGGTCGAGCGCGGCGAGCATTGCGTCGGCGTCTTCCTCGGCGTCGGGCTCCTCGGCAGCCAAGTCGACAGAAGCGGGACTCGGGGCGCCCTCGGAGATCTCCCCGGGGGCCGCCAGCGCCACGTCCTCGGCCTGCGACGGGGCGAAGAAACGCGAGATCTCATCGCCCAGCAGAACCGACGAGAAAGCCGCCACGGCGGCAAGGAAAAGCAGCAGCAGCACGGTCAGGATGAGCCCGAGGAAACGCGGCTTGCCACCGACTTTCTGCTCGCCCCTTGCACCGAAGACGGTCAGCCGCTCGCGCTCTTCCTCGGGGGTCAGCGAGGCGGCGGCGCGGCGGGCGCGGCTGTCGGAACGATCCGCCTCCTGACGCAGCGCGGCGACGCGCGCCTGCCCCGAGACCGGGGCGCTCCCCGAGGGGGCCAGCGGCTGCGAGACCGGCGGGCGCGGGGTGACCTGCTTGATCCCCTGCGTGGTGTCCGAGCCGGTCTCCGGCGCCTCGGGGGTGCGGATCGTCACGGCCGGGGCCTGCGGCGCGGCGGGCTCGGTCTTCTCGCGGCGCTTGCCGAAGCCGAAGGGCCGCCGCTTGCCGGGCTGCGCCTCGGAGCCGGGCGCCTCGGCGGGGTCGGCCTGTGGGCGCAGGTCGGGCGTCCCGGCTGGCGCGATCTCCGGGGCCGGGGGCGGCGCGGGGTTTG
>NZ_JAAGOV010000032.1:0-324678 GCF_010500785.1 Salipiger sp. PrR003
CGGCGCCCTCGGCGACACCTCCACCCTCGCCGACCCCTCGGTCGTCGACGACCTCATCGAGAACCGCGCGAACAAGGGGTGACACAGATGGATGCGACAACCGTGACCCGCGCCCCCGTGCTCATCCTTCTCGGCCCTCCGGGGGCCGGGAAAGGCACCCAGGCGCGCAAGCTCGAGGACAAATACGGGCTGGTACAACTCTCGACCGGCGATCTGCTGCGCGCTGCCGTGGCGCAGGGCACCGAGGCCGGCAAGCAGGCCAAGGCGGTGATGGAAGCGGGCGAATTGGTGAGCGACGACATCGTCATCGCCATCCTGCGCGACCGCATCAAGGAGTCCGATTGCGCCGCTGGCGTGATCCTCGACGGCTTCCCGCGCACCACGGTGCAGGCCGAGGCGCTCGACGCGCTGCTGGCCGAGAGCGGGCAGAAGATCAATGCGGCGATCAGCCTCGAGGTGGATGATGCCGCCATGGTGGACCGGATCTCGGGCCGCTACACCTGCGCCGCCTGCGGCGAGGGCTATCACGACACGTTCAAGACGCCGAAGGAGAGCGGCGTCTGCGACACTTGCGGCGGGACCGAGATGAAGCGCCGTGCCGACGACAAGGCGGAGACGGTGGCCTCGCGGCTCGAGGCCTACCACGCCCAGACCGCCCCGCTCATCGGCTACTACGAAGGCAAAGGCGCCCTGAGCCGCATCGACGCGATGGGCAAGATCGAGGAGATCGCCGCCGGGCTCGGCGCGATCGTCGAAAAAGCGACGGGCTGACCCGTCGGGGGCCGCTCAAAGGAGGGGCGGCCGCATTTTCTGGAGGAGAAACCGCCATGGCGGATCAATCAACGCACCATGCGCATAGCGCCGAGGAGGCCGGCAAGGCCTACTGGTCGGCCAACCTGCGTCTCATCTTCATCAGCCTGATCATCTGGGCGCTCTGCAGCTTCGGTTTCGGCATCCTGCTGCGCCCGATGCTCTCGGGCATCTCGGTCGGCGGCTCGGACCTCGGGTTCTGGTTCGCCCAGCAAGGCAGCATCATCGTCTTCCTGGCGCTGATCTTCTTCTACGCCTGGCGGATGAACAAGCTCGACCGTGAATACGGCGTGGACGAGGAGTAAGGCGTCATGGATCAGTTCACCATCAACCTGCTGTTCGTGGGCGCGTCCTTTGCGCTCTACATCGGCATCGCGATCTGGGCCCGCGCGGGCTCCACGTCGGAATTCTATGCCGCCGGTCGCGGCGTGCACCCGGTCACCAACGGCATGGCCACGGCGGCGGACTGGATGTCCGCGGCCTCCTTCCTGTCGATGGCCGGCCTCATCGCCTTCACCGGCTATGACAATTCGGCCTACCTGATGGGCTGGACCGGCGGCTACGTGCTGCTGGCGCTGCTGCTCGCGCCCTACCTGCGCAAGTTCGGCAAGTTCACCGTGTCGGAGTTCATCGGCGACCGCTTCTACTCGCCGACCGCGCGCCTTGTCGCGGTGATCTGCCTGATCATCGCCTCGACCACCTACGTGATCGGCCAGATGACCGGCGTCGGCGTGGCCTTCGGCCGCTTCCTCGAAGTCTCGAGCACCACCGGCCTGCTGATCGGCGCTGTGATCGTCTTTGCCTACGCCGTGTTCGGCGGCATGAAGGGCGTGACCTACACGCAGGTGGCGCAGTACATCGTGCTGATCCTCGCCTACACCATCCCGGCGATCTTCATCTCGCTGCAGCTGACCGGCAACCCGATCCCGGGCCTCGGCCTCTTCGGCACCGACCAGGCCTCGGGCGAGCCGCTGCTGGCCAAGCTCGACCAGATCGTCCGCGAGCTGGGCTTTGGCGAGTACACCGCCCACAACGGCGACACGCTCAATATGGTGCTCTTCACCCTGTCGCTGATGATCGGCACCGCCGGTCTGCCGCACGTCATCATGCGGTTCTTCACCGTGCCCAAAGTCTCGGACGCACGCTGGTCCGCGGGCTGGGCGCTGGTCTTCATCGCCCTGCTCTACCTGACGGCCCCGGCCGTGGGCGCGATGGCACGTCTCAACATCACCCAGCAGTTCTGGCCCGAAGGCACTGCGGGCCAGGCCGTTTCGCTCGAGCAGATCGAGAACGATCCGGCCTATGACTGGATGGCCACCTGGCAGCAGACCGGCCTTCTGGGCTGGGAAGACCTGAACGGCGACGGCCGCATCCAGTACTACAACGACAAGAACGCCGCGATGCAGGAGAAGGCAACCGCGGAAGGCTGGACCGGCAACGAGCTGACCAACTTCAACAACGACATCCTCGTGCTCGCCAACCCCGAGATCGCCAACCTTCCGGGCTGGGTGATCGGCCTCGTGGCCGCCGGCGGTCTTGCCGCCGCGCTGTCGACCGCCGCCGGCCTGCTGCTCGCCATCTCTTCGGCGGTCAGCCACGACCTGATCAAGGGACAGATCAACCCCGCGATCAGCGAAAAGGGCGAGCTTCTGTCCGCCCGGATCGCCATGGCGGTGGCCATTGCCGTTGCCACCTGGCTGGGGCTCAACCCCCCGGGCTTCGCGGCGCAGACCGTGGCCCTGGCCTTCGGCCTTGCCGCAGCCTCGATCTTCCCGGCGCTGATGATGGGCATCTTCTCGAAGGTGAACAACAAGGGTGCCGTGGCGGGCATGCTGTCGGGCCTGATCGTCACGCTGATCTACATCTTCCTGCACAAGGGCTGGTTCTTCATCCCCGACACCGCGAGCTACTCGGACGCCGATCCGCTGCTCGGCACCATCAAGTCGACCTCGTTCGGCGCGGTCGGGGCTCTGGTGAACTTCGTGGTGGCCTTCACCGTCTCGGCGATGACCAAGCCGATCCCGCAGGAAATCTCGGAGCTGGTGGAAAGCGTGCGCATTCCGCGCGGCGCGGGCGCAGCCCAGGATCACTGACCGGTGATCGCGCGCGGGGGCGCCTCGGCGCCCCCGCCCTAGGCAAAACTCCCGTCCCGCGCTATGCCGGGGCGGGATTTTTTCTTCCGCGATTGCCCCTTATCGCACCACCGGAGCGCCACGATGCCGATTGAGCCAGACGACCTGCGCCGTTTCCTGACCTCGGTGCACCCCTATGACGCGCTGGAATCCGACGCGCTCGACGTGGTGGTGCCGCAGTTCCTGACCCGCAGCTACAAGCCGGGCGAAGAAATCTACGCCGTCGGCGCGCAGCTCGAGGGGCTCTATCTCGTCCACACCGGGCAGGTGGAGATTCGCGACGAGAACGGCGTCGCCGTCTCCTTGCTGGGGCCGCGCAACTCCTTTGGCGAGCGCGGGCTGATGCGCGAGGGGCTGGCCGCCACCACCGCCAGCGCGCTTGACGAAACAGTGCTGTTGCTGCTGCCCGCCTATGCCTTTCGCGAGCTGGTCGCCGAACATGCCGCCGCCCGCCGCTTCTTTGACCGCTCGCGCGCCGCGCGGCCGCGCAAATCCGACCTCGCGCACAGCCGGGTCGAGACGCTGATGGCCCGCGCCCCGCTCACCATCCCCCCCGAGACCCCGGCCCAGCAGGCCGCGCTGATGATGCGCGAAGAAGCTGTCTCCTCGCTCTGCGTCACCGAGGGGCGCGACCTCATTGGCATCGTCACCATCCGCGACATCTCGGCCAAGGTCGTCGCCGGGGGCATGGACACCAACATCCCCGTGTCCGAGATCATGACCCATGCGCCGGTGACCCTGCCGCCTTCGGCGATCGGCTCGGATGTGCTGCACACGATGGTCGAGCGCGGCATTGGCCATGTGCCGATCACCGATGCCGGGCAGCTTGTGGGGATCGTCACCCAGACAGACCTCACCCGCTTCCAGGCGATCAGCTCGGCCGAACTGGTTGCCGCCATCGCCCGCGCCCGCACCCCCGAGCAGATGGCCGAGACCACCGCCCGCATCCCGCAGCTTCTGGCGCAGCTCGTGGCCGGCGGCAACCGTCACGAGGTCACCACCCGGCTGATCACCGATGTCGCCGACACCGTCACCCGGCGCCTTCTGGCGCTGGCCGAGGAGGACCTCGGCTCGGCCCCGGTACCCTGGCTCTGGCTGGCCTGCGGCTCGCAGGGGCGGCAGGAGCAGACCGGCGTGTCGGACCAGGACAATTGCATGATCCTCGACGACAGCGCCACGGACCGGGACATGGAATACTTCACCGAGATGGCGAAGTTCGTCTGTGATGGACTTGATAAGGTTGGGTATTTCAATTGCCCCGGTGAGATGATGGCAACCAACCCGCGCTGGCTGCAGCCGCTGTCGAAGTGGCGCGGCTACTTCCGGAACTGGATCGACAAGCCGGTTCCCGAGGCGCAGATGCTGGCCTCGGTCATGTTCGACCTGCGGCCCATCGGGGGCACCAAGTCGCTCTTCGAAGAGCTGCAGCACGAAACGCTCGAAGCGGCCTCCAAGAACTCGATCTTCGTCGCCCACATGGTCTCCAATTCGCTCAAGCACACCCCGCCGCTGGGGCTTCTGCGAGGCTTTGCCACGATCCGCTCGGGCGAGCACAAGAACACCGTCGATCTCAAGCACAACGGGGTGGTGCCGGTGGTCGATCTCGCGCGGGTCTACGCCCTGCAAGGGCGCCTGCCCGAGGTCAGCACCCGCGCCCGGCTCGAGGCGGCCATCGCCGCCGGTGTCGTCTCGGGCACTGGTGGGCAGGATTTGCTCGATGCTTATGACCTGATTGCCGAAACCCGGCTTGAGCATCAGGCGGGTCTGGTCAAGCGCGGCGAAAAGCCCGACAACTATCTGGCGCCATCCGACCTGTCGGACTTCGAGCGCAGCCACCTGCGCGACGCCTTCGTGGTGATCAAGTCGATGCAATCGGCGATCGGCCACGGGCGCGGCATGCTGGGCTAAGGACAACGAGGGGGGAGAGATGTTCTACGAATTGATCGCCGTGCTGGTGGCCGGTCTTGCCGGGGCCGGCGTGGTGATGCTGCTGAGCAAGGCGACCGGCGGGCGCCTTCCGCGCTGGCTGATCCCGGTGGGCGCGGGCGCGGCAATGATCGCAACCTCGATCGCCAATGAATACGGCTGGTACGGCAGCGCCGCAGGATCCCTGCCCAACGGCGTCGAGGTGGTCGAAACCCACGCCTCCAAGGCGCTCTGGCGCCCCTGGACTTACGCCTGGCCGATGACCGACCGCTTCATCGCCGTCGATGCCGGGGGACGTCGCGAGAATGCGCAGACGCCCGGGCTCTATCTCGCCGATCTCTATTTCTTCACCCGCTGGCAGCCGACGCAGGTGGTCGAGGTCATGGTCGATTGCCCAGGCGGGCGCCGCGCCGATCCCATGGGAGGCGATGGCGGCGAGCCGCGCTGGCGCGAGGTCGGCCCCGAGGACAGCATCGTCGCCGCGGTCTGCTCGGAGGCGCGCATATGACCCAGCTGAGCCTGCGCCTGCGCGTGTTCCTCTTCTTCGTCCTGATTGCGGTCGGCGGCGCGGGGATCACGGCGCTGGCGCTTTGGCTCGGCTACGGGCGCGCGCTCGACACCACCCCGGCGAACGGCTTTTTCTTCGCCGGCGTCCTCGCTGTCTTCGGCATCGTGGCACTCAGCGCCGGGGTCTGGCTGCTCTTCGACGAGAACATCGCCAAGCCGGTGGAGCGCATCGCCGCCGAGATGCGGGTGCGCGCCCATGCGGGCGTGGCCAAGCAGGTCGATCTTCAGGGCGCACGTTACCTCGGTGATCTGGCGCATGCCGCCGAGGCGGTCTCGGCGAAGCTGTCGGACTCCGCTCTGGCCTCGGCGCAGCTTGTGGCCGAGGAAACCGCGCAACTGGCCGCCGACAAAGAGCGCCTGACCGCCCTGCTCACCGAGATCCCCGTGGCCACCATCATGGTCAGCCCCAAGGGTCGCATCGTGCTCTATGACGGTCAGGCAGCCGAGGTGCTGAGCCAGATCCACGTGCCGCGGCTCAATGCGCCGGTGACCGATTATTTCCTTGCCGCCGGGGTCGAGGCAGCGGTGCGCGAGCTGCACCGCACCGGCCGCGAGGTCACGCTCACCCTGCGCTCCGTCGACGAAGCGCAAAGCTACCACGGCCGGATGAAGCCGCTCGACGCGGGCGGCTACCTGCTGATCATCGAAGACGCCGAGACGCGGATTGCGCCGCAGGCCGAGCGCCCCATGGTCTTTGACTTTTCGCTGCTCACCGCGCCCGCGCCCGCCGCGATCGAGGAGACGCCGCTGCGCGCGCTGACCTATGTCGTCTTCGACACCGAGACGACCGGGCTTCTACCGCACAAGGACGAGGTGGTGCAGATCGGCGCGGTGCGGGTGGTGAGCGGCAAGATCGTGCCCGGCGAGCAGATGGATTTGCTGGTCGACCCCGGCATTCCGATCCCCCACTCCTCGACAAGGGTGCACCGGGTGACCGACGCCATGGTGCACGGCCAGCCGGGCATCGCCGAGGCCGGACGGCGCTTTCACCACTTCGCCCGCGGCGCGGTGATCGTGGCGCACAACGCGCCCTTCGACATGGCTTTCCTGCGGCGCCACCAGTCGCGCATGGGCGTCGAGTGGAGCAACCCGATCCTCGACACGGTGCTGCTCTCGGCGGTGCTCTTCGGGGCGAGCCAGACGCACACGCTCGACGCGCTCTGCGAAAGGCTCGGCGTGACCATCCCGCCCGCCCTGCGGCACACCGCGCTCGGCGACGCGCGGGCCACCGCCGAAGTGCTGGTCAGGATGCTGCCGATGCTCGAAGCGCAGGGGATGACCACTTTCGGCGAGGTTCTGGCGCAGACCCGGAAGCACGGGCAACTTCTGGAAGACCTGAACTGAGACTGTCGAGCGCCGCCTGAACCGCCTGAACCGCCTCCCGCGGAGCGGCGCCGACCGGTAGGCGCACCAGCAGCCGCACCCCCCGCAAGCGCAGCGGGTTGCCAAGCGGGGAGAAGCGCGCGAGGCAAAGCGGATCCATGCCCCCCCTAGCGCGGTGCCCTTGAAGACGGGGTTAACGATGCTCCGCCGCAGTCGCCCCCTACGCGCCCACTTGACCTTTCCCCGGCGCGGCCCTAGCGCTCTGCGCATGGCACAGGCACCCCTTCTCCAGCTCTCCGACATCTCGCTCACCTTCGGCGGCGAGCCGGTCTTTTCCGGCCTCTCGCTCAACGTCCAGCCCGGCGACCGCGTCGCGCTGGTCGGCCGCAACGGCTCGGGCAAATCCACCCTGATGAAGGTCATGGCGGGCCAGGTCGAGCCCGACACCGGCGACCGCATCGTGCCACCGGGCTTCTCGGTGGGCTACATGGAACAGGAGCCGGATCTGTCGGGCTTCGAGACGCTGGGCGACTATGCCGCCGAGGGGCTTGGCCCGGCGGAAATGTACAAGGTCGAGGCGGCGGGCGAAGGGCTCGGCTTCGATCCCGCCCGCCCCGTCGCCACCGCTTCGGGCGGCGAGCGCCGCCGCGCCGCGCTCGCGAAGCTGATGGCGCAGGATCCCGACGTCATGCTGCTCGACGAGCCGACCAACCACCTTGATATCAACGCCATCGGCTGGCTCGAGGACGAACTGAAGCGCACCCGCAAGGCCTTTGTCCTGATCTCCCACGACCGGCGCTTCCTCGAGAACCTCACGCGCGCGACGCTCTGGATCGACCGCGGCGCGGTGCGCCGGCAGGAACAGGGCTTTGCCGGCTTCGAGGCCTGGCGCGACAAGACCTGGGCCGAGGAGGACGAGGCGCGTCACAAGCTCGACCGCAAGATCAAGGCCGAGGCGAAATGGGCGGTCGAGGGCATCTCGGCCCGCCGCACCCGCAACCAGGGCCGGGTGCGCGCGCTTCAGGCGCTGCGCGCCGACCGCGCCTCGCAGATCCGCCGCCAGGGCACCGCGGCGATGGAGCTCTCCTCCGGCCCGACCTCGGGCAAGAAGGTGATCGAGGCCGTGGGGCTGACCAAGGGCTTCGGCGACAAGCAGATCGTCAAGGACTTCTCGCTGACCGTGATGCGCGGCGACCGCGTCGCCTTTGTCGGCCCGAACGGGGTCGGCAAGACCACCCTCATACGCATGCTGATGGGCGAGATCGCGCCCGACGCGGGCAGCGTCAAGCTTGGCACCAACCTCCTGCCCGCGATCTTCGACCAGACCCGCGCCCGGCTCGATCCCGAGATGACGCTCTGGGAAAGCCTCACCGGCGATCCCGAGATGCGCGTGTCCGGCAAGGCCGACCAGGTGCTGGTGCGTGGCCAGCCGAAACACGTGGTCGGCTACCTCAAAGAGTTCCTCTTCGACGAGCGCCAGGCGCGCGCGCCCGTGCGGTCCCTGTCGGGCGGCGAGAAGGCGCGGCTGCTGCTGGCCAAGATCATGGCCAGCGAAAGCAACATGCTGGTGCTCGACGAGCCGACCAACGATCTCGACGTGGAAACGCTCGATCTCTTGCAGGACCTGCTGGGCGAGTATGACGGCACGGTGCTGCTGATCAGCCACGACCGCGACTTCCTCGACCGGGTGGCCAGCACGACCATCGCCATGGAAGGCGACGGTCAGGCGATCGCCTATGCCGGCGGCTGGAGCGACTACCAGGCGCAGAAGGCCGAAGCCGAGGCGGAGGCAGCGCCCAAGGAAAAACCCGCCGCCAAGCCCGCCAAGGAGCCTGCCGGCGCGAAGCCCAAGGCCGCTGCCAAGGGCCTCAGCTTCAAGGACAAGCACCGTCTGGACGAGTTGCCCGGGCTGATCGACCGGCTCGGCGCAGAGATCGGCAAGCTCGAGGGGCTGCTGGCCGATCCCGCGCTCTTCACCCGCGAGCCGGTGAAGTTCAAGAAGGCGACCGAGGCACTCAGCGAGCGGCAAGAGAAGCTCGCCGCGGCCGAGGAGGAATGGCTGGAACTGGCGGAAAAGGCCGAAGCGGCGGGCTGACGTCCGTCGGTCCCGACCCGAGACCGGCTCTTTTCGAAGCGATGTTCCAGCGCCTTCCCAGGCGCTGGCGCCCTACTCCCCCGGCTGCCGCAGCGGCAGGCGTTTCTCGGCGATCACCATCACCCCAACGGTCAGCAGGATGCGCACCACGTGGTGCAGGCTGACCAGCGCCGGGTTGGCGGCGAGCGAGAGCGCGATGATCGACATCTCGGTCACGCCCCCGGGCGCGTAGGAAATCATCAGGTGCAGGAAGGGGATCTGCGTCGCCGCGGCCAGCCCCAGCGCGAAGGCCCCGCCAATCGCCAGCATCCAGCTCACCGACAGCACGCTGAGCCCCAGCGAGCGGCGCAGCATGGCGCCGGTCATCCCGGTGAAGCGCACGCCGAGCGAGCTGCCCACCACAACCTGCGCCGCGGCGATCAGCCAGAACGGCAGATGCATGTCCACAAGACCCGACAGGGTCAGCGCCGCCGACAGCAGCAGCGGCCCGGTGATCTGCCCTGCCGGCAGCTTGATCCGCGAGGCGAGAAAAAGCCCCGCGATGGCCGCCAGCACGACCAAGATCAGTTCGGCGACAGTGGCCGGCCCCGTGGGCATGACGCTCTGTCCCGCGGCGCTGCCCACCGGGTGGCCGATCCAGAGCGACAGCGCAGAGGGCAGGATCGAGATGACGAGGATGATGCGCAGGAACTGCTGCGCCGTCAGCAGCCGCAGATCCGCCCCCGCCTTCTCGCCGAGCACAAGGCTCTCCATCAGACCTCCCGGCGCGCCCGCGTAAAAGGCCGTGGCCCGGTCATAGCCGCCGATGCGGTGGAAGATCAGGAAGTTCCCGCCCTGCGCCAGCACCACGAAGACCACCAGCATCGACAGGGTCAGCGGCAGCTCGGGCAGCAGCGCAAAGATCTCGGGCGTCACCTGCGTGCCGATCATCACCCCGATGAGCCCGATGAAGAGCGTGCGGAACTTCATCGGGTAGGCATAGTCGGCGAGCGCGCGCTTCTGGAACAGGGCGACGGCGACGCCCGAGGTGAAGAGCGAGCCCAGCATGTAGGGCATTGGAAGATGGGCATGCTGCGCGAGCCATCCCCCGATCCCGCCGGCGATCAGCAGGCAGCCGGTGGTGAAGATCATGCGCAGAGAGAGCGTGGAGAGGGTCATCAGCGGACATAAATCCCATCGCGGGCGCCGGTGCAATGGCACGCGCGGGGACCCGGCGGATCAGGGGGCTCCATCCCCCACCCTGCGGGTGTCCGCCGGCGCATTTTCTAAATGAAGGAGGGTTTCGCGCTGCTTCTCCCTCCAAATACGCGACCGCGCGGCCGGCAGCGGCCGCTGGGTCAGCGCGACAGGTCTGCCGCGATGCGGTCGGCGAGCTGGGCCGTCGCGCTGCCCGCTGCGGCGGCGATGCCGCCCGGCGTGGCGGCCTGCAGCGGCACGGTGATTTCGAAACGGTTCACCCGCTCGCGGATCACCCGGTCGTAGGAGGAAAGCGCGTATTGCCCCTTGAGACGGAAATAGCCGGTCTCATTGGCCACCGCCTCGGAGATGCGCACGTGTACCGCCGCCTGCGCCGGCTCTTCCAGCGGCCAGGGCTCCGAGGCGACGGTGGCCCCGCTGATCGTGCCGAGACGCTCGGCGAGCGCTTGGGTCATGGCGCGGCGCGGGTCGTCAGCCCAGAGCGCGCCCTCGATCTGGGTCATCGCGCCGGTGTCGTCCTCGAGCAGGATTTCCGAGGCGTCGGCATAGGCCGGCAGCGAGACCTCGCGCACCTCCAGCGTGGAGACGGCAAGGCGCACCGAGGAGGCTGGGGGCATGCTGTCCATCCGGTAGCGCGGCTCGGAGCCGCAGGCGGCGGCGAAGAGCGGCAGCAGCAGGATCGGAAGGGTGGTCTTGAGGCGCATACGTGATCTCCTGTCAGCGGCCGAAGAGCAGCGAGTTGGGGTTGCGTTCGATCGAGCGGGCGAGCTTGTTCAGCGCCTCGGCGGCAGTCTGCACCTCGCGCAGCGCCGAGACGGTCTGGCGGTTGAAAGCGGAATTGCCATCATAGCCCGAGATCACGGATTCTGCCTCTGCCACCAGCCGCTGGATGCGCGTCGAAAGCTCGGGCAGCGTGGCCGCCGCCTCTTCCACAGCGGCAGCGGCATCACGCGCCGAGGCGAGCGTGGCATTGGTGTTCTCGATCACCCCGCCAGCGCGCAGCTCGGAGAGCGCACCCTGCGCCTCTTGCAGCATGGCCGACAGATCGGCGGGCAGCTGGCGGGTGCTGTCCTGGTCCACGAGCTTTCCCGCGCCATCGAGGAAGTCCCCCGCGTCGGCCAGGAAGCTCTCGAGGTCCAGCGCGGTGGCCTTCTGGGTGAGCGCGCGCAGATCGGCCAGCAGGTCTGGCACGCCGGCCATGCTCTCGTCGACCGAGCCTGCGACGTCCGTCACTTCCGCGGCCGCGGCCTCCGCCGCCTCGAGGGTCGAGACAAGCTGCTGCACCGCGCCGGCGGCGCGCATGTCCTCGATCACCCCGCGCAGCTCGGCAACGGTGCCGCGCAGCTCGCCGGGGATCGCCTTGATCTCGTCGCTGCCGATCAGCCCGCGGGCGTCCTCGAGCAGGCCGATGACCGCGTCAGGCGCGTCACGCAGCCGCGGGTTGGCGGTGAAGTTCTCGATCGAGGCGAGCGTGTCGATGGCCTGGTCGAGCAGGTCCTCGACCGGCAGGTCGTTGATCCTCTGGAAGAGGCCCTCGGCAGTGGCAGTGATGTCCGGCAGGTCCGACTCGACCGAAGGGATCAACGGCGCGTCCTGCGCGAAAATGCCGAAGGTGGCGGGCTCGGCGTCGGGGATCTCGGCCAGCTCGACCACCAGCGACTGGCTGAAGAGGTTCTGCGAGGCCAGCCGCGCGCGCAGCCCGTTCTTCACCGCGTTCGACAGGAAGGCGATGGTCTCGGACTGCGGCGCATCTTCCTCGAGACCCAGCGCGCGCGGGTCGATCGAGAGCGTGGTGCGCAGCCGGACGGTCTGGGCCTCGCCCTCGCCGTCGATGAAGGCGCCGATGGCGGTGACCCGGCCCACCCGCAGGCCGCGGTAGGTGACAGAGGAGCCGACCTCGAGCCCGCGCACGGATTCGTCGAATTCCGCGGTCAGCTCGACGGCGTTCGAGATGGTTTCGGAGAACAGGCTGTCGCGTGCCGAAGCCTCGTCGTCGTAAAGATCGAAGGCATAGCCCGCAGGCACAGCGTTGCCGCCCGAGACCACGGTGTCAAAGGCGATACCGCCGCGGATCAGCGCCGCGACCGAACCGACCGACAGGTTGACGCCCGAGGGGCCGATGTTGACCGAGAAACCCGAGGTGTCCCAGAAGCGCGTCGCCGTGGTGATGCGGCGGTCGTTGGGGGCCTCGATGAAGGCATCGACCACCACGCCGTTGCCGCGCTCGAGCAGCCGCGGCGTCTCGATCCGGCCGACCTCGATGCCCTGGTAGAAGATCGGCGCGCCCGCCGAAAGCTGCGTGCCGTCGTCGGCGCGGATGGTGATGCGGGTGCCCTTGACCCCGGGGCGCACCAACGGCGTCTGGTCCAGGCCGCGGAACTTGCGCGCCTCGGCGCCCTCTTGCGGGGCGAAGCCGGCTTCGATGTAGACGCCCGACAGCACCGTCGAGAGCCCGGTGATGCCCGAGGCGGAAACCTCGGGGCGCACCACCCAGAACTGTGCGTCAGCTGGCAGGGAGTCGGCGACATTGCGGTCGATCCGTGCGCTCACCCGCACCTCGGCCAGATCCTCCGAAAAGACCACCTCCTCGACGGTGCCGACGATCACGTCACGGTAGCGGATGGTGGTGTCATCTGCCGTGATTCCGGCGGCGTTCTCGAAGGTGATCTCGATCAGCGCGCCGCGTTCGGCAAGACTTTGCCAGGCGATGAAGACGGTGACCGCGATGGCGGCGAGTGGCACGAGCCAGACCAGTGAGAGGTTGCGCCAGACGGAGCGGCGCTTGGGCTCGATCTCCATCTTCGCGGGTTTGGGCTCACTCATTGCACGGGTTCCTCACTCGCATCCCAGATCAACCTCGGATCGAAGCTCTGTGCCGAAAGCATTGTGAATGCAACAGAAAGCGCAAAGCTGATTGCTGCAATCCCGGGATTGATTGCAGCAGCGAAATCCAATTGCACCAGAGACGCAAGAATGGCCACCACGAAGACGTCGATCATCGACCAGCGACCGACAAATTCGACCACCTCGTAGAGATGCTGGCGCTTGACCGGCGAGAGCTTCACCCGGTGCGTCACGCTCAGCGCGAGATAGGCGATGGCGATGAACTTGGCGACCGGGATCATGATCGAGGCGAAGAAGACAATCCCGGCGATGCCGTAGGATCCGTGGTGCATGAGGTCCACCACGCCGCCAAAGATCGTGCTGTTGGTGGTCTTGCCGAGCAGCGTCGTCTTCAGCATCGGGTAGACATTGGCCGGCACGTAGACGACCAGCCCCGCCCCCAGCCAGGCCCAGACCCGCTGCAGCGAAGTGTCGTCGCGGCTGGACAGGTGCGATCCGCAGCGCGTGCAGCGCTCGGGGCCGGGCACATGGACCTTGCCGCATTCGGTGCAGGCGATCATGCCTGCGCGCCGGGCCGTGAGCACCGGCTGCGCATTGTCTGTCGGGCGGCTCATTGGCGGCGCTCCTCCAGCGTCTTCCATACGGTCACCCTGCACATGAAGGTATCCTTGAGCACGTTGACGATCACCAGGGCAACGAAGGCCCAGAAGGCCGGGCCGATCGACAGATGCGCAAGGCCCGCAACCTTGACCAGCGCCACGGCGACGCCGACGATGAACACCTCGGCCATGGCCCAGGGGCGCAGGTGGTCGGCGAGGCGGAAAAAGAACTCGGCGTGGCGCGCCGGGCGGTGGCCGAAGGCCATGGGCGCCAGCACGTAGACCAGTGACAAGAAGCGGATCGACGGCAGAATGACGATCAACGAGGCCATGGCGATGGTCAACGGCGCCGTCATCCCGCTCGAGAAGGCGAGAATCGTGTCGAGCAGCGAACTGCGCTGCACCCGCCCCGCCACGGACAGCTCGAGGAACGGAAAAAACATCGCCGCCACCATCAGCACCAGCGCCGAGAGCGCGAGCATGATGATCCGGGTCATCGCCAGGCTGCGCGGGGATTCCAGCACTTCGTGGCAACGCGCGCAGCGGGCGGTGTCGCCGGTGGCGATCTCGCGTTCCTCGTGCAGGGCGTCGCAGAGCGGGCAGGCAAAGAGACCCTCGGCCTGCTCCGCGGTGAAGGCGGGCGGCGGGAGGGCCGGGGTGATCTGCGGCGGCAGCTCGGAGGCGACGATGTCGGCGAGGCTCATGCGCCCAATCTAGAGCGTGGCGGGTTCCAAGGAAAGGGCTGGCGGGCCAAAGCCTTCGCCCTGCCTTCCAAGCAGGCATCCGGCGCGCGTCCATTCCCTGTCCCGGGCCGCTCCATCGACAAGCGCGGGGCCAGCCGCTACCACTTTCGACAGAACGCCAAGGCAACATGGAGGTCGCGCCCGATGAAATGTTTCTACGCCCCCGAAAGCGAGGGGCACGACCCCCAGTTCCGCCTCACCCATGGCACCGTGGTGCGCAACGCCGAGCGGGCCGAGCGCGCGATGCTGCTGCTCGAGGGGCTCGGTCGGCTCGGTCTCGGCACCGAGAGCCCGCCCGAGGCACCCCGCACCGCGCTGGAGGCGGTGCATACGCCCGAGTTCCTGCACTTTCTCGAGACCGGCTGGGACGCGTGGCAGGAGCTGCCGAACGCCGGGCCAGAGGTGGTGGCCAACGTCTTTCCGCGCGGGCCGGTGACCACATACCCCGAGTCCATTGTCGCCCGCGCCGGTTGGCACATGTCCGACACCTCTGCCCCGATCGGTCCGAAGAGCTGGCTGGCGACCCGCCGCGCCGCCGATTGCGCCGTGGCCGCCGCCGAGGCGGTGATGGCCGGCGATCTCGCCGCCTATGCGCTCTGCCGCCCGCCGGGGCACCATACCACCGCCGATGTCGCGGGGGGGCATTGCCTGATGAATGTCACCGCCATTGCCGCGCAGCACCTGCTCGGGGCGCACAGCCACGTGGCGGTGCTCGACATCGACGTACACCATGGCAACGGCACGCAGGCAATCTTCTACGACCGTGCCGACGTGCTGATGGTCTCGGTTCATGCCGAGACCCACGACTACTACCCGTTCTATACCGGCTACGCCCATGAAACGGGCAACGGCGCTGGCCAAGGCTTCAATCTCAACCTGCCGCTGCCGCGCAGCACCACGACCCCCGGCTGGCTTGCCGCCCTCGATCACGGCATCGAGCGCATCAAAGCCTATGCACCGGGCGCGCTGGTGGTGAGCCTTGGGCTCGACGCCCATGAAAATGACCCCCTTGACGGCATGAAGGTGAGCTTCGATGGTTTCGCCGAAGCGGGCCGCCGGATTGCCGAGGCGGGGCTCCCCACAGTGATCGTGCAGGAAGGCGGCTATCTCTCGCCCGACCTCGCAACGTCGCTGGCCTCCTTCCTCGGAGGCTTTCTCGGCAAGGACCCGCGCGCAGCCTGATGGCGTGTAAGACAGGAACTCGGAGTACCAGATGAACAAGATCCCCAACTCGCTGCATGCCTCGGACATTGCACACAGTATGCACCCCTACACCAACATGCGCCTCCACGAGGAGCAGGGGCCGATGATCATCACCCGTGGCGAGGGTGTCCACGTCTACGATTCCGAGGGCAAGGAATACATCGAAGGGCTCGCGGGCCTGTGGTCGGTGGCCGTGGGCTTCTCGCAGCCGCGCCTCGTCGAGGCGGCGGCCAAGCAAATGGCCGAGCTGCCCTATTACCACAGCTTCGCGCACAAGGCGCATGAGCCGTCGATCCGCCTCGCCGAGAAGCTGGCCGAAATGACCCCCGAGGGTCTGGACCGCGTGTTCTTCACCAACTCCGGCTCCGAGGCGAACGACACCGTCATCAAGATGGTCTGGTTCTACAACAACGCGCTCGGCCGTCCGGAGAAGAAGAAGTTCCTCGCCCGCAACAAGGGCTATCACGGCATCACCATCGCGTCGGGCTCGCTCACCGGCCTGCCGGCGAACCACAAGGACTTCGACCTGCCGGCGATCCCGGTCACCCACCTGACCTGCCCGCACTACTGGAAGTGGGCGGAAGAGGGCGAGACCGAGGCCGAGTTCACCGCGCGCCTGCTGAAGGAGGCCGAGGACACCATCCTCGCCGAGGGCCCCGAGACCATCGCCGGCTTCATCGGCGAGCCGGTGATGGGTGCTGGCGGCGTGATGACCCCGCCCGAGGGCTACTGGCCGGGCATTCGCGCGCTGTGCGACAAGTACGACATCCTGCTGGTCTCGGACGAGGTCATCAACGGCTTCGGCCGCTGCGGCACCCCCTTCGGCTGCGAGAAGTACGGCTTCACCCCGGACATCATGGTGACCTCGAAGCAGCTCACTTCGTCCTACATGCCGCTCGCGGCGATCATCGTGAACGACAAGGTCTATAACACCATCGCCGACCACACCGCCAAGCTCGGCACCTTCGGCCACGGCTTCACCGGCTCGGGCCACCCCGTCGCCTGCGCCGTGGGTCTTGAAAACCTCAAGATCATCGAGGAACAGGACCTGATGGGCAACGCCGCCAGGCTCGAGGCGAAGTTCCAGGAGGGTCTGCGCAAGTTCGCCGATCATCCGCTGGTCGGCGAGGTGCGCGGCGTTGGTCTCATCGGCGGCGTCGAGCTGGCCAAGGACAAGGAAAAGCGGCTCAGCTTCGAGCCCGCGGGCAAGGTCGCGCCTCAGGTCGTGAAGTTCTGCGCCGAAGAGGGGCTGATCCTGCGCGCGGTCTACGAGACCGTTGCCCTCTGCCCGCCGCTGATCGTCACCGAGGACGACATCGACCAGATCCTTGCCCGCCTCGGCCGGGCGCTGGACCGCGGCTGGGAGTGGGTGCAGGACGAAGGTCTGGCCTGAGTCTCCCCTGTTCATGACGTACGAAGGGCGCCCCGCGGGGCGCCCTTTTTCTTGCTCGGCTGGCGGGTGCCCTGCGCCTGCCTTCCTGCCACGGCCCATCGCATCCCGGCCCCCGCTCGACCAATGCGCGGAGCCCTCGCCAAAGATCCCGCCTGCCGGTGCTGACCGCCGTGCTATGCTGTGTCAGGACAGCGTAATTTGTATTCAAATAGCCATATTCGTGTTTCAATATCTTGTAGCTCGCAGCGCTTTTCATCATTGACACGCCATGACATCCAGACAGGCACAACTCGACGAGGCACTGGCCCGCATTGCGGATGCAATCGACCCGTGCTCGAGCGTCGGCATCCCCCAGCAGCTGCGCGGCGCGCTGGAATTCGGCATCGCCTCCGGCGAGCTGCCGATCGGCGCCCGGTTGCCCTCGGTGCGGGCGCTGGCGCGGCAGCTCAACCTCTCGCCGGTCACGGTGAGCAATGTCTACGCCGCGCTGCAGTCCGCCGGACATGTCGAGGGGCGGGTCGGCTCCGGCACCTTCGTCAGCCCCAACGCCCAGGTCGCGGACCCCGAGAAGTTTCACACGCTGGAGCGGGCGATCACCAACCTCATCGCCCTCGCCCGTGACTGCGGCATCGACCGGGCCGACCTCGCCACGCGTATCGGCATGGACCGCCCCCGCAACACCCGCGCCGTGCGGGTGTTGATGCTGGGCAATTTCGCCGAGGCCACCCGCGCCTATGCCGCCGACGTGCGCCCGCATCTCGCGCCCGGCGACAGCATCGAGCCGATGCTGATCGACGAGGTCGCGGGTGCCCCGCCCCAGGATTTCGACATCGTGCTCTCGCCGCGGACGCTGCTGCCGCAGGCGCGCGCGCTGTTTCCGCAGGCCGAGGTGGTGGGGCTGACCGTCATCCCCAACGAGGCGACCCGCGTCGCCCTGGCGGCGATCCCGCCCGAAGCCTCGGTGGTCGGCTATTCCTACTTCCCTACTTACGTGTCGATGATGAAGGCCAACGTGATGCGCTATGCGCCGCATGTGAGCCGTCTGTCGATGGTGGTCCGCGGCGACGAGAGCGAGGCGGCCCGCACGCAGATCGCCGAGGCTGACGTGCTGATCTACGCCACCGGCGCGGATTACCTCGCGGCGCGGCTGGCGCCGGGTCAGAGCGCCTTCGAGTATCGCCACACACCCGACAGCCAGGAGCTTCGCAGCATCCTGCCGCAGCTGCTCGACCGCTGCCGCCGCCGCGAACGGCCCGGCGCGGAGGGGTAAACCGCGACCCCGGCGGGCCATGCGTGGCCCCCTAACGAGAAATGGGCGGACCGCTTGCGCGGTGCCGCCCGTTTCGTTGATGACTGGCTGGTTCCGGTCCGGATCGCTGCCGATCGGCGCCTGGCTCAGCGATAGGCGTGCAGCACGCCCTCCGAAGAGATCACGTAGAGCGTGCCATTGACCACGATCGGCCGGGTCGTCGCCCCGCCCGCAATCGCCGTGGTGCCGACCAGCTGGCCCGAGGCCGGGTCGAAGGCGCGGATCAGCCCGTCCGAGGAGGCAACGATCAGCCGCCCGCCCGCAAGGATCGGGCCATGGTTCACGAAGGCACTGTCGCGACGCTTCTGCGGCGTACGTACCGGCTTGTACCCCGGCAGGTCCACCGCCCAGATCTGCGCGCCGGTGCGGGCGTCGAGCCGCACCAGCTGGTTGAGGTCGGAGACGAGGAACACCGAGTCCCCCGCCGGCCAGACCGGATCCAGCGCGCCCATGCGCGCGGTCCACAGCCGCTCGCCGCCCGAGAGCGACAGCGCCACCACACGGCCCGAATGGTTGCCCGCGTAGACCACGCCGTTCGAAATCAGCGGATCGCCGGTGATGTCGGTGACCGTGGCCAGCGCCTTGCCGTTGCGGCTGCCCGCCACGTCGGCGGTCCAGCGGCGCAGACCGCCCTGCTTGAACGCCGCCTGCAGCGCACCGGAGCCAAAGGCGAAGACGACCATCTCGCCATCGGTGGCCGGGGCCGGAGCGCCGGCGACGTTGTTGTAATCCTCGGGGTAATCGATGCGCCAGCGGATGCGGCCCGTGGCGGTCTCGATTGCCCAGCCGGTGGAATCCGACGAGGTCACATAGGCCAGCCCGCCGCGCACCGTGGGCGCGCCGGTGGCGGTACCGTCGAGCTTCTGGCTCCAGACCTCGGCGCCGGTGGCGGCGTCAAGCGCGGTGAGCGTGCCGAAGCCCGAGGTGACATAGAGCCGCCCGCCCTCGACCGCGAGCCCGCCGCCCTGCGCCTGGCTCGCCTGATCGCGCGGGGCGACCATGCTCTTCCGCCAGATCACCTGGCCCGAGGTGCTGACCGCGCTCACCGTGTGCGCGGAATCCATCGTGTAGATGCGGCTGCCGTCCGAGACCGGATCGACGTTGAGCCGGTTCCGCCGCGTGTCGCCCTTGCCGATGTCGGTCGCGAAGACCGGCTGCAGCGGCAAGGAGAGCGCCGCGTGGTTGGTGCGGGCGAAGGGCGAGACCGGGCTCTGCGTGGCAGCGCCGTTCGCCGCCGCCCCGAGCGAGATCGCCTGCGCGCGGTTGGCCGGGGTGAACTCCTCTGCCCCGCCGTTCTCGAGAATTTCCCGGGCGCCGAGGCGCTCTCCGGTCAGCACCGCCTCGGGACGCTCGCAGGCGGCAAGCGCCGTCAGCCCCAGAAGCGCTGCGGAAATCGTGGTGATGCGCAAAACACTGCCCCCGTCGTTCTTGATCCTTGCCGCGGCCTCGGGCGTTTGGTCAGCCCGCATCGGGCGTGCCGCCGAGGGCCACAATCACTTGTGTCGCACGCTGGCGCAAGCCCGCGGTGATTTCTGCATCTTCAAGAATGCGTTGCAGCTTTTCCAGCGCGGCCTCGGTGTCGCCGGCCTTGATGTCGAGCAGCGCGAGTTGCTCCTCGGCGAGCAGCCGCAGCGGCTTGCCGGGCACCGCGAGGGCCTCGAGCCGGATACGCCGCTCGTCGTCCGAAAGGCCCGAGTCGGTGCGGCTCACCGCCTTGAAGGCGGCAATCTCGCGGTAGATCTCCGGCAGATCGCCGTTGGCGGCCGCATCGTCGAGCAGCTTGGTCGCGGCGGCGCCCTCCTCGGCGGAGGCCAGCTCGCTCGCCGCCAGCAGATCAGTCACCGCCCTCGCCTCGGCGCCGGGGGCATTCACGTCGGTGAGCGCCGCGGCACGGTCCGCCGGGGCATCTGCCTCGAGCGCGCCGCGCAGTGCATCGCCGAAGGCCTCGGCCTGCGCCTGACGCTGCACCGCGCTGTATTCGCGCCAGGCGGCGCCGCCGACGATGGCAAGCACCGCCACAACGCCGATCCAACCGTAGCGCTTGAGCAGTGCGAAGAGCTTGTCGCGGCGGACCTCCTCGGTCACCTCGTCGATGAAACTGTCGGTATTGCTCACGGGGCTGCCTCACCTTTCGATTGTTGCCCTCTCTTAACGCGGCAGGCGCAGGCTGCCAAGGCCAAGCCCGCGGCAGCATTGGCTGATCTCTTCTGCGCCGATCGGCCCATTTGAACGGGCATATGTCCGCTTGATCGGTTTCCCAAATCCTCTATTCTGAACTGAAGAGTTTAGTCACGTCTCCGCGCGCTCCCGGCTTTGCCCCTCTGTATCAGGACCGGCTTCGGTCTTGTCTCGGGCTGATCCGGCAGCGCGGGCTGTGCGTATTTATCGCCGGGCTTGGGCCAAGAACCTGGGAAGGCCAGCATGAAACTGATTTCGATCCTCACCGCCATCATCGTCGCGGCAGCCCTTTACGCGGTGGTGCTCGACCGCGAGCGGCTGATGGGCTGGGCCCGCGGCGGCGCGCAGGAGGAGCCGGAGGATATGGCGACCGAGACCGCCGCCGCACCCGCCGCGACCGAGGCCCCCGCCGCCGATAGCTCCCTCCCCGGGGCCGTCTCGGTCATGGCCCGCCATTCGCGGGCCCAGCAGATCGACGACGCCGTGCTGCTGCGCGGCGAGACCCAGCCCTCGCGCGAGGTCGAGGTGCTCTCGGAAGCCGCCGGCCGGGTGATCTCGGCGCCGCTGCGCAAGGGCACGCTGGTCGAGGAAGGCGAGGTGCTCTGCAAGCTCGACCCCGGCACCACCGGCGCCGCGCTGATCGAGGCCGAAGCCCGTCTGGCCGAGGCCCGGGCGCAGCGCCCGCAGGTCGAGGCCTCGCTGCCGGAAGCCGAGGCGCTGCTGGCGCAGGCCGAAGCCGATGTGGCCGAGGCCGAGATCAACCTCACCGCCGCCCGCGAGCTGTCGCAGGGCGGCTATTCCTCGCGCACCTCCGTCGCCTCTGCCGAGGCCAAGATGCGCGCCGCCGAGGCCAGCGTGCGCAGCGCCGAGGCCGGGCTGGAAGCCGCCCGCGCCGGAACCGACAGCCTCGAGGCCTCGATCCAGAGCGCCGAGGCCGCCGTCGCAAGCGCCCGCAAGGCGGTCGGGAACCTGACCATCACCGCGCCCTTCGGCGGCGTGCTGGAAAGCGACACCGCCGAGCTCGGCCTGCTGATGAACCCCTCCTCCAACGCCAGTTGCGCGCATATCCTGCAGCTCGACCCGATCCGGCTGGTGGGCTACGCGCCCGAGGCCGATGTCGCCCGCATCCACCTCGGCGCGCGTGCCGGGGCGCAGCTGACCGGCGGCGAGACACGGGTGGGCAAGGTCACCTTCGTCTCGCGGCAGGCTGACGAGACCACCCGCACCTTCCGCATCGAGGTCACGCTCGAGAACCCCGACCTGACGCTGCGCGCCGGGCAGACCGCGCGCATCCTCATCGAGGCCGACGGCGCGATGGCGCACCTGCTGCCGCAGAGCGCGCTCACGCTGAACGACGAGGGGCGCATGGGCCTGCGCACGGTGAGTGCCGAGCAGACCGCGCAATTCGTGCCGGTGAGCATCTTGCGCGACTCGCCCGAGGGGGTCTGGATCGCCGGGCTGCCGGACAGCGTCGACGTCATCACCCTTGGGCAGGAGTACGTCACCGACGGCGTGCCGGTCGCGCCGAGCTATCAGGAGATCCTCCAGTGACCGGCATCGTCGACTGGGCGGCAGAGCGCGCCCGCATGGTGCTGGCCTTCATCGTCCTGTCGATTGTCGCGGGGGCCTTCGCCTATCTCACCCTGCCCAAAGAGGGCGAGCCCGACATCGAGATCCCGGCGCTTTTCGTGTCGGTTCCCTTCCCCGGCATCTCGGCCGAGGACGCCGAGACACTGATGGTCAAGCCGATGGAGACCGAGCTTTCGGACATCGACGGGCTCGACAAGATCAGCGGCGTCGCCTCGGAAGGCTACGCCGGGGTCGCCATGGAGTTCGAATTCGGCTGGAATCGCACCGAGACCATGGCCGAGGTCCGCGACGCGATGACCAAGGCGCAGGCCAAGTTCCCCGAGGGCGCCGAGCAATACACCATCTCCGAGATCAACTTCTCGGAGTTCCCGATCATCATCGTCTCGCTCACCGGCCCCCTGCCCGAGCGCACCATGGCGCGGGTCGCCAAGGACCTGCAAGACCGTGTCGAGGCGCTGGATTCGGTGCTGGAAGCCGGGATCGCCGGCAACCGCGACGAGATGGTCGAAGTGGTGATCGACCCGCTGAAGCTGGAAAGCTACAATGTCACCGCCAGCGAGCTGATCCAGACCGTCCAGAACAACAACCAGCTCATCGCCGCGGGCGAGGTGCGCTCCGAGCGCGGCACCTTCTCGGTGAAGATCCCCTCGAGCTTCCGCGAACCGCAAGACATCTTCGACCTGCCGATCAAGGTGAATGGCGACCGGGTGGTCACGCTCGGCGATCTGGCGGACATCCGCCTCACCTTCGAGGACCGCACGGGCACCGCGCGTTTCAACGGCGACACCGCGGTGGCGCTGCAGGTGGTCAAGCGCAAGGGCTACAACCTCATCGACACCGCCAGCGCCGTGCGCGCAACCGTGGCCGAGGCCCAGCAGGGCTGGCCCGAGGAGCTGCAGGCAACGGTGGCGGTCGAGGAAAGCAACGACCAGTCGCGCATCGTCGATTCCATGGTCAGCCAGCTCGAGGGCGCGGTGCTGACCGCCATCGCGCTGGTGATGATCGTGGTGCTGGGCTCGCTCGGCACCCGCGCGGCGCTGCTGGTGGGCTTCGCCATCCCGACGTCGTTCCTTTTGTGCTTCGTGCTGCTGGCAATCATGGGCATCAGCGTCTCGAACATCGTCATGTTCGGTCTGATCCTTGCCGTCGGCATGCTGGTCGACGGCGCCATCGTGGTGGTCGAATACGCCGACAAGCGCATCTCGGACGGCGTCGGGCCGATGCACGCCTATGTCGAGGCGGCCAAGCGGATGTTCTGGCCCGTCGTCAGCTCGACCGCGACCACCCTTTGCGCCTTCCTGCCGATGCTGTTCTGGCCCGGGGTCGCGGGCGAGTTCATGGGCATGCTGCCGGTGACGCTGATCTTCGTGCTCTCGGCCTCGCTGATCGTGGCGCTGGTCTACCTGCCGGTGATGGGCGGCGTCTCGGGCCGGTTCTCGCGCGCGCTGCACAACGCCTCGCTGACGCTGCGCAAGCGCGTCGAGGGCTGGCCGGCCCGCGCGGCGCTGGTGCCGGTGGCGCTGGCCGGGATGCTGCTCGGCGCGCTGCTGGTGCTGAACCCCTCATTTCTCGGGGTCACGATGATCGAGGGGCGCGGCGCCCGGGTGCCGGGGATCGTGATCTTCCTGCTCTTTGCCGTGATGGCCTCGATCACCCTTGATGCGGCGCAGATCGAGCGCAAACGCAACAAGGTCCGCAAGACCTACCGCCGGACGTTCTTCGGGCGTTTGATCCAATTTGTCACCGGCAACCCGGTGATGCCGCTGGTGACAATCGGCGGGGTGATCTTCTTCGTGATCTCGGTCTTCGGCTACTACGGGCAGAACAACAACGGCACCGAGTTCTTCACCGAGAGTGAGCCCGAGCAGGCCATCGTCTACGTCCGCGCCCGTGGCAACCTGTCGCTGGCCGAGAAGGACTCCCTGGTCAAACGGGCGGAAACCATCGTCCTGCAGCACCCGGGCATCGAGACCGCCTTTGCCTTTGCCGGCGATGGCGGGCTTGAATCGAACACCGGCGGCGCGCAGCCGCCCACCGACACGATCGGGCAGATCCAGCTCGAGGTGGTGCCATGGGAGGACCGCCGCGACCGGCCCGAGCTCGACGGCGACATCGTACTGGCCGAGTTGAGCGAGCAACTCGCCACCATTCCCGGCATCCAGACCGAGATCCTCAACCTCGCCATGGGTCCCGCCTCGGCCAAGCCGGTGCATCTTCGGCTGAAAGGCGACAACTGGGACGACCTGCTGGCCGCGACCGAAACGGCGCGGGCCGAGTTCGACGCCATGGAAGGCCTGCGGCTGATCGAGGACACCCGCCCCCTGCCCGGCATCGACTGGCAGATCGACGTCGACGTGGAAGAGGCCGGGCGCTACGGCGCCGATGTCGCCACCGTCGGCGCAATGGTGCAGCTCGTTACCCGCGGCGTGACGCTCGACACCATGCCGGTGGACAGTTCGGACGAAGAAATCGATATCCGCGTACGCCTGCCCGAGCAGGACCGGGTGCTTTCGACCCTCGACACCCTGCGCGTCCGGACCAGCGACGGGCTGATCCCGCTGTCGCATTTCATCACCCGCACCCCGGTGCCCAAGCTCGCCGAGATCAACCGCGAGGGCCGCAAGCGCTACTTTGACGTCAAGGCAGGTGTGGCCGATGGGCTGGTGAAATTGACCTTGGGCGGCGAGACGCTCGGCTACGGGCGCGAGACCGGTGACGGCACGCTGACGCTGCATGGCACGGCCTATGAGATCACCCGCACCGAAGACGGCACCAGCGGCGATGCCATCCGCGAGGCCGCCGCAAGCGGCGCGCTTTCGACGGTGCCGGTCACGCCAAACGAGCGCATCGCCACCCTCTCGAGCCTTCTGGAAAGCACCGAGTTCCCCCCGGGCATCAGCTGGGAATGGACCGGCGACCAGGAGGAGGAGGCGGAAAGCCAGGCCTTCCTGACCCAGGCCTTCGCCGCCGCGCTGGGGCTGATGTTCATCATCCTGCTGGCGCAGTTCAACAGCTTCTACAATTCGGTGCTGGTGCTGCTTGCGGTGGTGCTTTCGACCGCCGGGGTGTTCCTCGGGATGATCGTGCTCGACCAGACCTTCTCGATCATCATGTCCGGCACGGGGGTCGTGGCGCTCGCCGGGATCGTCGTGAACAACAACATCGTGCTGATCGACACCTTCCAGGACTATTCGCGCTACATGCCGCGGCTCGAAGCCATCGTGCGCACCGCCGAGGACCGCATCCGCCCGGTGCTTTTGACCACGATCACCACCATCGCGGGTCTCTTCCCGATGATGATCGGGCTCAGCCTCGACTTCTTCGGCGGCGGCTATTCGATCAACGCGCCGACCTCGCTGTGGTGGAAGCCGCTGGCCTCGGCGGTGGTCTTCGGCCTGTCGGTGGCCACGGTGCTGACGCTGGTCTTCACCCCCGCCATGCTGGCGCTGCGGGTGTGGCTCTCGACCTATGCCCATTGGATCGCGCGGCTGCTGGCCATCGCCTCCTTCGGGCGCGGCAGCCGCGCGGCGCGGGATTGGGCCCTGCAGCGCGAAGCCCGCAAGGTGAAGGCACCGCTGATCCTCTGGGACGATCCCGACGCCGAGGGCAGTGGCAGGCCGGGCGCAAACACGACAATGCGCGCGGCCGAATAACGCGGCACGGTGCGGCGCCGGGAATTGGCGCTATAGTCATCGCTTCCTATATCAAGGGAGAGCACCCACGCCCGGTGCTTTCCCCAACGGGAGACCTGCCATGAAGTCCTCGCTCGCCGCCCTGGCCCTTGCCACCGCAACCGCCGCCCTGCCCGGCCCGCTCGCCGCGCAGCTCAAGGGCTGCGTGCCGGACCCGAACGGGATCACCCGCTGCCCCGGCCCTTCGACCTTTTCGACCGATCATCTGGGGATCACCCGCGAGCGTCGAAGCACGCCGCAGACCACTGACAGGAACGGCATCGTGCGTGACACCACCGATGGCGGCAGCTTCATCGCGCCGGGCGATCCGACGGCGGACCGCGGCGGCGCGCTCAGCGCGACGCGCCCGCCCGACACGACGCGGCGGGCGCAGCGCAATTGCGTGACGGACGAGGATGGCGTGGTGCGCTGCGACTGAGGCGCCGGGCCGCGTCAGTCGGCGGGCGTTGCCGCGCCCTCCTGCGCCTCTGGAGCCGGCGCGGCGGCCTGACCGGGCTCGGGCGCTTCGCCATTTGTCGCGTAGACCAGCCACCAGACCAGCAGCAGCGCCACGACGACCAGCGCGCCCCAGATCGCCATCAGGGGCCAGCGGTGTTCCTTCTTCTGCGTCTTCGTGTTGGTATCGGGTGCGGACATGTCTTTCCTCCCTTGCGCGGCATTGTTTACGAGAGGCATGCCGGAGCCTCTGCTCCCGCCGTCCTCGACGCCATGCCGCGCGCCACTGGCATTTCACCGGCGCAGCGGTTGCCGCGCGTCTCTCATGAGCATAACGTCCCGCTGGCGCGCCGGTTCCGGCAGGCGCCAGCCCTCCACTTCAGGCAAGGAGACGCCCATGAAGGACGCAAGCCCACAGACCATCTACCTCAAGGATTACACCCCCTTCGGCTGGACCGCCGAAGAGGTGCATCTGACCTTCGTGCTTGCGCCCTCGGCGACCCGCGTCCGCTCACGCATCCGCTTTGCACCCAACCCCGATGCGCCGAAGCAGGACTTCTTCCTGCACGGTGAGCAGATCAAGCCGATCTCCTTCGCCATCGACGGCGCCCCTGTCACCCCCGAGGTCACCGACACCGGCCTCACCTGCGCCGTACCCGAAGGCGCCTTCACCTGGGACTCCGAGGTCGAGATCGCGCCGGTCGAGAACTTTGCGCTGGAAGGTCTCTACATGTCGAACGGCATGTATTGCACGCAATGCGAGGCAGAGGGCTTTCGCAAGATCACCTTCTACCCCGACCGTCCCGACGTGATGTCGGTCTTCACCGTGCGCATCGAGGGCGACGAGAGGGTCAAATTGTCGAACGGCAATCCGCAGGGCTCCGGCGAGGGGTGGGCCGAGTGGCACGATCCGTGGCCGAAGCCCGCCTATCTTTTCGCGCTCGTGGCCGGCGATCTGGTCAACCACCCCGGCAGCTTCACCACCGTGTCGGGCCGCGAGGTCGAGCTGAACCTCTGGGTGCGCCCCGGCGACGAGGGCAAATGCGCCTTCGGCATGGAGGCGCTGAAAAAGTCGATGAAGTGGGATGAGGAGGTCTATGGCCGCGAGTATGACCTCGACATCTTCAACATCGTCGCCGTGGACGATTTCAACATGGGCGCGATGGAGAACAAGGGGCTGAACATCTTCAACTCCTCCGCCGTGCTCGCCTCGCCCGAGACCGCCACCGATGCCAACTTCGAGCGCATCGAGGCGATCATCGCGCATGAGTATTTCCACAACTGGACCGGCAACCGCATCACCTGCCGCGACTGGTTCCAGCTGTGTCTGAAAGAGGGTCTGACGGTGTTCCGCGACGCGCAGTTCACATCCGACATGCGCGGCGAGGAGGTCAAGCGCATCTCCGACGTGATCGACCTGCGCGGCCGCCAGTTCCCCGAGGACCAAGGGCCGCTCTCGCACCCGGTGCGCCCCGAGAGCTTCCAGGAGATCAACAACTTCTACACCGCCACCGTCTACGAGAAGGGTGCCGAGGTGATCGGCATGCTCAAGACGCTGGTCGGGGACGAGGCTTACGCCAAGGCGCTCGACCTTTACTTCGAACGCCACGACGGCGATGCCGCCACCATCGAGGACTGGCTGAAGGTCTTCGAGGATGCCACCGGGCGCGACCTGACCCAGTTCAAGCGCTGGTACTCGCAGGCGGGCACCCCGCATGTGGCGGTCTCCGAGGCCTTCGCGGACGGCACCTACACGCTGACCCTCAAGCAGCACACGCCCCCCACCCCCGGCCAACCCGACAAGGCGCCGCAGGTGATCCCGGTGGCTGTCGGCCTGCTCTCGCCCAACGGCGACGAGGTGCAGCCGACCACCGTGCTTGAGCTGACAGAGGCGGAGCAGAGCTTCACCTTCGACGGCCTCAGCGCCAAACCCGTGCCCTCGATCCTGCGCGGCTTCTCGGCCCCGGTGGTGCTGGACCGAGAGACGAGCCGCGAGGAACGCGCCTTCCTGCTCGCCCATGACACCGACAGCTTCAACCGCTGGGAAGCCAACCGCGATCTGGCGCGCGAGTGCCTCGTGGCGATGATCACCGAGGGCGCCGAACCCGACACCGCCTGGCTCGACGGGCTCGAAGCGGTGATCCGCGACAGCGCGCTCGATCCGGCCTATCGCGCGCTGATGCTGGGCACGCCGACGCAATCCGAGCTGGCGCAGGTGCTGCACCAGCGCGGCGTGACGCCGGATCCCGACGCGATCTGGACCGCCACCGAGGTGCTCAAGAAGACCCGCGCCGAGCGCTGGTCGCAGCTGCTGCCGCAGCTCGCCGAAGAAGCAAGGGTCACCGAGCCTTACCAGCCCGATGCCGAGCAATCCGGCAAGCGCGCCCTTGGCGGCGCGGTGCTGGCGCTGACCTCGCGTCTCGATGGCGGCGACGCGGCCAAGGCGCAGTTCGAGAGCGCCGACAACATGACCCTGCAGCTCTCGGCGCTGGCCTGCCTCGTGCAGGCGGGTGCGGGCGAGGACGCGCTCGCGAAGTTCCGCGCCCAGTGGAACGGCGACCGGCTGGTGATGGACAAGTGGTTCGCCCTGCAGGTCGCCGCCTCTGGCCCCTCCGAGACCGCAGACCGCGCCAAGGCTCTGACCGAGGACCCCGACTTCGACTGGAAGAACCCCAACCGCTTCCGCGCGGTGATGGGCGGTCTGGCGATGAACCACGCCGGATTCCACCGCATCGACGGCGCCGGCTACCGGCTGCTCGCCGACTGGCTCATCAGGCTGGACGAGAAGAACCCGCAGACCACCGCGCGCATGTGTTCGGCCTTCCAGACCTGGAAGCGCTACGACGAGACCCGCCGCGGCATGATGCAGGCAGAGCTCGAGAAGATCGCCGCCAAGCCCGGTCTCTCGCGCGACGTGACCGAGATGGTCACCCGTCTGCTGTCATGAGCCGGCTGCTGCTGGTCACCGGCGGCAGCGCCGGCATCGGGGCGGCAACCTGCCGCCTCGCCCCCGCCCGCGGCTGGGAGCGCGTCGTGGTCCACTACGGCCTTGACCGGGACGGCGCCGAAGCGGTGGCCGAGGAGGTCCGCGCCGAGGGCGCCGAGGCGCATGTCATCGGCGCGGATGTCTCCGATCCCGCGCAGGTGGCCGAGCTTTTTGCCGAGCTGACCGCGCTGGCGCCGGGGCCGCTCGACCTGGTCAACAACGCCGGCATCGTCGCGCCCACGGCATCGCTCGCCGATCTGACCCCCGAGCGGGTCCGGCGGGTGTTCGAGGTCAACGTCTTTGGCGCCATCGAGGTCGCCCGGCAGGCGGTGGCCTACATGCGCGCCCACGCGGGCGGCGGCGTGGTCAACGTCTCGTCGGTAGCGGCCCGGCTGGGATCGGCGCGGCAATACATGGATTACGCCGCCTCCAAGGGTGCGATCGACACCTTCACGCTGGGTCTCGCCGACGAGCTGGCCTCCGAGGGCATAAGGGTGAACGCGGTGCGACCCGGGCTGATCGAAACCGCCATCCATGCCAAGGGTGGCGAGCCCGACCGACTCGCCCGCATCGGCCACACGCCGCCGCTGGGCCGCGCTGGCACCGCCGAGGAAGTGGCCGAGAGCATCCTGTGGCTGCTGTCGGAGCGCGCGGGCTACGTGACCCGCAGCATCCTCGACGCCGGCGGCGGGCGTTGAGCCCCTAACCCTCTTGAATCGATAACGGGCGGAACCAACCTTGGTCCCGCCCGTTCATACATTGAAACGATCTTCAGCAGATCAGCCGTCGCTCTCCAGCAGTTGCCCCTTGGTGGAGATGAAGGTGTTGGCATAGCTCGCATCGAGCGCGCGCGAGCGGGCCAGCGGGCGAGTGCCCGCGCCGAGCTCGTTCGAGGCCATGATGCCGGGCAGAAGGCTCGCCGGACGCCCGACCGGGCGCAGCGAGCGGCCCATGCCAGTGCAATAGCCCTGCGCGCGGGTCCAGGCGATCATGTCCTCACGCTTCTTGCGCGAGTGGAACGGGCCCCAGTCGGCGGCCACGCCCCGCATGTTGGCGCTGACCACGCCATCGCGGGCGACGGTGCGCGCCATGATGCGCAGGCCGCAGGAGAGATTGGCCCGCGGGTCCTTGAGACCATCCACCGTGGTTGCCTGGCAGCCGTAGAGCCGCGCGGTCGAGGGCAGGATCTGCATGAGGCCGATCCACTTGCCGCCGCCGCCCACGGCGGTGGGCTTGAAGGTGCTCTCGTGCTTGACCAGCGCCGAGACGAGGCCCAGCCAGAAGGCCTCGCGCTGCTCGCGCGATCCACTCTCGTAGGCCGGGCACCATGTGTCGATGTCCGCCGGCACCACGTCTGGCAGTGCGTTGGCATGGCCACGCAGCGACGAGAGTACCGCGAGCGACCAGGTGCTGCGCCCTCCCGTGGTGCCCCAACGGGCCTTGGGGATGGACATGCGCCGGGCCAGCGGGCGGGGCGAGGCGGACACTGCCAGCAGCGACTCCGGGGTCCCCGACATCGCGTCGCGCGAGACCAGGGGCATCGTTGGGGCCGCAACCGCGAAGGCGGCCTGCGTGACGGGTGCAGGGCCGGTATTCGCTTGGGCCATCGGCGCTATCATGAGCGCCGCAAGGGCAGGAATGAAACGGTTCAGCATGGCGGGGAACTTGCCCACGAAGAACAATCCCGGCAAGCCTGACGCGGTATTATGCGCGGCGGATCGCCGACGGCAAACAGACATGACTGGAATCCTGCCGATTTTCGGTGGATTCTGATCTATAGCGTTTGAACAATTTGCCGCCGATGCGCCCATTGTGCGCCCCGGGCTGATCGTGCCTGCGCCCCGGTTCGGCCCGAATCCCCCTCCAGCCTGCGCCGCATGGCACAGCACGTTCTCCGATTTCGGCCCCGCCTGCCCGCCCTCACCCGGCGCCTTTTGGCGCGGCATGCCCCGGACTACGCTGCCGGGCAAAGGCAGGGCTGCGCACCAGAGGTCGGTGAAAACGGCTCTCGGGGCGCCGCAACCCGCGCCGAGACCCGATGTACGCCGGGGTTCGGCCCGCCAAGCGTGAAGATCCCTGTCCGCGAGACCACCGAGGCAGAGGAGGCCCGCGCCGAGATCACCCGCCGCGGGTTGCGCCTTGCCCGCCAGGAACGCTGGGGGGCGCTCGAGGAGGCGTTGGCCGAGGCGGACCATTCCGCCGCGCTCACGCCCGAGGGCACCCCCGTCACCCGGCTGCTCTGCGACGGCGCGGTGCAGGATGTGCTCCTTGGCGTCGCCGCGGCGGTGGCCCGCGGCGATGCCGAGGCGGTGCGCCGGGCGCTGCAGGGCCATTCGGAGGCGCTCGGCCCGACACCCGAAGCGCCCCTGCGCGCGCTGCTCGCCGCCTGGCCGCAGATAGGGGCCGCCCGGCTGTGGCGCGCGGGCACCGCGCCGCTCTCGGCGGCGGCGCGCGCGTCATTGGCGCGGCAACACCTAGAGACCGCGCATCTTTTGCTGCGCCCGCATGACCCACGTGCGCTTGGCTCGCCCGCGCTGCAATCGGCCTGCTGCGCCGTGCTCGAGGTGCTGCCGGCCCCTGCGGCGCATGTCGAGCGAAACCACGAGGCGCTGATCGCCATGCAGCCCGCCTGCCCCGATCATCTGCGCGCCTATGGGCGCGATCTGTCCCCGCAGAGGTTCGGCACCTGGCCCGAATTGGACCGGGCCGCGCGGCGCATGGCGATGCGCACAGCAAAGATCTGGGGCAGCGGCGGCTACTGCTGGGTCTGGCTCGACGTGCTGGCGACGCAGCCCGAGGGGCTGGACCATGTCGACGGAGAGCTTTTCACCGCCGGTCTGCACGATCTTCTGCAGCCGCATCCGCCGAAGGCCTGGCCGGATCAGCACATGGCCAACCTGCTCGCCGCCCATTGCGCCGCGCTGGCCCCCGGGCGGGACGGCGGGGCCGCACCCCGCATCTCCGGCTCTCTTAGCTGGATCGTCGAGGATCACCTCTGCGAGCTTCACCCCCTGCTATGGGCACCGCCTCTGCCGGATGGTCCTGCGCCGGACGAGGCGGCGCAGCGCGAGGCGGGGCATGCCCGCGCGCAGGAGATATTGAAGACGCTTTTCGACCATCAGCTCAGCCGCGGGCGCCAGGTGATTTTCACCGAGCAGGGACTCGCGCTGCAGCCTTCGGGCTGCGCGTCCTGCACCCTTGCCCCCTGTGCCGCTCTGGCGTATCCCCGTCACAACCTGAGAGACGAGGACCCCCCATGCTTGACCTGAGCTTCGAGCCCCCCAAACCCAAGGTCATCGCCGGCGCCAAATACGATTGGGAGCTGGTGATCGGGATGGAAATCCACGCCCAGATTTCCACCGAGGCAAAGCTGTTCTCCGGCGCCTCGACCAAGTTCGGCGCTGAGCCCAACTCGAACGTGGCCTTCGTGGACGCGGCAATGCCCGGGATGCTGCCTGTGATCAACGAGTACTGCATCGAGCAGGCCGTGCGCACCGGGCTTGGCCTGAAGGCAGAGATCAACCTGAAGTCCGCCTTCGACCGCAAGAACTACTTCTACCCCGACCTGCCGCAGGGCTACCAGATTTCCCAGCTTTACCATCCGCTTGTCGGCGAGGGTGAGGTGATCGTCGACATGGAGCCGGGCATCGCGCGCAAGGTGCGCATCGAGCGCATCCACGTCGAGCAGGACGCCGGCAAGTCGATCCACGACATGGACCCGTCGATGTCCTTCGTCGACCTCAACCGCACCGGCGTCGCGCTGATGGAGATCGTCTCGCGCCCCGACATCCGCGGCCCCGAGGAAGCGGCGGCCTATGTGGTCAAGCTTCGGCAGATCCTGCGCTATCTCGGAACCTGCGACGGAAACATGCAGAACGGCAACCTGCGGGCGGACGTGAACGTCTCGGTCTGCCGTCCCGGACAGTACGAGAAGTACCAGGAGACGCAGGACTTCAGCCACCTCGGCACGCGCTGCGAGATCAAGAACATGAACTCCATGCGCTTTATCCAGCAGGCCATCGACTACGAGGCGCGGCGCCAGATCGCCATTCTCGAGAACGGCGGCAAGGTGGATCAGGAGACGCGCCTCTACGATCCGGACAAGGGCGAGACCCGCTCGATGCGCTCGAAGGAAGAGGCGCATGACTACCGCTACTTCCCCGATCCAGACCTGCTGCCGCTCGAGATCGAGCAGGCTTGGGTGGATGACATCGCCGCCTCGCTGCCGGAGCTGCCCGACGAGAAGAAGGCGCGCTTCGTCAAGGAGTTCGGCCTGTCGGAATACGACGCCGGCGTGCTGACCGCGGAAGTGGTCAACTCGGCCTATTTCGAAGAGGTGCTGAAAGGCTGCGACGACGGCAAGCTGGCCGCAAACTGGGTGATCAACGAGCTTTTCGGTCGCCTCAAGAAGGAAGGCCATGACATCACCGAGAGCCCGGTCTCGCCGGCGCAGCTCGCGGGGATCGTCTCGCTCATCAAGAAGGGCGACATCTCGGGCAAGATCGGCAAGGACGTCTTCGAGATCGTCTACACCGAGGGTGGCGACCCGGCGAAGATCGTCGAGGAGAAGGGCCTCAAGCAGGTCACCGACACCGGTGCCATCGAGGCCGCCGTCGACGAGGTGATCGCGGCCAACCCGGCGCAGGTCGAAAAGGCCAAGCAGAACCCCAAGCTGGCGGGCTGGTTCGTCGGCCAGGTGATGAAGAGCACCGGCGGCAAGGCCAACCCCAAAGCGGTCAACGACATCGTCGCGGCCAAGCTCGGGCTCTGATCACGGTTATATTGAACATGAAAAGGCCGCCCGGTTGGGCGGCCTTTCTTGTTTGATCCGTATCCTCCCGATGCCCGGGCGGCCCTGCGCCCTACCCCCGCGCCGCGAGCAGCGCGCGCAACTGGCTCGGGAAGAGCTGCAGGATCAGCGTCTCCGACATCGCCTCGCCCTCGTAGGAAACATAGGTCCGCAGGTCGATCGGCTCATCGTCCTCTGCCGCGATGGCCGAGAAATCGAGATCGAACATCGCCCGCCAGTTCTTGGTGCTGACCACCGGGTAGGCGACCTCGCCCGAGATTTCCCCGCGCGAGGCGGTGACCACCGGGAGCGCGCCGGAGCTGCGGTCCAGCGCCTCCATGCCCAGCCCGTCGAAGTCGCAGACGATCTTGACCGTGTCCGCCGGACGCGGCTGGCCGGGGATGCCCCCCCTGCCCATGCGCACGGCGATGAAGCGCGCCGCCTGCGGCGGCACCGGGCAATCCTCGAGCCAGGTGAGCTGGTAGTTCAGGCTGTAGGAGCTGCCCGCCGCCGCCGGCTCGGCCGGTGTCCAGAAGGCGACGATATTGTCGTGGATCTCGTCATCCGTCGGCAGCTCGACAAGCGTCACGGCGCCCTCTCCCCAGCCCTCCTGCGGCTTGATCCAAGCCGAGGCACGGCGCTCGTAGAACACGCCGTCATCCTCGTATTCGCCGAAGTCGCGCTCGCGCTGCATCAGCCCGAAACCGGCCGGATCGGTGGCGCCAAAGGCGTTGGCCATAACCCGTGGCGGGTTGTTGAGCGGGCGCCAGATGCGCTCGCCGCTGCCGGTGTGGATCTCGAGCCCGTCGCTGTCATGCACCTCGGGGCGCCAGTCGGCGGCGACATGGCGGTTGTGCTTGCCGTACCAGAACATCGATGTGAGCGGCGCGATCCCCAGCCGTTCGACGTCACCCCGCAGGAAGATCTCGGCCGAGACGTCCTGGATGACCCCGTTGTCGCGCCGCGAGGCGATGCGGTAGGCGCCGGTGGCGCGCGGGCTTTCAAGCAGCGCGTAGGTGGTCATCTCGCCGCCCTCGCCCTGCTCGAGCCAGAAACGGGTGAAGCGCGGGAATTCCTCGGGGCCGTCGGGGATCGCCGTGTCCATGGCGAGCCCGCGCACCGACAGGCCGAACTGTCCCGAATACCCCGCCGTGCGCCAGTAGGACGCGCCAAGGAAGGCCATCCAGTCGAGCCTCGTCTGCGGATCCTGCACGGCAAAACCGGCGAAGCCCTCGGTCTTCTCCAGCCGGTTGGCCGGATTGCCCTGCGGGATGTCGAAGAGATCGCGCGAGAAGGGCACCTCGCGCGCGGTGCCTTCCTCGAGCGCGTAGACATGTACCGGCTCGGGGAAGTAGCGGCCCGGGAAGAAGAAGCGCACCGGCTGCGCCGTGCCCTGGTCGGCCCAGAGCGCGCGGTCTTCGCGGAAGCTGATCGCGCCGTGGGCGTCATAGTCGATCTGTTGCAGGATCTCGGCGTCGGGCACCGCCATCGGGGTGAACGCCTCCTTGGCGAGACTCGCCGCCAGCTCGCGGAGCGTGTCGAAGGAAAAGGGCTTGGGCGGGCCAAGCGGGATACCCGAGGCGATGGCGCCGCTCTGTGCACGGGCAAACTCGGGCAGCAGGCTGAAGGCGCCGCTGGCAAGGGCGGAGGCAAGGAAAGCGCGGCGGTCGAGCAGGTCAGCGGACATGCGGGTCTCCGAGAAACTGTCATTCCTGAGCAAATTTGGCACTTTTCCGCGTCGCAGCAATTGCATTTTGCCGGGATGGGCGAGGCTTTGCCGATTTGACGCCGTTACGTCAAATGCGCGTCACTCGCGGACCCTGCAGCTCACGCCAGCGCGCGCGCCTCGAGACCGCGGGCGATCTCCTCGGCAAGCTGCGCCACCCTCGCCCGCGAGTCGGTGCGCTGCGCATAGGCGCGCAGGCCAAAGATATCGACCTGCAGCCGGCTGGCGAGCTGCTGCGGGTCGGCTTCCGGCGCGATCTCGCCGCGCTCCTGCGCCTCGCCGAAGGCGCGGGCAAACATCGCCTCCATGCCCCGCATCAGCGTCTCGGTCTGGACCCGCAGCGTCGCATCGTCGTCGGGTGTCTCGAGCAGGGTCTTGACCAGCATGCAGGCGCGCGACGGGCCGGAGTCATCGGTGCAGCCAAGGCGCCGGACGTGGTTTGCGAGCCCCTGAAGGCGGCTCGGCGCGGCCGCGAGGGTCTCGAGGAACTGCGTGCGCGACAGCTCGGCATAAAGCGCCAAGGTCTCGGAAAACAACGCTTCTTTCGAGCCGAAAGCCGCATAGATGGAGCCCGGCCGCATGTCGAGCGCCACCTCGAGATCCTTGAGCGAGGTGGCGTGGTAGCCCTTGGCCCAAAAGAGCTCGAGCGCCTTGCCCAGCACGTCTTGCCTGTCGTGTCGTGCCTGTCTGGCCATGCGCGTATCCGTCTCCCGTTCCCGTCTCACCCGGCCGCTCGTCGCGGCCGGATCTCGCCGGGCTTTAACAAGCGACAAGATATAACTTGAGCAATCACTCAAGTAAAGCTACCCCTGCGCATGCAAATTGAGCATTCGCTCAAGAATCAGAGGGAGAGATCCAGATGACCGAGTTCACCCGCCACACGCTCGACACCGCCCCCGAGGCAAGCCGCCCGCTGCTGGAGCAGTCGCAGAAAGCCTTCGGCCGCCTGCCCGGCCTGCACGCGGTGATGGCCGAGGCGCCGGCACTGCTCGACGGCTACAAGCAGCTGCACCGGCTGTTTGCCGAGGAAACCAGCTTCGACAAGGACGAGATCACCGTGGTCTGGCAGACGATCAACGTCGAGCACGCATGCCATTACTGCGTGCCTGCCCACACCGGCATCGCCAAGATGATGCAGGTGGATGACGCCATCACAAACGCGCTGCGCGACGAGACCCCGCTGCCCAACGCCCGGCTCGAGGCGCTGCGCGACTTCACCCTGCAGGTGGTGCGCCAGCGCGGCGCGCTCGACGAGCCGCAGGTGCAGGCCTTCCTCGACGCGGGCTACACGCAGCGGCAAATCCTCGAGGTGATCCTCGCTGTCGCACAGAAGGTCATGTCGAATTACACAAACCACCTTGCGAACACCCCGGTCGACCAGGTGATGCAGAAGTTCGCCTGGGAGAAAAAGGGCGCCGCCGCGGCCTGAGGGCCTTGCGGGCCGGGGTCAGAGGCGCCCCGGCCCGCCTGCCAGCCGCTCGAGGTGCCGCGCCTCGATCGCGCTCAGCCGGGCCGCCGCGGCGTCCGCGCAGCCCGTCCGGGCAAGCGCCCCGCGCCAGGCGCGCAGGGCCGAGCGCGGCGACCAGGGCAGTGCCGCCTGCGCCAGCCAGGCACGCAGGTCGGGCGGCAGCCGGTCGTAGGCCGACATGACATCCCCTTCGCGGCGACGGGTCGGCGCGGCCCCAAGGTTGCGCTCTCCGCCCGCCTTCATGCCGCCTGCGCCTCGCGCCACAGCGGGAAGGGATCGGCCAGCCCTTCCCAGCGGAGGGGCTCAAAGCTCTTCTCGGGCACCAGCGCCGCATCGAGCGCCGCCGTGATCTTCTCCCGGTCCACCCCAGCGCCGATGAACACCAGCTCCTGCCGCCGGTCGCCGTAGGGCTCTTGCCAGTGCTGGCCGAGATAGTCGCGGAAGGCGGCATGCCCGGGCATCCGCTCCGGCGGGACACTGGCCCACCAGCGCCCCATCGGGCGCACCGAGCTGAGCGCGCCGGCGAGCGAGAATTCCGCCAGCCAGTCGGGCCGCGTGGCGATCCAGAAATGCCCCTTGGCCCGGATCACCCCCGGCAGCGGCCCTTTCAGCACCGCGTGGATCTTCTCGGGCACGAAGGGCCGCCGCGCCCTGTAGACGAAGGAGGACACGCCGTATTCCTCGGTCTCGGGCACGTGTTCGGCGAACCCGTAGAGTTCCTTGGCCCAGAGCGGGTGCGCATGCGCCGTCTCGAAATCGAAACGCCCGGTGCCCATGATGCGGCTGGGGTCAACGCGGCCATAGTCGGCCTCGACGATCTCGGCATCGGGGTTGAGCGCGGTGATGATGAGCCGTGCCGCAGCCCGCGCATCCTCGCCCGCGGTCGCGACCTTGTTGAGCACCACCACGTCGGCGAACTCGATCTGATCGACCAGCAGATCGACAAGCCTGCGCTCGTCCGCCTCGCCGAGGCTCTCACCGCGATCGGCAAGGAAGTCGTGGCTGGAATAATCGCGCAGCAGATTGGCGGCATCGACCACCGTCACCATCGTGTCGAGCCGGGCGATGTCCGACAGGCTTTCGCCCGCCTCGTCGCGGAACTCGAAGGTGGCGGCGACGGGCAGCGGTTCGGAAATCCCGGTGCTTTCGATCAAGAGGTAATCGAAGCGCTTCTCGGCGGCCAGTCGGCGGACCTCGGTCAGCAAGTCGTCGCGCAGGGTGCAGCAGATGCAGCCATTGGTCATCTCGACCAGCGTCTCTTCGGTCTGCGACAGGTCCGCCCCGCCCTCGCGCACGAGATCGGCGTCGATGTTCACCTCGGACATGTCGTTGACGATGACCGCGACGCGGCGGCCCTCGCGGTTGTTCAGCACCTGGTTGAGCAGCGTCGTCTTGCCCGCCCCCAGAAAGCCCGAGAGCACGGTGACGGGAAGGCGCGGATCGACGGCAGGGGTGAACATGGGCGGGCGCTCCTGATTCGTTACGTTATAACATTGCGAATACCTCACCCCCGGCGCCGGTTGCAACCCTGGCCCCGGCTTGCCAATCGGCGGCACCCTGCCTAAGGCAATAAAGACGCAACGTTAAGGACCGACCATGGCACGACCCTCCGGACGACCCGGGCCCGACCTGCAGAACGTGACGACCGGGGCCATGGTGGCGATCGTTGGTGTGTTCAGCTCATTCCCGATCGTGCTGCAGGGGCTGACGGCGGTCGGCGCGAGCCCCGAGCAGGCCGGGGCCGGGCTGGCGGCGGCGGCGATCTCGATGGCGATCGCGGGCATCGTGCTGGCCTGGTGGCGCCGCGAGCCCGTCTCCTGCGCCTGGTCGACCCCTGCCGTGGCGCTGCTCGCCGTTTCGCAGCCGCTCGCGGACGGTTTCGCCGGGGCGGTGGCAGCCTTCATCGTGGCGGGCGGGCTGATCACGCTGGCCGGGCTCTGGCCGGCGCTGGCGCGGCTGGTGACCTCGGTGCCGACGGCGCTGGCGCAGGCGATGCTCGCGGGCGTGCTGGCAGGGCTCTGCATGGCACCTTTCCGCGGGCTTGCCGAAGCGCCCGAGGTGGCGCTGCCAATCCTGCTGAGCTGGTTCGTCGTCGGGCGGGTAAAGCGCATCCTCGCAGTGCCCGCCGCGGTATTGGCGGCGTTTGGGGTGACGCTCTGGGCGCATGACTTCTCGTTGCCGATGACCGGAGGCTGGATGAGCCACCCGGTGTGGGTCGCCCCTGCCTTCTCGCTTGAGGCCGTCTTGAGCCTCGGCGTCCCGCTCTTTGTCGTTACCATGGCAACCCAGAACATCCCTGCCGTCGCGGTGCTGCGCAGCTTCGGCTACACGCCGCCCCCGGGCCCCCTGCTGGCGGGGGTCGGCGGGATCTCGCTGCTGACCGCGCCCTTCGGCAACCCGGCGACCTGCCTCGCCGCGATCACTGCCAGCATGTGCGCCAATGCCGACAGCCATCCCGATCCCTCCCGGCGCTATTGGTCGGCGGTGATGGCCGGGGTTTTCTACAGCCTTTTCGGGTTTTTCGCCGTGGCGGTGACCGCCGTCGCCGCGCTTGCCCCGCCAATGACGCTACAGGTGCTCGCGGGCGTGGCGCTGTTGCCGGTGTTTGCGAGTTCGGCAAGCGGCGCGCTGCAGGCCGAGCAGAGCCGCGAGGGCGCCGCGGTGACCTTCCTCGTAACCGCCTCGGGCATCACCCTCTGGGGGCTGGGCGCGGCGGTCTGGGGGCTGGTGCTGGGCGGTATCGTGCTTGCGGTACGGCATCGGAAAAGCTGAACATTCGCTGCGGGTTATCGCCTCGGTTGCAAAATGCGCGCCGCCCCTTTCAATGCCGCGGAAAGTGCTTAGCTCGAGTCGCTGTCGGGGCACCGTGAGGCCGCGATCCCGCCCCCAGCATTGTTCGGGGTCACGGGGAAAGTCATTTGTTTCGGGCTATTCTTCCCGATTTCATGACGCAACCGGGAGACGCGCTTCGGCGTGCTCCCGGTCTTTAACCCGGTCTTTACTTGCCGCCCCCTGCGCCTTACCCAATTGTTAACCAATGCGGTTCAGCGAAAAGGGAAAGGGGCGCGTCACGATGAAAACCCATGAGTACAAGGTGATCCCCGCCCCAACCAAGGGAGAGAAGGCCAAGGCCGCCAAGGGCCCCGAGGGCCGCTTCGCCGTGTCCATGTCGCGGCTGCTCAACGAGATGGCCGAGCAGGGTTGGGAGTACATCCGCGCCGACATCCTTCCCAGCGAAGAGCGCAGCGGGCTGACCTCGACCCAGACGGTCTGGCGCACGCTGCTGGTCTTCCGCCGCCCGGTGCCGCAGGCTGCGGCGGTCACGCCCTTCCGGCACGAGCCGGTGGTCGCCGCGGTCGCGCCGCCGCCGGCCGGGCCCCTGCCCGCCGGGCCCGAGGTGACGGCCCCCGAGCCGGTTGCGCCCGAGCCCCTCGCCGAGGAGGACGCTTCAGACAGCCCCGCGAAGAGCGACGCCGACAAGGTGAGCTGACACGACCCGGCCGGTCGCGCCGCGCGCGGCTCAGCCCTGCAGGTCCAGCGACAGCGCGTGGATCGCGCCCACGAGGTCGCTTCCCAGCGCCGCATGTACGGCGCGGTGTCTCTGGATGCGGCTCATATCGGCCAGTTCCGCCGCGCGCATGCGCACGTGAAAATGGCTCTCGCCGCCCTCCTGGTAGCCGGCGTGGCCCACATGCTTTTGACTTTCGTCGAGAACCTCCAGTTCCGATGGGTCAAAGGCCGCTCGCAGCCGGGTTTCGATCTCGTTCGCTCGCGACATTTTTGGCTCCTGCCTCTTCAAACTCGGTCAGGATTGTCTAAACTCCCTCGTCCGAGTCGAAAAGGTGAGACCATGAGCAGACCCGACCCCTTCGGTTTCGACATGTCGATTAAGTCGGCTAAGAAAAAGAATCCGCGTGGCCGGCGCGGCATGACCGGCGAACAGGAGACCTCCACCCGCGTGTGCGAGCACGACGGCTGCCAGGAGCCGGGCAAGTTCCGGGCGCCCAAGGCGCCGGACGTGCTCGATGAATTCAAGTGGTTCTGCAAGGATCACGTGCGCGAGTACAACAACCAGTGG
The DNA here is from genome assembly GCF_010500785.1 of Salipiger sp. PrR003. Classification (NCBI taxonomy): domain Bacteria; kingdom Pseudomonadati; phylum Pseudomonadota; class Alphaproteobacteria; order Rhodobacterales; family Roseobacteraceae; genus Salipiger; species Salipiger sp. PrR003. The sequence continues at coordinate 41,084 of NZ_JAAGOV010000032.1, forward strand.
AACTTCTTCCACGGCAAGACCGAGGCCGAGATGAACGCTCAGGCCACGTCGGACAAGGTGTGGGAGCGCAAGACCAAGGACTACCGCGACCCCGAGCAGCGGGCCTGGGCCCGCCTCGGCATCGAGGACGCGCATCAGGTGCTGGGCGACAATGCCACGCGCAACCCGGGCCGCAAGGCGCCGGGCGGCGGCCGGCGACTGCCGCCGACCGAGAAGCGCGCGCTCGAGATCCTCGAGGTCGAGAGCGCCGAGACCAAGGCCGACGTGCGCAAGGCGTACAAGAAGCTGATCAAGGTGCTGCACCCGGACATGAACGGCGGCGACCGCTCTCAGGAAGAGCAGTTGCAGGAAGTGGTCTGGGCCTGGGACCAGATCAAGGACAGCCGGAACTTCAAGTGATGTACGGGCCCCGCGGGGCCCGTTTTCGCGAGGGCTGCCCTGCAAGGTCGCGGACCCTGCGCTGCGCCGCTGATGGCGCTCCGGAGGAGCCCTCAAAGGCCGCCCCCAGATGCACAACCCAAAGGCACAACCTATTGGTGTGAATTTCTCGACACATGACCCAAGGTTGTGCTAGCCTCCTCGTGTCGGACGCTTTTTCGCGGCCGATTGAAGGCGACGCGAGCTCCCTGTCGTGTCCACTCACGGACCAAGTCGGCCTGCACACCGCTCCCCCTGGTTGTGCAGGCCCCTTGGGACGCGAGTCCCCGCAGCCTCCGCACCCGACCCGACCGGCGCACCCGGCCGGGTCGGGATCCTTCACGGAAACGCCGCCTGTTCGCCGTGTCTAGCCCTGCCCTTCCGCTGGCTTGCCTGGGGCTGTCTTGCCCGGCACGAAATGCAGCGCGATGCCGTTGATGCAGTGCCGCTTGCCCGTGGGCGGCGGACCATCGTCGAAGACATGCCCCATGTGCGAGCCGCAGCGGCGGCAATGGCACTCGGTACGGGTCATGAAGAACGAGCGGTCGGCCCTCAGCCCCACCGCGTCCGGCAGCGCCTCGTAGAAAGAGGGCCAGCCGGTGCCGCTGTCGAATTTCGCCTCCGAGCTGTAGAGCGGCAGATCGCAGCCCTTGCAGTGAAACAGCCCGGCGCGCTTTTCCTTGTCGAGCGGCGAGCTGAAAGCGCGCTCGGTGCCCGCCTCGCGCAGCACCTTGTACTCGGCGCGTGTCAGGCGGCTGCGCCATTCCTCGGGGCTACGGGTGATCTCGAAACGCGCTTCGGCGCGGGCCCGCCCGCGCCATGCCAACGTCGCCGCGAGACCCGCGAGGACTCCTCTGCGTCTCATGGTCTCCTCTCCTCTTCCTCCATCTCCAGAGATGCGCCTCCGACCCGACCGCGGTCAAGCCGCGGGCTGTCACACCGCCGTGACACCGCGCTCACCGGGGCGAGAGCTGCCCCAGCGCGATGACCGGCCCGGTGGGACGCCCCGTGGCAGACCCCCCCGGGGGCTCCTCGGAGAGCGCAATCGTGGCCCCGGGGAGCTGACTCCGAAGCGTCGGCGCCACCGAAAGCGACGTCACCGCCTCGGCCCCGAGCACCCCCAGAGAGACCGGCGCGCCTGCGCTGTCCGACAGAAGCCACAGTTCCAACGCCCGGTCCAATGGAGCCTCGCCGGTCTCGCGTGTCACCCTCAGGCTCTGGTCCCGAGGCGCGTAGTCGGCCCGCAACGCAATCCCCTGCGCCTCCGCGACCAGCCGGGCCTGCAGCTCGGGCCCGGCGCTGCCCGGCGTCAATACGCCCGAAACCAGCGCTGCCCAGGCGATCCCCGCCGCCGCCACGGCCCCGAGAAGGTAGGGCAGCACCTGCCGCCAGGGCGCCACCCGGGGCGGACCATGGGTCCGCGCTTCGATCTGCGGCCAGAGGTGTTCAGGCGGCGTGACCTCGGCGATATCGGCGGTGAGCGCGGCGAAGCAGGCCTGCCAACTGGCGACCTCCCGGCGGAGCCCGGCGTCGCGCGCCAGCAGTGCCTCGAAATCCCGAAGCTCGGGCTCGGGCAGCAGACCCAGCACGTATTCCGCCGCACTCGCCTCCACGCCCTCGGGCGGGTCCGGCTGCGGCGGGCCGCTCATCGGCTCAGGCAATCCCGCAGGGCCATCAGACTGCGCCGCAGCCAGGTCCTGACGGTGTTGAGCTTGACCCCGGAGGCCTCGGACAGCTCGGCATAGGTGGCCCCCTCGAGATAAGCGCGGCGGACCATCTCGGCGCGATCGGGCGGCAGCTCCTCCATGCAGAGCGCCAGCGCCGCCGCCTCGGCCCGCGCCTCGGCCTGCTCGGCGGGGCCCGGCTCCGGATTGGCAAGCCGCTCGTCAAGCTCGATCGGCTGCACCGCCCGCCCAACGTCGCTGCGGCGGCGGCGGTCGACGGCGGCGTTGCGCGCCATCGTGATCAGCCAGGTCATCGGCGAATAGCCGTTCACCCGGTAGCTGCCGGCATTATTCCAGAGCTTCACGTAGGTGTCCTGCAGCGCCTCCTCGGCCTGGGGCCGATCCTGCAGCACCCGCAGGCAGACGCCGAAGAGCTTCGCCGAGGTGCGCTCGTAGAGCCGCGCAAAGGCGGCACGGTCGGCCATGGCGACGCGCGCGATCAGATCCTCGAGATCGGAATGGGGGGAACTCGCCACGTACCGCGCCTGCCTTTTTTCCGTACTGTTCATAGAGTAGTGCCCGAGGTGGCGGCGGCGCAAACACAAACCGTGGCAATTTCACCTTCGCCCGCGCGGCGCCCGCGACGCCCTGCGGGGCCCGCGACAAAGCCCGCCGCCGCCCCCTTGCCCTTGCCCGCGATATGGGGCACGACGGTCCACGAGAATTTCTAACGACCGGACAGGGGCACGACCATGGCGGATGGCACGATCGACATCAATGCGAAACCCACCGAGGAAATCTCGGTCCGCGAGGTGTTCGGCATCGACACGGACATGGTGGTGCACGGCTTCCCCGACCGCACCGACCGCGTGCCGGATCTCGACAGCACCTACAAGTTCGACCCCGACACCACGCTGGCGATCCTCGCGGGCTTCCGCAACAACCGCCGGGTGATGATCCAGGGCTACCACGGCACCGGCAAGTCGACCCACATCGAGCAGGTCGCCTCGCGCCTCAACTGGCCCTGCGTGCGCGTCAACCTCGACAGCCACATCTCCCGGATCGACCTGATCGGCAAGGACGCCATCAAGCTGGTGGACGGCAAGCAAGTCACCCAGTTCCAGGAAGGCATCCTGCCCTGGGCGCTGCGCAACCCCACCGCCATCGTCTTCGACGAGTACGACGCGGGCCGCGCCGACGTGATGTTCGTGATCCAGCGCGTTCTGGAGACCGACGGCAAGCTGACCCTGCTCGACCAGAACCAGGTGATCACGCCGCACAAGTACTTCCGCATCTTCGCCACGGCGAACACCGTCGGCCTCGGCGACACCACGGGTCTCTATCATGGCACCCAGCAGATCAACCAAGGCCAGATGGACCGCTGGAGCCTGGTCGCGACGCTGAACTACCTCAGCATCGATGCCGAGGTGAACATCGTCCTGTCGAAGGCGCCGCATTACAACAACGAGAAGGGCCGCAAGACCATCCGCCAGATGGTCACCGTCGCGGACTTCACCCGCCGCGCCTTCATGAACGGTGAGCTCTCGACCGTGATGTCGCCCCGGACGGTGATCGCCTGGGCCGCCAACGCCGAGATCTTCCGCAATGTGGGCTATGCCTTCCGCCTGTCGTTCCTCAACAAGTGCGACGAGCTCGAGCGGCAGACCGTGGCCGAGTTCTACCAGCGTTGCTTCGACGAGGAACTGCCGGAAAGCGCCGCCTCGCTGTCGCTGGCCTGATCAAGCGCAGGAAGATCGACCGGGATGGGCCGCAGCCTGGCGCGGCACCATCGGCACGCCAGAGGGGCTCCGCGCCCGTCGACAGCGCCGCCGCCCCCGGGGTATCTACGAATAAATGACCAAGGGGGCGCGGTCCGCTACGGGCCGCGCCCCCTTGGGGTAGAGGGGTGGGGTAATAGGTTTCGGGAGGACCAAGTATGGCTAAGTCCCTGCATATCGGGCTGATCGGCGGCATCGGGGTCGCGGCGACGCTGGTCTACTACCAGCGGCTCTGCGCCGCCGTGAGCGCATTTGGCGCGCCGCTCGAGCTGACGATCGTACAGGCGGACGTGCAGGAGCTGATCCGCAACAACCTCGCCGACAATCGCGAGGCGCAGGCCGAGGTCTACGCCCGGCTGATCGACCGGCTGGCGGCGGCGGGCTGCGACTGCGCCGCGATTACCTCGCTCGGCGGGCATTTCTGTTTCGACGAGACCGAGGCGCGCGCCGCACTGCCGCTGGTCTCCGCAGTGGCCCCCCTCGATGGGTTTTTCGCCGCGGAGCGGCTGCGCCGCGTCGGCCTGCTCGGCACCCGCGTGGTGATGCGCACGCGTCTCTACGGCCAGCTCGCGCGCACCGAAGCGGTGGCGCTCGATGCCGAGACCGAGGCCCTGGGCCAGCGTTACCAGGAGATGGCGGTGGCCGGAACCTGCTCGGAGGCGGACCGCGCGGCCTTCTTCGATGCGGGGCGGAGAATGGTCGAGGATATGGGCGCCGAGGCCATCGTGCTTGCTGGCACCGATCTCAACCTCGCCTTCGACGGCGCCCATGATCCCGGCTACCGGGTGATCGACGCGCTCGACGTGCATGTCGATCTGCTGGCGCGGCTTGCCACCGGGAGGGCCTCGCTGTGACCCCGCTGATCACTGCCCTGATCCTCGCCACCGGCAGCGCGGCAGCCGACGGCGAAGCCGCCGCCGATTGCGCCGCACTCTGGCAGGGCGTCGCGCTCGAGGCCGCGGACAACCCCAGCCTCGGGGGCTCGCCGGACAGCGCCAGCCTGCTCGCCAGGCAGTTCAGCCTGGGCGCCGCCGCCGCGGGCCTCACCGGCCAGCCGCTGCGCAGCGCGATCCTGGAGGCCCTGCCCGATTACCGGCTGCTCTATCGTGGCGTCATCGCCGAGGATGAGCAGAGCCGCGCACTCTTCGAGCGCCGCGCCGCGGAATGCGCGAGCCTGCTGCGCGGAAGCTGACCCCGGCTGCCGCGGCGGCGGCGCGCAAGACTCTCGGTCCGGCACGCGCATCCCCTCTTGCCAATTCCCCGCCACGGCGCGAAACCTGTGGCCATGGCACGCGACACCGACAACCCCGCAGATCCGTTCAAGAAGGCTTTGGCCGAGGCCACCAAGGTCATGGCCGACGACTCCGAGCTCACGGTCAACTATTCCGTCGACCCCTCCGGCGTCTCCGGTGACATCATGCGCCTGCCGCAAGTGTCGCGCCGCATGACCCGCGACGAGGTGCTGCTGGCCCGCGGCACCGCCGACGCGCTGGCGCTCTACCGCCGCTACCACGACGGCGCCACCCACGCCCGCTATGCGCCGCAAGGCGAGATGGCGCGCGAACTCTACGAAGCCATGGAAACCGCCCGCTGCGAGGCGATGGGCGCGCGCGACATGCCCGGCACCGCCGGCAACATCGACGCCAAGATCGGCCACGAGGCGGCGCGCCGTGGTTATGGCCAGATCACCCAGGCCTCCGAGGCGCCGCTGCCGGTGGCCGCGGGCTACATGATCCGCCACCTCGCCACCGGGCGCGACCTGCCCAAGGACGCCGCCCACGTGATGGAACTCTGGCGCGGCTTCATCGAGGAGCAGGCCGGCGGCACGCTTGAGGATCTGCAGACGAAGCTGGCGGACCAGTCGGCCTTTGCCCGTTTCGCGCGGCAGATCATCACCGACCTCGGCTATGGCGACCAGCTGGGCGAGGATCCCGACCAGCTCGATGACGAGGCGCAGGACGAGGCAGAGCCCGGCACCGAGGACGAGCAGGAGCCCGATTCGACCGGCCAGGACGACCAGGACCAGGACGAGGCCGAAGCCTCGCCCGAACAGTCGCAGGAGCAGACCCAGGACCAGAGCCAGGCGCAGGTCTCGGCCGACGACATGGCCGACCAGGAGATGGGCGAGGAGGCCGAGCTGCCCGAGGGCGACGCGCCGATGGACCCGCCGCCCCCCGCCCCCGTCTCCGAGGCCGACCCAGGCTACAAGGTCTACGATTCCACCCACGACGAGGAAATCCTCGCCGAGGAGCTGGCCGAGCCGCAGGAGCTGGAGCGCCTGCGCGCCTATCTCGACCAGCAGCTCGAGCCGCTGAAGGGCGCGGTCTCGCGGCTTGCCAACAAGCTGCAGCGCCGCCTGCAGGCGCAGCAGAACCGCAGCTGGGAGTTCGACAAGGAAGAGGGCGTGCTGGATGCCGGCCGCCTCGCCCGGGTCGTCGCCAACCCCACCACGCCGCTCTCGTTCAAGGTCGAGAAGGACACCGAGTTCCGCGACACTGTGGTGACGCTGCTGATCGACAATTCGGGCTCGATGCGCGGCCGGCCGATCTCGATCGCGGCGATCTGCGCCGACGTGCTGGCCCGCACGTTGGAACGCTGCTCGGTGAAGGTCGAGATCCTCGGCTTCACCACCCGCGCCTGGAAGGGCGGGCTTGCGCGCGAGAAGTGGCTGGCCGAGGGCCGCGAGCAGCAGCCGGGGCGCCTCAACGATCTGCGCCACATCATCTACAAGAGCGCCGACTCGCCTTGGCGCCGGGTGCGCGACAACCTCGGCTTGATGATGAAAGAGGGCCTGCTGAAAGAGAACATCGACGGCGAGGCGCTGGAGTGGACGCACCGCCGCATGGCGCACCGCCCCGAGGCCCGCAAGATCCTCATGGTGATCTCCGACGGCGCGCCGGTGGACGATTCCACGCTCTCGGTGAACCCGGCCAACTACCTCGAGAAGCACCTGCGCGACGTCATCGCCATGGTCGAGCGCAAGAAGCAGGTCGAGCTGCTGGCGATCGGCATCGGCCACGACGTGACCCGCTACTACGAGCGCGCGGTGACGATCACCGACGTCGAGCAGCTGGCGGGCGCAATGACCGAGCAACTCGCAGCGCTTTTCGACTCCGACCCGCGGGCACGCGCCCGGGTCATGGGTATCCGCCGCAGCGGTTAAGACCACGGGGCCGAGGGCCAGCCCCTCGGGCTCCCCGGGTTGCTCCGGCCTGGAAGGAAGGCGCAGGTTGGCCTCGCTTCTTCCACGGGCAAACTTCCAGGGGCAAACACCCCGGGGCGCAGTGCCGCGACGCGGCAAGCGGGGCAACGCCCCTGCCCCCTTCGACACGATTTCAGGAGACCTCCGCATGTTCCAGACATTCGAGCAGAGCGCTTCCCCCGAACAGGGCCCGCCGCGGCTCGCGGCGCTGCGCGCCGAGCTTGCCGCCGAGGGGCTCGACGGCTTTGTCGTGCCGCGCGCCGACGCGCACCAGGGCGAATACGTCGCGCCGCATGACGACCGGCTGGCCTGGCTCACCGGCTTCACCGGCTCGGCGGGCTATTGCGTGGCGCTGATGGACAAGGCCGGGGTTTTCGTCGACGGGCGCTACCGCGTGCAGGTCAAGTCGCAGGTGGCCAAGGAGTTCACACCGGTGGACTGGCCCGAAGTCGGGCTTGCCGAGTGGATCGCCGAGGCGCTGCCCGACGGCGGCACCGTGGGGCTCGACCCCTGGCTCTTCTCGGTCGAGCAGATGCGCGGCCTCGAGCGCGGGCTCGGCGCGGTGGCGCTGCGGCTCTGCGATAACCTCGTGGACCGCGTTTGGGACGATCAGCCCGCCCCGCCGATGGGCGCGGTCTTTGCCCAGCCGGTGGAGCTCGCCGGCGAGGCGCATGGCGACAAGATCGCCCGGCTCGCGAAGGGGCTCGGCGCGGCGGATGCCTGCGTGATCACCCTGCCCGACAGCCTTGCCTGGCTGCTCAACATCCGCGGCTCGGACGTGGCGCGCAACCCGGTGCCGCACGGCTTTGCAATCCTGCACGGGACGGGCCGGGTATCGCTTTTCATGGCGGCGCAGAAGCTCGAAGGGCTGGGCGATCATCTCGGCCCGCAGGTTGAGGTGAAGACACCCGAGGACTTCGTGCCCGCGCTGGAAGCCCTGGGTGGCACGGTGCAGATTGATCCCGCGACCTGCCCGGTCGCGGTGCAGACCGCGCTCAGGGGCTGCGAGATCGTCGAGGCGACCGATCCCTGCCTGCTGCCCAAGGCCCGCAAGAATGCCGCCGAGCTTGCCGGCGCACGCGAGGCGCATCTGCGCGACGGCGCCGCCATGGTCCGTTTCCTGCATTGGCTCGACAGCCAGACGCCGGGCACCTTTACCGAGATCGACGCCGTGGTCGCCCTCGAAGAGGAGCGCCGCGCCACCAACGCGCTGCGCGACATTTCCTTCGAGACCATCTCGGGCGCCGGGCCGAACGGCGCCATCGTGCACTACCGGGTGACCGAGGCGACAAACCGCACAACCCAGCCGAACGAGCTGCTGCTGATCGACAGCGGCGGGCAATATGTCGACGGCACCACCGACATCACCCGCACCATGGTGCTGGGCGAGGCCGGCTCCGAGGAGAAGGACGCCTTTACCCGCGTGCTGAAGGGGATGATCGCGCTGTCGCGGCTGCGTTTTCCGGCGGGGCTTGCCGGACGCGACATCGACGTGCTCGCGCGTGCCGCGCTCTGGGAGGCGGGGCTCGACTATGGGCACGGCACCGGCCACGGCGTCGGCGCCTACCTGTCGGTGCACGAGGGGCCGCAGCGCATCGCCCGTACCGGCACCGTCCCGCTCGAGGCCGGGATGATCCTGTCGAACGAGCCGGGCTTCTATCGCGAGGGGTCTTATGGTATCCGCATCGAGAACCTCATCGCGGTGGAACCCGCGCCCCCCCTTCCCGGCCAGACCGTAGCCAAGATGCTGCGTTTCGAAACACTGACCTGGGTGCCGATCGACCGGCGCCTGATCGAGACGGGGCTGCTGACCGCTGCGGAACGTGACTGGCTGAACGCCTACCACGAAGGGGTTTTCGAACGCATCGCTCCGCTTGTCACGGGCGCCGTGCGGGACTGGCTCGAGACGGCCTGCGCGCCGCTTTGACACAGGACTGTCGCAAAGGCGTTGATATATGATGGGCGGATAAGGGGAGAGACATGATGTTGAAACAGATTGCCGTCCGCCCGGCTTCGGGCACTTGGGTCATCCGCGCCGGTGGCGCCGTGCTTGGCGAAAGCAGCCGCGCCCTCGAGTTGACCGAAGGCGACAAGCCTCTGACCATCTTCTTCCCGCGCGAGGACGTGGCCATGGCCTTCCTTGAGCCGAGCGCCTACCGCAGCACCAGCGCGGCGCTTGGCGACGCCGAGCATTACCATATCGCCTCGAAGAGCCGCACCTACGCCAACGCGGTGTTTTCGTACCTCGACCCCAAGCCGGACGCCGCAGGGATCAAGGGCTACCTGGCCTTCGACATGCAAGATGGCGTGGCTGTCGAACAGGTCTGAGCCGGAAACCCGCGCAGACACAAAGGCCGGCCCGAGAGGCCGGCCTTTTGCTTTCCAGATACGGGACCGCGCTTCAGCCCTTGCGCAGGTTGTCTCGCAGACGGCTGACCTGATCGCGCAGGGCCAGCAGGTCGTCGACGCTCATGCCGCTCTGCTCGGCGATGCAGCTCGCGATATGCGCGGTGCGGCCCCGGAGCGCCTGCCCTGCCTCGGTGAGCGCGATGCGCACCTGCCGCTCGTCCTCGGCATCGCGTCGGCGGGTCAGCAGGCCCGTGGTCTCGAGACGCTTCAACAGCGGCGTCAGCGTGCTCGACTCGAGCTGCAGCTGGCGCGAGAGCGTGCCCACGGTCGGCGCATCGGTGGCGGACCAGAGCGCGCTCATCACGAGGTATTGGGGATAGGTCAGCCCAAGAGCCTCGAGATGCGGGCGATAGGCTTGCGTCATCGCGTGCACTGCCGAGTAGAGCGAAAAGCAGACCATGTCCTGCGGCGAGAGCGCGGAGGTCTGCGGATCGCGCTGGCTTTCGGACTGCGGTTCGATGGGTTGGGCTGCGTCGGTCATCTGCCCCATATAAATCGCGCACGATCCATTCTCAAGCGATTGACTTCTCCTAGGTGCCGCATATCTATCGTGCACGATATAATCGACAACAAAGGAGTCACCCATGCCCCAGACCGATCTCGACGTGAAATACTGGACCGAAGCGCAGGCTTCCGGAAGCGGTCGCGATGGTGTGACCAAGCTCGCCTCGGGCATGCTCACGGTCACGATGAACAGCCCCAAGGAACTGGGCGGCTCGGGCAAGGGACACAACCCAGAAGAGCTCTTCGCCATGGGCTATGCCGCCTGCTTCCTCAGCGCCATGCGCTTCGTCGCGCAGGCCGAGAAACTGGGCAACGTCCCCGCCGATACCACGGTCGATGCGCATGTGGGGATCGGCGCCCTGCCCGCGGGCGGCTTTGGTCTCACCGTGAAGCTGGTCGCGAAGATGCCGGGGCTGGAAAGGGATGTGGCCGAGAGCATCCTCAAGCGCGCGCATGAGGTCTGCCCCTATTCGAACGCCACGCGCGGCAACATCGAGGTTGACCTCGAGCTGGCCTAGAGAAGCGGCTCCCCGGACAGCCGGCCCGAAGCGCATTGCTCCGGGCCGGCCTTTCAGCTGTGCTCTTCCTCCGCCGTCGCCGCCAGGGCGCGATTGTAGGCCTTGAGCGCATCGACGTGGAACAGCGCGCCCTGCAGCACCGGCGCCTCGTCGGGACCGCTGCGGGTCACCACCGGCAGGTAGGCCACGCCCGACTTGTCAAAGAGCGGTAGCGCTGCCTCCAGCGTCGCCTGCGCGGTCACGTAGAGTCCCTGCTCGATCATCCGCAGGCAGGCTTCCTCGTCCGCAGCCCCCTCGTCCGTGGGCTTGCGCATGACCCCCTGCACCCGGAACATCGCCAAGAGGTAGGCTTGCGGCCCGGCCGCAAGCTGGACGTTGCGCCGCGCCAGCTGCGACAGGAAGAAGCTGCGGTCGACGAGCCGAGAGGCCACCGCGGTGGACATCGAGACCGAGACCATCACCGCGAGCCCGGTCTGCCAGTCGCCGGTGAGTTCGAAGACGATGAGCGTGGTCGAGATCGGCGCGCCGAGCACCGCCGCCGCCACCGCGCCCATGCCCGCCAGCGCGTAGAGAGTGAACACCGAGCTCTGCTCGGGAAAGAGCCCGGTGGCGATATGGCCAAAGGTGAGCCCGGTCAGCGCGCCCACCATCAACGAAGGTGAAAACACCCCGCCGCCCATGCGCCCGGCCATGGTGATCGACACCGCCGCCACCTTCACCGCCGCGAAGACGAAGGCCTGACTTAGCGTCAGCTGCCCCGACAGCGCACGCGACGTCGTTTCATAGCCGACGCCGATGATATGCGGGAAGGCGATGGCGATGGCCCCGAGCAGCAGGCCCGCGACTGCCGGACGCAGCCAATGCGGCAGGCCGAGACGCTTCTGGATCGCCGTGCCCAGCCCGTCGGACCAGAACAGCGCCTTGATCATCAGCACCGCCACCAGCCCGCAGACCAGCCCCATGAGGAAAAACGCCGGCAGCTCGAGGTAGAACTCCACCGTGGTCGTGCCGGGCAGAACGAACTCGGTCACATCGCCGAAGTAGAGCCGGTTGATCACCGTGCCCGCGGCGCTGGCGACGACGATCGGGGCAAAGGCGTGAAGGGCGAAGTGGCGAAGGATCACCTCGAGTCCGAAGAGCGCCCCTGCGATAGGCGCGTTGAAGCTCGCCGAGACCGCCGCCGCCACGGCGCAGCCCAGCAGGTCGCGCCCGGTGATGCCGTCGACGCGCAAGAGGTTCGACACCGACGAGGCGATCATCGCCGCGATATGAACGACCGGACCCTCTCGGCCGGTGGAGCCGCCGGTCGAGAGCGTGATCCACGAGCAGAGCGCCGAGGCAATGCCCGCCTTCTTCTCGACTCGCCCATCGTTCAGCGCCGCGCCCTCGATCACGTCCGACACGCTGCGCACCCGCCCGTCGGGGGTGAACTTCTGCAAGATGAGTCCGACCGTCGCGCCGCCCGCCACCGGGATCAGCAGCACGTAGACCCAAGGCAGCGTCTCGGCGAAGCTGGCCAGCAGGTTCACGTCCTCGGTGCCGTAGACGAAGGCCTGCAGCCTTTGGATGGCCAGCCGGAAGAGCAGCGCGGCAAGGCCCGCGGCGGCCCCCACCAGAAGCGCGATCACCCAGAAGGTGACCTGCCCCGGCCCCTTGTGGCGCAGCGTGTCCCAGCCCCGGCTGCAAAGCGCGCGTGTCTCGCGCCACTGATCGGCAATCTGCTGCGGCATTCCTCGGTCCCATGGCTTTCGCAGGGCGCGCGCGGCGGCTAAGGTCGCCCCGATTTTCCACGGAGGTTTCTCAATGCCCGTCGCCGAAGCCCTGGAGGCTCTTGATGCCTTCCTAGGCGAACGATTCACCCGCTCCAAGTCCGAACTGGAGCAGCATGGCCGTTCCGAGTCCTATTTCCCCCTCACCCCGCCCGATGGTGTCGCCTACCCCGAAACCCCCGAGGAGGTGCAGCGCATCGTGCAGATCTGCGCCGAGCACGCCTGCCCGGTGATCGGCTGGGGTGCCGGCAGCTCGCTCGAGGGCCACGGCCAGGCGGTGAAAGGCGGCGTGGTTGTCGATTTCACCCGCATGAACAAGGTGCTGGAAATTCGCCCCGCCGACATGGACGTGACCATCCAGCCCGGCGTCACCCGCGAGGCGCTGAACGAGGAGCTGCGCGCCACGGGCCTCTTCTTCCCGGTCGATCCCGGCGCCAATGCGACGCTCGGCGGCATGGCGATGACCCGCGCCTCGGGCACCACCACGGTGCGCTACGGCTCCATGCGCGACAACGTTCTGGGTCTGAAGGCGGTGCTCGCCGACGGGCGCACCATCGAGACCGGCACCCGCGCCCGCAAGTCGGCGGCGGGCTATGACCTCACCGCGCTCTTCGTCGGCTCCGAGGGCACGCTCGGCCTCGTCACCGAGCTGACGCTGCGGCTGCACGGCATCCCCGAGGCGGTCTCGGCGGGCATCTGCGCCTTCCCCGACATGGGCAGCGCGGTCACCGCGGTGATGGAGACGATCCAGATGGGCATCCCCATGGCGCGGATAGAATTTGTCGACGCCGCCACCGCCTGTGCCTTTTCCAGCTATTCGGGCATGGCCATGGCCGAGAGCCCGCACCTGCTTGTGGAGTTCAACGGCTCGCCCGAGAGCGTCAAGCAGGACGCCGAGCGCTTCGCCGAGATCGTCGCCGACAACGGCGGCAGCCCCTTCGAGTGGTCCGCCCGCGAAGAGGAGCGGCGCGCGCTCTGGGCGCTGCGCCACAACGGCTATTACGCCATCCTCGCCTCGCGCAAGGGCGCGCGGGCCGTGGTCACCGACATCTGCGTGCCGATCTCGCGCCTCGCCGAGGCGGTGGAGGAGACGCAGGCCGACATCGCGCAAAGCGGCATCCCCGGCCCGATCCTCGGCCACGTCGGCGACGGCAACTTCCACGCCATCCTTCTGGTCGACCCCGACACGCCCGAGGAGCTCACCGAGGCCAAGCGCCTGTCGCACCGCATGGCAGAGCGTGCCCTGCGCATGGGCGGCACCTGCACCGGCGAGCACGGTGTGGGCCACGGCAAGCTGGCCTACATGCAAGAGGAGCACGGGGACGGCTGGCACGTGATGGGCGAGATCAAGCGCGCGCTCGATCCGCAGAACATCATGAACCCCGGAAAGCTGGTGCCTCAGAACTGAAATGCGAAAGGCCGGCTCCCCATGGACCCGGCCTTTTCGCTGCAGATGGGAGCGTTCAGCCGCGCCAGAACCGCACGGTGAACAGCACGAAGACCGCCATGATCTCGAGCCGACCGACCAGCATGGCGAAGGACAGCAGCCATTTCGCGGTGTCGTTGAGCGTCGCGAAGTTGCCCGCCGGGCCGATGATCTCGCCCAGCCCCGGCCCGACATTGGCCAGCGCCGTCGCCGCGCCCGAGACCGAGGTGACGAAGTCGAGCCCGGTGAAACCGAGCGCCACCGACAGCACCCCGAGCGAGACCACGAAGAAGACGAAATAGGCCATCACCGAGCTCAGCACGTCATCGGCCACCGGGCGGCCGTCGAAGCGGGGGGTGAAGACGCCATGCGGCGCGCGGATGCGTTTGAGCTGCACCCGGATCGAGGCAAAGAGCAGCTGGTAGCGGAAGATCTTCACCGAGCAGGCGGTCGATCCGGCGCAGCCGCCGATAAGGCCGATGAAGAAGAACAGGGTGATCAGGAATGGCCCCCAGCCCATGTAGTCCACCGAGGCATAGCCCGTGCCCGAGATGATCGAGCTGATGTTGAACAGCGACTCGCGGATCGCCTGCTCTGGGTGGTGCGGGAAGAGCGCGACAAGCGTGACGCTCATCACCGCCACCAGCGCGAGGATGGTTCCGAAGAAGGCGCGCACCTGGCTGTCGCGCCACAGCGCCGTGTGGTGACCGTTCAGCATCTGCACGTAGCGCACGAAGGGCAGCGCGGCGGCGAGCATGAAGAAGGCGGCGACATATTCCGCCGGCCCCTGGAAACCGCCGAAAGAGGAATCGTAGTTGGCGAACCCCCCGGTCGAGAGCGTGGTCAGCGCATGCACCGTGGCGTCGAAGGCATCCATCCCGCAGAACATGTAGGCGGCGGCACAGGCCAGCGTCATTCCAACGTAGATGGTGGAGATGGACGAGGCGATCTCGGTGGCGCGGGGCAGAATCTTGCCCATGGTCTCAAAGGCCTCGGACCGGAAGATCTGCATGCCGCCCACCCGCAGCTCCGGCAGGAAGACCATGGCGACAACGATGATCCCGATGCCCCCCAGCCATTGCAGGATTCCGCGCCACAGCAGGATTCCCTTGGGCAGCGCGTCGAGCCCGGTGAAGACCGTCGATCCAGTGGTGGTGATCCCCGACATGGCCTCGAAGAAGGCATCGACGATGCGCGCCTCGGTCGCCCCCAGCATGAAGGGAATGCCCCCGAAGAGCGGCAGCACCACCCAGGCCCCGACGGTCAGCAGGAAGGTCTGCTGCAGGGTCAGCCCCTGCCGCCCGGCATTAGCGCAGGCAAGGCTCACCAGCCCGCCGCAAAGCATGGTAATCAGCGCGCTTTCGAGAAAGACGGGCCAATGTTCGCGCCCCTCGACAACATCGACGAGGAACGGAACCAGCATGCAGCCGCCGAGCGTCGTGACGAGCAGACCGAGAACGTAGGCAACGGGGCGGACATCGAACATGCGCGAGCCTTCGCCCGGCCATGCGTGCCTGTCAAGCGCCGCGCTACGGCAGCCGGTCAGTCACCGAAAAGGTCGCGAAAGACGTGCGGCAGGATTTGCTCGCGCGTCAGCCCCATCTCGGCAAGGCGCTCATCGCTCTGGCTTTCCAGCACTAGGATCTCATGCATCCTTGCCCGGCGCAGCCCATAGGCGTTGATGCCCTGTCCGAGACCCGCGAAATAGGCATCTATCCTGGCACGCAGCGAACCGCGTCCCAGTCCGATGGTGACATTGTCTGCGCCGCTGCTCGTCGCCATGCCGAGACCTCCGGTGGGTTGCCTGCCCTCCCGCCAAGAGCTTGCCCCTTTTCGCCTTGGAAATTCATGACCGGTCGCGGGAAAATTGCCGCAACGCAGAAAAATGCCGCCGGAGTGACCGGCGGCATTGCGCGAGTGCCGAAACATGTGGCAGCGCGGCAAGCGCCGCGGGAAAGATCACCCCCGGTGGATGAGGCTCGGGAAGAGCGTCGGATCGAGGCTGGTCTGGGCAAAGGTCGGCCCCTGCGTCAGCAGCGCCACCGCGTCATGCGAGTGCAGGCTCTCCTGGTGACTGCACATAACGCGGAAATCGCCGATCCGGGCATCCCCGGCCATCGCCTCGGCGAAGAGCCGCGCCGCGTCCTCGACGAAGATCGGGTTGGCGGCGTTGAGCTCGGCGAAAGCCTGTTCGTCTTCGCGCTTGACCATGACCTGGGTCTCGGTCGGCACCGCGCCGCGGCACAGGCCCACGAGGTCCTCGAACCACAGGCAGTCGTCGCTGTCGTCCTCGAGCACCACCGACACGCGCGCCACCGAGCGCTGCGAGTGCGGCGTGGCCAGCTGGCCGCGGAACTGGCGGGCGTGCTCCGAGAGCTCCAGCGAGCAGGGGCAGGTCGAGCTGTAGACGTAATCGAGATGGGCGATGCGCTGGCGCACGCCGTTCTGCTCCACCAGTTCCAATGCAAGGTCGTAGTACTGGTAGCCCGACAGGCCCGAGCGCAGGCTCGTCACCGTCATCGGGAAGGAGAAGCGCATCTGGATGCGCGCGTCGAAACTCTCGAGATCCGACATGTAGTCATTCAGCGCCGCCTCGATCACGCCGAAGCTGAAGCTCTTTTCGGCATGGATGTAGAAGCTGCGCATGATGCGCGACATGTTGATGCCCTTCTTGTCGGCCTCGAGGCTGACCGTGCCGGTGACCGAGGTCTCGAGCATGAGCGACGAGCCATTCTTCAACCGGTAACTGATGGGCAGGCGGAAATTGGAAATGCCGACGTGCTGAATGCGCACATTTTCGCCACGAATGAGCGAGGCCGGACCGTTTTGCAGGTCAGGCAAGGACGTTTTGTATGCGTCGTCGACCGAGAACCCCTCGGGATACTGGCGCGAGAAGATCGGATAATCCTGCGCGGCACCGAGGAGTTTCAGAAGCGCGGGGTCGAGATCGGTAATTTCACTGTCGTCGGCTACTTGGGTCCACTGACGGAGAAGGGCCAGTGCGGCTTCTGCGTCGTCACGGCTTGGGTTGCGGTCTACTACCGGCGAATACACATTCATGTCCTGCCCTCCGAGGCGGGGGTTCGTTCCAACGTACTTAGGATGTTTTACCGAAATTTCCACTATTTACGACCCTTATACGGGCGCACCTATTCTTATGGATCATCTATTGCGGGCAAAAATGTGGCCGAGCAAATGTTAATTTCCTCGGCCGCACAATTCTTACGCAACATCCAGAGCTTGTTGAATATCTGCAACAAGATCGCCGGTATCCTCGATGCCGACCGAGAGCCGGATCAGCCCGTCAGCGATCCCAAGTCCTTGACGCTGCTCGGGGGACAGGCGCTGGTGGGTCGTCGTTGCGGGGTGCGTGGCGATGGACTTCGCGTCCCCCAGGTTGTTCGAAATCAGGATCACCTTGAGCGCATTGCAGAAGCGGAAGGCTGCCTCTTTTCCGCCTTTAATCTCAAAGGCGACCATCGTGCCCCCCGCCCCAAGCTGGCGCAGCGCCAGGGCGTTCTGCGGGTGGCTCTCCAGCCCAGGGTAGCTCACACGGGCCACCTTGGGGTGGGTGATGACCGCTCTGGCGATCGCATCGGCAGACGCCGTCTGGGAACGCACCCGCAGGTCGATCGTCTCGAGACCCTTGAGCATGATCCAGGCGGTGAAGGGGCTCATCGAACCGCCGGTGTGCTTCATGTAGGGCTCGATCACGCCACGGATGATCTCGCGCGAGCCGAGGATCACCCCGCCAAGCGCCCGGCCCTGGCCGTCGATATGCTTGGTGGCGGAATAGACCACCACATCGGCGCCCTGCTCGATGGCGCGGCTGTAGACCGGGGTCGAGAAGACGTTGTCGACCACCACCTTGGCGCCGGCCGCATGGGCCAGCTTGGCCACGGCCTCAATATCGACCAGTTCCAGCGTCGGGTTGGACATGCTTTCGAAGAAGACAAGATCGGCGCCCGGCTTCAGCGCCTTTTCCCATTGTTCCAGATCGGCCCCGTCGACAAAGACCACCTCGACGCCGAAACGGGTCAGGATCGTTTCGAGCACGTAAAGGCACGAGCCGAAGAGCGCGCGCGCCGCGACAACGCGGTCTCCGGCCTTCAACATCGCCGTCAGCGCGCCAGATACGGCAGCCATGCCCGAGGCGGTGGCAAAGGCATCCTCGGCGCCTTCCAAGAGCGCGATGCGCTCTTCGAACATGGCGACGGTGGGGTTGCCGTAGCGGGCGTAGATAAATTCGTCCGGCTCGGTCTTGATGAAGCGCGCCTCGGCCTGCTCGGCGCTGTCATAGGCAAAGCCCTGGGTGAGGAAGATGGCCTCGCTCAACTCTCCCCACTGGCTGCGCTTGGTGCCGCCATGGACCAGCTCGGTCCGCGATGCCTTCTTGAATTCTGCCATGATCTTCCACCTTTCTGTGCCCGGACGATCCCTTTGCGCCGGAAATGAAAAAGCCCCACTCGCGGTCAAGCGAAAGGGGCTCTCTCGTCCGACCTTTTAGCGGCATGTTTTACGTGGCCCGCAATCCGTCAACAAATCGCCACGGCGCCGAAATACGCCGCCGATGTCTTTCGGTCAAGCGCGACGAAGGCAAGCCGCGCTGCGATTGAATGTCACGGCCCGCGCGTCGCCGCGCAGGGGTGCTTGTCATTCCCCGTGCTCGCCCCGCATCATGCGGATGTCAGGGCAGTCACGAAGCAGGCACGGACAGACATGGAAAGCGCGCTCTTTCAGGCCTCCATCTATCTCGCGGCAGCGGTGATCGCCGTGCCGATCGCAACGCGGCTGGGGCTCGGCTCGGTGCTGGGCTACCTGCTGGCGGGGATCATCATCGGACCGGGCCTGCACCTCGTCTCGCATACCGACGACCTGCGCCATTTCGCAGAGTTCGGCGTGGTGATGATGCTTTTCATCATAGGGCTCGAGCTCGAGCCGCGCGCGCTCTGGGACATGCGGCACCGTCTGATCGGGCTCGGCGGGCTGCAGATCCTGCTGACCATGGCGGCGATCACGGCGGTGGTCATGGGGCTTGGCACGGCCTGGACCACCGCGCTCGCGGCGGGCATGGTCTTTGCCCTGTCGTCCACCGCCATCGTGCTGCAGACGCTCTCGGAAAAAGGGCTGATGCAGACCGCCGGCGGGCGCTCTGCCTTCTCGGTGCTGCTGACACAGGACATCGCGGTGATCCCGATGCTGATCCTGTTGCCGCTGCTTGGCGCGCCCATGGCGGCCTCGCTCGGCGCCGACGGCGCGATCCAGCTGCCCGAGGGCGATCATGGCGCGCATGGCATGTCGTTGGTCGCCGGCCTGCCCGGCTGGGCCGTGGCGCTTGTGACCCTCGGCGCGGTGGCGCTGATCATCCTCGCGGGCATCTACGGCGCGCGGCCGCTCTTCCGGCACATCAATGCGTCGCACCTGCCCGAGATGTTCACCGCCGTGGCACTGCTGATCGTGGTCGGCATCGCCTTCCTCATGGGGCTGGTCGGCCTCTCGCCGGCGCTCGGCACCTTCCTTGCCGGCGTGGTGCTGGCGAACTCGGAATTCCGCCACCAGCTGGAAAGCGATATCGAGCCCTTCAAGGGGCTGCTGCTGGGGCTCTTCTTCATCACCGTGGGCGCGGGGCTGAGCTTCGCCGACTTCCTGCGCGAGCCCTTCGTGCTGCTGGGCATCACGTTGGGGCTGATCCTCGTCAAGGGTGCAATCCTCTACGTGCTGGGCGGGCTCTTCCACCTGCGCGGGCGCGACCGCATGCTCTTCACCCTGTCGCTCGCGCAGGCGGGCGAGTTCGGTTTCGTGCTGATCTCCTTTGCGCTGCAACAGAGCGTGATGACCGAGGCCTTCGGCCAGCGCCTGCTGATGGTGGTGGCGCTGTCGATGCTGATCACCCCGGCGCTCTTCATCCTCTACGACAAGCTCTCGGCCAAGCTCGAGGACAAGTCAGACAGCCGCCCGGATGACAGGATCGACCGCGAAGGGCCGATCATCCTCGCCGGGATCGGGCGCTTCGGGCAGATCGTCAACCGGCTGGTGCAAAGCTCGGGCTACAAGACGGTGGTCATCGATCACGACATGCAGACCATCGAGCTGATGCGGCAATTCGGGGTCAAGGGTTTCTTCGGCGACCCCACCCGCCCCGAGCTGCTGCACGCGGCGGGCATCTCAAAGGCCAAGGTTCTGGTGGCCGCGCTCGACGATCCCAAGGCCACCACCAAGCTCGTGCGCTTCGCCAAGCGCATCCGGCCCGAGATCTTCATCATCGCCCGCGCCCGCGACCGCACCCATGTCTACGAGCTCTACCAGGCTGGGGCGGACAAGATCGTGCGCGAGATGTTCGACAGCTCGCTGCGCGCCGGGCGCTACGTGCTCGAGCAGGTGGGGCTGACCGAATACGAGGCCGCCATCGCCGAGGAAACCTTCTATCACCACGACCGCGAGACCATGCGCGAGCTGGCCACCCTCTGGGAGCCGGGCACGCCGCCATCGCAGAACCCGGCCTATGTGCGGCGCGCGCGCGAGTTGGAGAAGGATCTCGAAACGGCGCTGTTCAGCGCGCTCGAGGCCGAGCGGCACGACGCGGCCTGACTTGGCCAGAAGGTATTCCACGGCATACAGAGATCGGAAATTCCCCTTCCCTCACAAATGATTAGCTGAAATTTGAGGCAAATCGCCGCGTGCGACACGGTGCTCTCGGGATTGTCATTGCCTCCGGGCATTTCGGGGATGCTGCACCTGCAGCATTGGGCTATTCGGGCCGCGCCGGAGGTGGACCAAGACCCGCGCACGCGGCGCCGGCCACGTCCCGCCCTTCGGTATCTCAGATGCGAATAGCCTCGACATGCCCCAAGCCTCCAAGCCTCCCCAGATCGTCATCGTCGGTGCCGGCACCGCCGGCCTGAACCTCGCCACCCGCCTCAGCCGACGCCTCGGCCAGGCCGGCAAGGCCGAGATCACCCTCGTCGACGAGAACCTCTCGCACATGTGGAAGCCGTCTCTGCACGAGTTCGCCGCAGGGACCAAGGGGTTCGACGAGGAGATCAGCCTGCTCGAGCATTCCCACCGAAACGAGTACAACTTCCGCCTCGGCCGGTTCACCGGTATCGACCGCGAGAAGCGGCTGGTGGAGCTGCAGGCGGTGAACGACCCCAGCAACCGCCCGCTCGCCCCGAAGCGCGCCCTGCCCTATGACATCCTCGTGCTCGCCATCGGCAGCCGCTCAAACGACTTCGGCACGCCGGGCGTCGCCGAGAACTGCATGATGCTTGACACTCCGGCGCAAGCCAAGCGCCTGCAGGCCGAGCTGCTGAACCTCTTCCTGCGCTTCCAGACCGGCGCGCTCGGCACCGCCGAGAAGCTCGAGCTGACCATCATCGGCGCGGGGGCAACCGGCGTCGAGCTGGCCGCCGAACTGCGCGAGGCCGCCGGGCAGTTTGCCCGCAACGGCATCCACAAGGTGCGTCGCCCCGACGCGGTGACCATCCGCCTGATCGAGGCGGCACCGCGCGTGCTGAGCGCCCTGCCCGAGACCATCTCGGCCAAGGTCGCCCGCCACCTGCGCGAGTTGCACATCGACGTGCTGACCGGCGCCCGGGTGGCCCGGATCGAGCCCGGCTCGGTGGCGCTCGCCGACGGCACCACGCTCAGCTCCAACCTGACCGTCTGGGCAGCGGGGGTGCGCGCGCCCGAGGTGATCGGACAACTCGACGGTTTCGAGACCGGCAGCCTTGGCCGTCTCAAGGTGCGCCCCACCCTGCAGACCTTCGCTGACGAGCGCATTTACGCGCTCGGCGATTGCGCCGATTGCGCCTGGCCCGCCAAGGAGACCTCGCTGCCGCCACGTGCCCAGGTTGCCACCCAGCAGGCCGAGTTCATGGAGCGCCAGATCGTCGCGCAGGTCGCCGGCAAGCCGCTCAGGGACTTCTCTTACGCCGACCACGGCTCG
Organism: Salipiger sp. PrR003; assembly: GCF_010500785.1. Classification (NCBI taxonomy): domain Bacteria; kingdom Pseudomonadati; phylum Pseudomonadota; class Alphaproteobacteria; order Rhodobacterales; family Roseobacteraceae; genus Salipiger; species Salipiger sp. PrR003. The sequence goes on from NZ_JAAGOV010000032.1 coordinate 62,716, forward strand.
CTGGTGGCGATCAGCAACGAGGGCGCGGTGGGCTCTCTGATGGGCAAGGCGATCGGCACGATCACCATCGAGGGGTGGCTGGCGCGGCGCGCCTACCGTTCGCTGCATTTCCTGCACCGCAAGTCGGTGCTGGGCCCCTGGCGCGCCACCATGGGCGCCCTGCTCGGCGGCGCCTCGAGCCGCATTCGCCCCAAGCTGAAGCTGCACTGAGCCGGCCCGGACAGCGCCAATGAAAAAGGGCTGTCCCCGCGGGGACAGCCCTTTCCTATTCGTCGGGAGGGAAGCGCGCTCAGGCGGCACGCAGACCGAGAACCTCGTCCACCTGGCGGGCTGCAGCCACTTCGTCGCCGCCCGAGACGGCGGCCACTTCGCGGGTCAGGCGCTCAAGCGCGGCTTCGTAAAGCTGACGCTCGGAGTAGCTCTGCTCGCGCTGGTCATCGGCACGGTGCAGGTCGCGCACCACTTCGGCAATCGCGATCAGGTCGCCCGAGTTGATCTTCTGTTCGTATTCCTGCGCACGGCGGGACCACATGGCGCGCTTGACCTTGGCCTTGCCCTTGAGCGTCTTCATCGCCTGGCTCACGACATCCGGCGAGGACAGCGAGCGCATGCCGATCTCGGTCGCCTTGTGGGTCGGGACCCGCAGCGTCATCTTGTCCTTCTCGAAGGAGATCACGAAAAGCTCCAGCTTGAGGCCGGCGATTTCCTGCTCCTCGATCGACATGATCTGACCCACGCCATGGGCCGGGTAGACCACGTAGTCATTCGGGCGGAATTCGTTCTTCTTGGTCTTGGTCATCCAACAGCGTCCTTAGCAGCGAAACTTGCGCACACGCGACACGAAGACGGACGGGATGCTAGGAGGTGCATTCCGTTCGTCTGGTTTTACGCGAAAAGCTTAACCCCCGGGGTGCAGATCGGCCCGGTCAAGTGTGCATGGTTTCAACATGAGTGGCGCAGAACATAGCACAAAATGAACGTCTTTCCTAGGAGCGCCCACCCTGGAAAGAAGTTGTTTTATCACAATGTGTTACGGGCGCGAACACGCCCCTGTGAGCGGCTCTCGGCGCGGCAGGCACGAATCGCGCCCCGCGCCGAGCGGAATTTGTCCCCTCTCAGTCGCCCTCGCCGGGTGCTTCCGAGAAGTACTTGGTCATCTTGTCGGCCTCGCCGTCGCGCTCTTCGGCTTCCGGCAGCGGGTCTTTCTTGGTGATGATCACCGGCCAGAGTTCCGCGTACTTGCGGTTGAACTCGACCCATTTCTCCATGTCCGGCTCGGTGTCCGGGCGGATCGCGTCAGCCGGGCACTCCGGCTCGCAGACGCCGCAGTCGATGCATTCGTCGGGATGGATCACCAGCGTGTTCTCGCCCTCGTAGAAACAGTCCACCGGGCAGACTTCCACGCAATCGGTGTATTTGCAGGCGATACAATTTTCGGTGACGACGTAGGTCATTGCTGTCTCTCAAAGGCTGATAGGCGCTTAGCTAGACCAGCAAACGCGATCATTCAAGCGCCCGGCCGCGATCAAGATCGAGTTTCCTGCGGTCGCGCTTGGTGGGACGAGAATTGCCTTCGAGGCGCTGGACCGGCGGAACGTCATCCTCGGATCTGGGCTGCGGAGGATCAAGATCCTCATAGAGCTGCTGCGCCTCGGGCGCCGGGCCGCGGCGCTCGCCGAGCGCCACGACCTTGATCACACGCACCTGACGCGCCTGGCTGAAGGTCAGAACGTCCCCCGGCCCCACGTTGAACGCCGGTTTCGACACGTTGAGCCCGTTGACCCGGACCCCAGCGGAGACCGCCTTGGCCGACAGGCCCCGCGTCTTGAAGAAGCGGGCCTGCCAGAGCCATTTGTCGATGCGGAGCTTCAGAGCCGGATCAGCCACGCGCGGTGCGCCTCAGGACTTGCCCTTGTTGAAGCCCATGAGCGCCGCCGCGAAGGGGTTGTCCGGATCGATCCGGTCCTTCTTCTCGGGGCGCGACTCGAAGGTCTTGGGCCCCTTCGGAGCGCCCTTCGGTCCACCTTTGGGGCCGCCCTTGCCGCGGGGCTTGCCGCCGCCCTTGGGGCCGCCCTTGCCGCGCGCCTGGCGACCGCCTTCGCGGCCTCCGTCACGACCACCCTCGCGAGTGCCCTCACGGGCATCGTCGCGGCCACCCTGACGGCCGACGCGTGCGCCGCGGTTGCCACCCCAGGTGAAGGTGTAGAACACCTCGGTCTCGGGACCGGCCAGCGCCGCGTCCGGGGCATCGCCCGGCAGCAGCTCGGTTTCAGAGGCCTCGGGAATGTGGTCGTCGACGTCCACCGGCTCCGGCGTCTCGGCGATCGGGGCCACGCCCTCGTCGTCGATCGACTCGCTACCGGCAACAAGATCGGCGGCCTCGGGCGCTTCGGCCGGATCGGCCATCGCGGCGGGTGTCGCCTCTTCTTCCTGCGCGGCGTCGAAGACCGGCGTGTCCTCGCCCGGGACGCCCGAAGGATCGGAGGTCTCGGTCACCACCTTGTCGGCCGCGCGCACCTTGGTGCGCTCGCCTTTTTCGGCGCGGTAGCCGAGACCTTGCATCAGGTCCGAGAACTGTTCGAGCGTCATGCCGGTGATCGACAGCATGTCGGCCTTGGCCTCGAAGCCACCGCGGCTGTCCTCGCTGCGCAGCATGTCGGCGAGACGCTCGAGCATGTCGATGCGGATCGCGCGCTCACCGGCGGGGCGGTAGCCCGACAGGGTGTAATGCGCCATCGGCACTTCGCGCATGTTGGGCACGGTCACCAGACCCGGCGGCGGCGCCTCGGGGAAGCTGTCGAGATCGTTGGCCAGCGACCACAGCACCAGACGCAGGCGCGTCGGTGCGGGCTTGAGCAGCAGCGGCATGAAGATCGTATACTGACCGAAGCGCACGCCGTGCTTGCGCAGGGCGCCGCGGGCGTCCTGATCGAGCTGCTTCACCTCGTCGGCCACCTGGCCGCGCGGGATGACGCCCATCGATTCGACCAGACGGAAGGCGAAGCCGCGGGCGAGCCCGGTCAGCGCCTCGTCGTTCTGCATGTTCACCAGCGGCTCGAAGAGCGCGGCGATCTTGCGATCAATGAAATGCTGCAGGCGGCGCTCGACCTTCTGCGCCACATCCGCACCGGCCTCGTCATCGACGAAGACCGCGACGCGCGGCTTCAGAGCGTCGTCACCCTTGACCAGCTTGCCCACGGCCTGGTCGCCCCACATGAGGCCACCCTGCTCGGTGAAGTCGATCTCGGTATCGGGCGCGTTATAGAAGCGATCCGCCCGCAGGTGGAAATGCGGCGCGAGCGCCTGCAGCGACGCCGTTTTCAGCGTCTTCGCCTCCTGTCCCGTCGCGCCGGCATCCTGCCGGAAGCGGAACCCTTCGAGCCGACCGACGAATTCGCCTTCGACGGTCACTTCTCCGTTCTCGTTCACCTCGGCCAAGAGGGCCTCCTTCTGCTTCAACCGCCGCATCAGCACTGACGTGCGCCGGTCAACAAATCTTTGCGTAAGACGCGCGTGGAGCGCGTCGGACAGGGCATCTTCTACCGCGCGGGTTGCCTCGCGCCAATGGCTTTCGTCATCGACCCAACCTTTGCGTTGCGCCACGTAAGTCCAAGTGCGGATAAATGCCAGACGTTTCGACAACGCATCAATGTCCCCATCGGTTCGATCTATGCGTTTCACCTGCCGCGCCATGAAGTCTCGCGGGATTTCTCCGCGCTCGTGCAGGTGCTGGTAAATCACCTGCAAAAGCGCCGCGTGTTCATTATGGCTGATCCCGCGGAAATCGGGAATACGGCAGACGTCCCAGAGCAACTTGACCGAAGCGGGATCGGACGCGCGCGCGCGGACCTCCGCCTGCGAGTTGAGCGACTTGAGCGACATCAGGTCGTCGGCTTCGCGCGCCTTGACCAGGCTGGGGTCGTCCGGCGCCTTCTCCAGCGAGGCGATCAGCGCCTCGGGCGAACCGAAATTCAGCTGGGGATTCCGCCAGTTGAGCTTCCTGAGCGGCGTGAAGCTGTGGCTGGTGATCGCCTCGACCCAGTCCTCGGGGATCTGCCCGGCTTCGCCGGTGGTGCCGAAGGTGCCGTCGCGCATGCCCCGCCCTGCGCGGCCGGCGATCTGCGCCAGCTCGTTCGGCTGAAGCTCGCGCATCCGCCGCCCGTCGAACTTCCACAGCGCGGAAAACGCCACGTGATCGACATCGAGGTTGAGCCCCATGCCGATGGCATCGGTGGCCACGAGGTAATCGACATCGCCGTTCTGGTAGAGATCGACCTGCGCGTTGCGGGTGCGCGGGCTGAGCGCGCCCATCACCACCGCCGCCCCGCCCTTGGTGCGTCGCAAGAGCTCGGCGATGGCATAGACGTTGTCCACCGAGAAGCCGACGATGGCGCTGCGCGGCTGCATGCGGCTGATCTTCTTCGAGCCCGAGTACATCAGCTGGCTCATCCGGTCGCGGCGCATGAACTCGACACCCTTGACCAGCTGCGAGATCGGCCCGCGCATAGTGTCCGCGCCGAGGAACAGCGTCTCGTGAAGGCCGCGCATGCGCAGCAGCCGGTCGGTGAAAACATGGCCGCGCTCGGGGTCGGCGCAGAGCTGGATCTCGTCGATGGCCACGAAGTCGCAGCCCATGCCCTCGGGCATCGCCTCGACGGTGCAGATCCAGTATTGCGCGCGCGGCGGCACGATCCGCTCTTCGCCGGTCACCAGCGCCGCCACCGAGGGGCCGCGGGCGGCCACGACCTTGTCGTAGACCTCGCGCGCCAGAAGCCGCAGCGGCAGGCCGATCATTCCGGTCCTGTGCGCGAGCATCCGTTCGATGGCGTAATGGGTCTTGCCTGTGTTGGTCGGGCCGAGGACGGCCGCGATCCGAGCGCGTTGGGCCATGGGAGGGGGGCCTTGTCTTTCCTCTTCCGTCGTCTGGTCTGTGGCGGATCACCCCGCCGGAGACCAGTTCCGGTACCTCAGAGAGAAACGCCGTTCACCCGCGTTTCGAGCCGTTCGATGGCCTCGGTAACATCGCTATCGAAGGGCCGAAGTTCAACTACCCGGGAATAGGCGCGATAGGCAAGGTCAAGATCGCCCAGCTCCTCGTGGATCGCCCCCACCCCCTGCAACGCACCGAAATGGTTGGGGTTGAGCGCCAGCGTATGCTCCAGCGCATCCATCGCCGGGCCGAGCGAGTCGGTGGCGTAATAGGCCAGCGCCAGCGTGCTCCAGCCCTCGGCGAAGTCCGGCGCATGGTCGGTGAGCGCGGTGAGATGCTCGATGGCGGTCTCGAAGTCGCTCACCTCCAGCGCATCGCGGCCGCGCGTGAGGAGCAGGTCCATCGCCGGCGAGCCGGATTTCGACCACTCGTTGAAGAGATCGCGCTCGGCACGGTCGGCGATCTCGGGGCTCGAGGCCGTCGCGAGCTCGGTCAGCAGTTCCTCCGCCCGGTCCGCCACAGCCGCGCCGGGTAGGCAAAACGTGATCAGGGCCAGTGCCAGAGCCGTTCTAGATTTGAATTCGCGGATCAGGATGCTCATAGAGGGAAGTGTAGCGCAGAGCTGGCGCTTTGCCAGCACAGGAATTCGCAAGGAGTGCCCGCAACATGAGCGAAACGGTCAAGGCGGCGGTGGCCGCGCTGAACAGCAAGCTGGACGGACGGGGATTCGCCGGCGTCGCCAAGTTCGTCATCGAGGGCAAAGGCAGCCTTGTCGTCGACGAGAACGGCGCGCGGGTCGGCGATGACGCCGCGGACGTGACGCTGACCGCCGACACCGAGACCTTCCGCGCCATCATCGACGGCGAGAAGAACCCCACCACCGCCTTCATGACAGGCAAGCTCAAGGTCGATGGCGACATGGGCGCGGCGATGCGCCTGGCGGGGGTGCTGAGCTGATGCTCGAGCCGGCCCCTTTCCATACCGCGCTCGCGGATGGTCCCGAGGGGGCACGCGCCTTCTGGCTTCGCGCCGAGGACGGGCTGCGCCTGCGCATCGCCCATTACCCCGGCCCCGAGGCGGCAGGCGGCACGGTGCTGCTCTTCCCCGGGCGCACCGAATACGTCGAGAAATACGGCCGCGTGGCCCGTGACTTCGCGGCGCAAGGGTTTCACGTGCTGACCATCGACTGGCGCGGGCAGGGGCTGGCGGATCGGATGCTTGAGGACGTGCAGACCGGCCATGTGCACCTCTTCGCCGACTACCAGAAGGACGTGGCCGCTCTGCTCGATGCGGTGGATGTGCTTGGCCTGCCCCGCCCGCTGCACCTGCTGGCCCATTCCATGGGCGGCGCCATCGGCCTGCGCGCCCTGAGCCGGGGCCTGCCGGTCGCCGGCGCCGGCTTCACCGCGCCGATGTGGGGCATCCGCATGTTCGGCCCCGTGCGCACGGCCGCCTGGGCGCTGAGCTGGTCCGGCGCGCGCATGGGCATGGGGCATGTCTACGCGCCCTCGACCGGGCCGGACAGCTACCTCGCGCGCACCGCCTTCGAAGGCAACCTGCTCACCACCGACCGCGACAGCTGGGATTACATGCTGCGGCAGGTCACCGAGGTGCCCGATCTGGCGCTTGGCGGCCCGTCGCTGCGCTGGCTGCACGAGGCACTGGCGGAATGCCGGTCGCTCTCACGCCTTCCGGCGCCCGGGGTGCCTTGCCTTACCTATCTCGGCAGCAACGAGCGCGTGGTCGATCCTGCCCGTGTCCGCGTCCGCATGGCCGACTGGCCCGGCGGTCGACTCGAGGTGATCCGCGGCGGCGAGCACGAGGTGCTCATGGAGAATGCGGCGACCCGCGCGCGCATCGTAGCGCAACTGGCGGCGCACTACCGGCAGGGCGCCGAGGCCGCCCGGGCGCAGGCCAGCGCCTGAACTGGCCGCGGCCACGCCGCGCCCTATCCTTCCGCTCCATGGCGGACCCGGTTCTCAGCTTCACCGAGCGCGGCATCTACTGCCCTGCGGCGGACATCTACATCGACCCGTGGCGCCCCGTGCCGCGGGCGCTGATCACCCATGCCCATTCCGACCACGCCCGCCCCGGCCATGGCAGCTACCTCGCCACCCCGCTCACCGCCGCGATGATCCGCCACCGGCTCGGGGTCGAGGTGCAGGAGCTGTCCTTTGGCGAGCCGCTGCGCATCGGCGGCGCCACGATCAGCTTCCATCCCGCCGGCCACGTGCCCGGCTCGGCGCAGGTGCGGGTCGAGGTCGGCGGCGAGGTTTGGGTGGTTTCGGGCGATTACAAGCTGGAAGCGGACGGGCTGAGCGAGCCCTTCGAGCCGGTGCGATGTCATGCGTTCATCACCGAATGCACCTTTGGCCTTCCGGTCTTCCGCTGGCAGGCGCAGGCCGAGATCGCCGCCGAGATCAACGCTTGGTGGCGCGCCAACCGCGACGCCGGTCGCGCCTCGCTTCTGGGTGCCTACAGTCTCGGCAAGGCCCAGCGGCTGATCTCCATGCTCGACCCCGGCATCGGTGAGATCCACACCCACGGTGCGGTGGAGGGCAGCAACGCCGTGCTGCGCGCCGTCGGGGCGTTTGATCGCGAGACGATCCCCGTGACCCCGGACTTCGACCGCAAGGCGCATCCCGCGCCGATGGTCATCGCACCACCCTCGGCCTTCGGCACCTCCTGGGCCCGCAAATTCGGCCCGGCGCAGACCGGTTTCGCCTCGGGCTGGATGCGGCTGCGCGGCGTGCGGCGGCGGCGCGGGGTACAGCGCGGCTTCGTCATCTCGGATCACGCCGACTGGCCCGCGCTGCTGCGGGCGATCAAGGAAACCGGCGCTGAAAAAATATATCCAACACATGGTTACGTGGATATCTTCGCGCAATACCTACGCAGCGAAGGCTACGACGCCACCCCGGTGCCCACAGAGTTCGGCGGAGACGAGGACGCCGCGACGGAAAGTGGAGACGCCGCATGAAAGACTTCGCGCGCCTCTTCACAAGGCTCGACCAAACAACGAGAACTTCAGAGAAAGTTGCCGCTCTGACCGAGTTTTTCCGCGAGGCGCCCGAGGCTGATCGTCTCTGGGCGGTGGCGCTCTTTTCGGGGCGCCGTCCGAAGCGGGCGGTGACCGCGACGCTGCTGCGAGAATGGGCGGCGGAACGGGCCGAGATTCCGCTCTGGCTGTTCGAGGAGAGCTATCCGATCGTCGGCGACCTCGCAGAGACCATCGCGCTGATCCTGCCCCCCGCCGCGGCGCCCGAAGACCGCGATCTGAACGATTGGATCGGCGTCGTCAAAGGGCTGGCCGGGATGGAGACCGAGGCGCGCAAGGCAGCGGTGCTCGACGCCTGGGATCGTCTGGATGCGACCGAGCGTTTCCTTTTCAATAAACTGATCACCGGCGGCTTCCGCATTGGCATCAGCCGCAAGCTGATGACCCGCGCGCTGGCCGAGGCGACCGGCGTCGACGAGCCCGCCATGGCGCTGCGCCTGATGGGGAACTGGCAACCCGAGGACAGCAGCTGGGACCAGCTCACCGCCGAGGAAGACGCGACCGAGGACGAGAGCCGCCCCTACCCGTTCTGCCTTGCCTCGCCGCTCGAGGCCGAGGCCGCGAGTCTGGGTGATCCCGGCGACTGGCTGGCCGAATGGAAGTGGGATGGCATCCGCGGCCAACTCATCCTGCGCGGCGGGGTGCACCACCTCTGGTCGCGCGGCGAAGAGCTGATCACCGACCGCTTCCCCGAATTCGCCCGCACGCCGGACTTCCTTCCGCCGGGCACGGTGCTCGACGGCGAGATCCTCGCGTGGAAGGACGGCGCGCCGCTGCCCTTCGCCCAGCTGCAACCGCGCATCGGGCGCAAGACCGTGCCGAAGAAACTGCTGACCGAGGCGCCGGTGCGGATGCTCGCCTACGATCTGCTCGAGCACGAGGGCACCGACATCCGCGCCCTGCCCCTGTCCGAGCGCCGCGCGCGGCTCGACGCGATGCTCTCGGGCCTGCCGGAGGATGCCGCCGTGATGCCCTCGCCGCTTCTGACAGAGGCGGACTGGCCGGCCCTTGCCTCCCGCCGCGAAAACGCCCGTGAACACCGCTCCGAGGGGCTGATGCTGAAGCACCGGGACTCGGCCTATCAGGGCGGGCGCAGGCGCGGTGACTGGTGGAAGTGGAAGCTTGATCCGCTGAGCGTCGATGCGGTGATGATTTACGCCCAGCAGGGCCATGGACGGCGGGCCAACCTGTTCACCGACTTCACCTTCGCGGTACGCGACGGCAATGGGCTCGTGCCTTTCACCAAGGCCTACTCGGGCCTGACCGATGCCGAGTTCGACGAGATCACCCGCTGGGTCAAACGCAACACCCAGCAGCGCTTCGGACCAGTGCGGCAAGTGACGCCCGAACTGGTTTTCGAGATCGCCTTCGAGGGCATACAGCAGAGCGCGCGTCACAAGTCGGGCATCGCGCTGCGCTTTCCGCGCATGGCGCGCTGGCGACGCGACAAGCCGGTGGATGAGATCGACACGCTGGAGGGGCTCAAGGCGCTGCTCGGCGCCTATGGTTGAGGCCCGCGATCCGCCGCCCGGTTCCGCATGCAGCCCCTTGACGGGGACGGGTTCAAAAGAAAGAAACATCCATTCATTATAGGGCTGATTTGCAGCCCCCCTCGACCCGCCCGGAACAGGGGCCAATGGCCTCGGCGACCGAACACCCACCCAACGAAAGACCCCCGGTTGGAGACAAGAATGAAGTTCCGCTTCCCCATCGTGATCATCGACGAAGACTTCCGCTCCGAGAACAGCTCGGGCCTCGGCATCCGCGCGCTCGCGGAAGCGATCGAAGCCGAGGGGTTCGAAGTGCTGGGCGCCACCAGTTACGGCGACCTGTCGCAATTCGCCCAGCAGCAATCGCGCGCCAGCGCCTTCGTGCTGTCGATCGACGACGAGGAATTCTCTCCCGGCCCCGAGCTCGACCCGGCGGTGCTCAACCTGCGCAACTTCATCGAGGAAGTCCGCTGGAAGAACGACGATGTGCCGATCTACATCTACGGCGAGACCAAGACCTCGCGGCACCTGCCGAACGACATCCTGCGCGAGCTGCACGGCTTCATCCACATGTTCGAGGACACGCCGGAGTTCGTCGCCAAGCACATCATCCGCGAGGCCAAGAGCTACCTCGAGGGCATCCAGCCGCCCTTCTTCAAGGCGCTGCTCGACTATGCCGAGGACGGGTCCTACTCGTGGCACTGCCCCGGGCATTCGGGCGGGGTCGCCTTCCTGAAATCGCCCATCGGCCAGATGTACCACCAGTTCTACGGCGAGAACATGCTGCGCGCCGACGTGTGCAACGCGGTCGAGGAACTGGGCCAGCTGCTGGACCACAACGGCGCCATCGGCGAATCCGAACGCAATGCCGCGCGCATCTTCAACGCCGATCACTGCTTCTTCGTGACCAACGGCACCTCGACGTCGAACAAGATGGTCTGGCACCACAGCGTGGCGCCCGGCGACGTGGTCGTGGTGGACCGCAACTGTCACAAGTCGATCCTGCACTCGATCATCATGACCGGGGCGATCCCGGTGTTCCTCAAGCCGACGCGCAACCATTGGGGCATCATCGGCCCGATCCAGCGCAGCGAGTTCGAGATCGAGAGCATCAAGGCGAAGATCCGCAACAACCCGCTGCTCAAGGACGTGGATGCCGAGACAGTGCAGCCGCGCATCATGACGCTGACACAGTCGACCTATGACGGGGTTCTCTACAATACCGAAGAGATCAAGGGACTGCTCGACGGCTACGTCGAGAACCTGCACTTCGACGAAGCCTGGCTGCCCCATGCCGCCTTCCACCCGTTCTACGGCGCCTATCACGCAATGGGCCGCAAACGCGGGCGCACCCGCAAGTCGCTGACCTATGCAACCCAATCGGTGCACAAGCTGCTGGCGGGCATTTCGCAGGCGAGCCACGTGCTTGTGCAGGACAGCGAAGAAACCAAGCTCGACCGGCATCTCTTCAACGAAGCTTACCTGATGCACACCTCCACCAGCCCGCAGTACAGCATCATCGCCAGCTGCGACGTGGCGGCGGCGATGATGGAGCCGCCGGGCGGCACCGCGCTGGTCGAGGAGAGCATCGTCGAGGCGCTGGAATTCCGCCGCGCCATGCGCAAGGTCGACGAGGAATACGGCGCCGACGACTGGTGGTTCCAGGTCTGGGGCCCCGAGGATTTCGACCACAACAGCGACGGCATGGGCCGGACCCGCGACTGGGTGCTGAAGAAGACCGACGCCGAGGGCGTCGAGAGCAGCGGCACCGACAGCTGGCACGGCTTTGGCGACATGGCGCCGGGCTTCAACATGCTCGACCCGATCAAAGCCACGATCATCACCCCGGGCCTCGACCTCGACGGGCGTTTCGACGACTGGGGCATCCCCGCGTCGATCGTGACCAAGTATCTCGCCGAGCACGGTGTGGTGGTGGAAAAGACCGGGCTCTACAGCTTCTTCATCATGTTCACCATCGGCATCACCAAGGGCCGCTGGAACACGCTGCTGACCGCGCTGCAGCAGTTCAAGGATGATTACGCCAAGAACCAGCCGATGTGGCGCTCGATGCCGGAGTTTTGCCAAAAGCACCGCCGGTACGAGCGCATGGGGCTGAAGGACCTGTGCCAGCACGTCCACTCGCAATACGCCAAGTACGACGTGGCGCGGCTGTCGACCGAGATTTACCTCAGCGATCTCACCCCCGCGATGAACCCCGGCGAGGCCTTCTCGCACATCGCGCGCCGCACCACGCAGCGCGTGCCGATCGACGAGCTCGAAGGGCGGATCACCACCTCGCTGGTCACCCCCTACCCGCCGGGCATCCCGCTGCTCATCCCCGGCGAGGTGTTCAACAAGCGCATCGTCGACTACCTGCGCTTCAACCGCGAGTTCGCGCGGCAGTGCCCCGGCTTCGAGACCGACATCCACGGGCTCGTGCAGAAGGAGATGCCGGACGGCTCGGTGGAGTATTTCGCCGACTGCGTGGCGGAGTGAGCAAGGGTGCGCTTTGCCGAGGGGTGCCGCCCCAAGGCACCGCGCGCCTGACCCCGGGATAGTTGGACCCAGAAGAAAGGGCTTTCGCCCTTGAACCTGCGGGGGCGGCGTTCTTAGCTGTCCCCCAAGAAGAAAGAACATGGAGACACGCGATGACCCTTCGGCCCGTTTTTGATGCACATGCCGCCGCCGGCGGCAAGAACCTGGGCGACCTGCCGGAATGGGATCTGAGCGATCTCTACCCGGCGCCCGACGCGCCCGAGGTCAAGCGCGACCTCGACTGGCTCGAGGATGCCTGCGCGCGTTTCGCCGCCGACTACGAGGGCAAGCTGGGCACGCTCGACGCCGCCGGTTTTCTCGAGATGATCCGCCGCCACGAGAAGATCGAGGCCGTGGGCGGGCGCATCATGTCCTACGCCGGGCTGCGTTACTACCAGCTGACGGTGGATGCCGAGCGCGCCAAGTTCCTGTCGGACTGCCAGGAGAAGATCACCAATTACACCACGCCGCTGGTGTTCTTCACGCTCGAGCTGAACCGGCTCGACGATGATCTGCTGGATGGTCTCTTTGCCGCCGATCCCGAGCTCGGCCGCTACAAGCCCGCCTTCGACCGCATCCGCGCGATGAAGCCGCACCAGCTCTCCGACGAGATGGAGCATTTCCTGCACGATCTGGGCGTCGTCGGCGACGCCTGGGAGCGGCTGTTTGACGAGACCATCGCCGGGCTGACCTTCGAGGTCGGCGGCGAGGAGATGAGCATCGAGAGCACGCTCAACCTGCTGACCGAGCAGGACCGGTCCAAGCGCGAAGCCGCCGCCCACGAACTGGCGCGCGTGTTCGGCGAGAACATCAAGACCTTTGCCCGGGTGCACAACACCCAGGCAAAGGAAAAGGAAGTGATGGATCGCTGGCGCAAAATGCCCTCGGCACAGCACGCACGGCACCTCGCCAACGACGTCGAGCCCGAGGTGGTGGAGGCGCTGCGCAACGCCGTGGTCAATGCCTACCCGCGCCTGTCGCACCGCTACTACGAACTCAAGCGCAAGTGGCTGGGGCTCGAGCGCATGCAGGTCTGGGACCGCAACGCGCCGCTGCCGATGGAGAGCGACCGCATTGTCGGCTGGGACGAGGCCGAGAAGACCGTGATGGAGGCCTATGCCGGTTTCGATCCGCGCATGGCCGAGATTGCCGAGCCCTTCTTCAACAAGGGCTGGATCGACGCCGCCGCCAAGCCCGGAAAGGCCCCCGGCGCCTTTGCCCATCCCACGGTCACCGACGCCCACCCCTACGTGCTGCTCAACTACCTCGGCAAGCCACGCGACGTGATGACCTTGGCGCATGAGCTGGGCCACGGCGTGCACCAGGTGCTGGCGGCCGGCCAAGGCGAGATGCTCGCCTCGACGCCGCTGACGCTGGCCGAGACCGCCTCGGTCTTCGGCGAGATGCTGACCTTCCGCGCCATGCTGGCCAAGGCGAAGGATCAGAAGGAACGCAAGGTCATGCTCGCCGGCAAGGTCGAGGACATGATCAACACCGTGGTGCGGCAGATCGCCTTCTACGACTTCGAGTGCAAGCTGCACGAGGCGCGGCGCGGCGGCGAGCTCACCCCCGAGGACATCAACGTGCTGTGGATGTCGGTGCAGGCGCAGAGCCTTGGCGAGGCCTTCGACTTCATGCCGGGCTACGAGACCTTCTGGGCCTATATCCCGCATTTCGTGCACTCGCCCTTCTATGTCTATGCCTACGCCTTCGGCGACGGGCTGGTGAACGCGCTTTACGCAGAATACGAGCAGAACCCCGAAGGCTTCCAGGACAAGTACTTCGACATGCTCAAAGCCGGCGGCTCGAAGCACCACAAGGCGCTGCTCGAGCCCTTCGGGCTCGATGCCACCGACCCGAAGTTCTGGGACAAGGGTCTGTCGATGATCGAGGGCTTCATCGACGAGCTCGAGGCGATGGAAGACTGACACCAAGACTGCGCTCTGGGGCGGGCCTCGCGGGGCCCGCCCCCTGTTCCAACGGCATTTTCAACATATCATTCCCGAGGCCCGAGAAGGATCCGCCTCATGCTCCCGCCCGACAAACAGCCCCCACAGCCGCGCGTAAAGCGCACGATCAAGGCGCGGATGCAGCGCTTCCTCGTGCACGTGCGTCGGCGCGTGCCGCCAGGCCTGCGCCTTGTGCTGGGGCTGCTGCTGATCTGCGGCGGGATCCTCGGCTTTCTGCCGATCCTGGGTTTCTGGATGATCCCGCTCGGCTTCGCCGTGGCGATGCTGGATGTGATGCCGCTTTACCGGCGCGGGCTCGAGCGCGGCAAGAGCCTGCGGCGGCGCGAGACCCCGGACCGCACCCCTGCAGAGCGCGACGACGACGATCTCACTTGAGTTGGCTGTCCTTGGAGCCGCGCCGGTTGATGCCTCCGCGCGCCTGAACGGCCCCGTCGCGCTCCTGCTGGCAGTCGATACAGAGCTTCACGCCCGGGATGGCCATGCGGCGCTTCTCGGGGATCGGCTCGTCGCATTCGGCGCAATGTGTCAGGCTCTCGCCCATGGGGCGCCTACGCGCCTGCATGCGCGCCAGCTCGTCCTTGATGCTGTCCTCGATCTGATCCTGCACCGCTCCGTCGCGGCTCCAGCCTCCGGCCATGGCGTCACCTCCTGCTGAGCCTTGAAGATAGGGTCGACAGACCCGCCCGCCAAGCGCATTTCGCGCCCTGCAATTTTGCACAGGCGGGTGAACGTCCAAGGGCGCCCCGCGACATTGACTTCACGGTAGCGAGACTATCTGTGAACGCAAAGGAGACCTTCCATGCGCATCCTCCCCCTTCTTGCGGTTCTCGCCACCGCTGCCCTGCCCGCCCTCGCCCTGCCCGGAAAGGCCTCGGAGGCTACGGTTTTCGACTCCATCGACGGCGGCACGCTCGATCTGGAAAGCTGGCGCGGCGGCCCGGTTCTTGTGGTCAACACCGCCTCGCGCTGCGGCTTCGCACCGCAGTTCGACGGGCTGCAGACGCTTTACGAACGTTACCGCGACCGCGGATTGGTGGTGCTGGCGGTGCCGTCGAACGATTTCAGGCAGGAGCTGGGGAGCGAAGCCGAGGTGAAGGACTATTGCGAGATCAACTTCGATCTCGACATGCCGATGACCACGATCACCCATGTGACCGGGGACGGCGCGCATCCGTTCTACCGGGAACTGGCCGAGGCGAAGAACTTCGCCCCGTCCTGGAATTTCAACAAGGTGCTGATCGGCCCGAACGGCGAATTCGTCGCCGGCTGGGGCAGCACAACGCTGCCCCTCTCCGATCCGATCGTCTCGGAAATCGAGCCGCTGCTCAATTAACCTTCGATGCCCTCGGCATCGGCGGTGAGCAGCGCATAGATCTCATCCTTCAGCGCGGCGCGCTTCTTGCGCAGGTCGGCCTCGGCGAGCCCCTCCATCGGGGTCAGCCCGCTCTCGGCCCCGTGCACCTCGCGGTTCACCTCATAGTAACGCTCTGCGAGCGTGGCAAAATGGCCGCCCTGCTGCTTGAGCTCGGAGATGCGCGCGGCAAATTGCGGGAATTCCTCGGCGAGGGAATGCGGAACATGGGACATGGGCTGAGCCTCCTTCACGTGTCTTGGCCCTGTCTTCGCACGCGCCGCGCGGCCGCTCCTTGATGCGGATCAACATGCCCCGAGGTCATGCCGCGGTGCTCACTGCCGCGCCTTGCGCCACCCGGCCTTGCGCGCCTCTGCCTCGGAGCAGAACCAGCGTTCGCCCTTGGTCACATCGATGCGCGTGGCCGCGTAGTATTTCTGGCCAGGCACGTGGAAGATGCGCTCGCCCTTTGATGAGACGTTGCCTTTGATCACGCAGCCGCGCGGTGCCGCGGCCACGGCAGCGGAATTCGCGGCGTTGCGGGTCTCGGCGCGGTACTCGGCGGGGCGCCGCACCTCGGAGCCATGCACTCCGACGCCGCGCACCACGGCGCGTTTCTCGTCGAGGTCGTAGTCCAGAGAATACGCGCGATAGGCAAAGGCCAGCCCCTCGGAAACCAGCTCGCGGCCCACGTCCTCGCCCTCGACCGAGCAGCGCGCCACGGCGCGCCCGTAGCGGTCCGTGTCGAGCCGGGCGCAACTGGCGCGGCGACCCTCGTAGCGGGCGCGGACCTCGGACGTCACCCAGGCGCCGCAGGCCCAAGTCGGCTTGGCTCCGCCGCCGCAGGTCTGCCCCTGTTCCGGGGCATCGACGCCGAAGAGTCGCACGCGCACGTCGCCGATGTCGAAGGTGTCGCCGTCAATCACGCGGATGCGACCGGTGATCTCCGGCTGTGCCGCCGCCACCGGGGCGGCGACGAGGCTCACCCAGGATGACGCAAGGGAAACAATTATGAATAAAACGCTCACGAAGCGTGAACAAAGCCTGATCATCAGGCCAATTTCTACGCATCACGGGAGGAGGGCAAGGCTGCGCGCTTAATCTTCCTTAAGGCGTGCGCCGCCTGCCACGGTCCCTCTCGGCTCAGGCGTCGAGCGTGCCCAGCAGGTGGTGCTGCGGCAGGCGAGAGACCTCCATGCCCCGCTCGGTGCGGCGCAGCTGGTAGCCGTAGCCCTTCATGCGAAAGCGCCATTCGGCGTCGGAGAGCGCCTTGCCGCGCTCCGCCAGAAGGAAGGCCCGGACGTCGTCGAGGTTTTCGGTCAATTGGTTGTTGGCAAACATGGTCACATACTCGGCTGAACTGTTTCACTTGGGGAAACCTTCACGCGGGAATAAGGCCGAAATGCGATGGCCCTGGGGATTTTTCATGTTTTGGAAACGGACTGTTTCAGCGGATTGGGCGCCACCCCACCCGCTCAGAACTTCGTATCGGGACCCGAGGGCGTCACCCGACGCTTCAGCATCGCCTCGCGCAGGGTGATGAAGAGCACCGAGCCGATGATCACCAGCCCGCCGCCGACCACGAAGGGATCGACGGGCTCGGCGAAGAACAGCGCCCCGATGGCCACCGACCAGACCAGCTGCAGGAAGGTGATTGGCTGGGTCACCGTCACCGGCGCGCTGGCGAAGGCGAGCACCATGGCGTAATGCCCCGCCGTGGCAAAGGTGGCGGTGGCCATGAGGATGACGAGATCGCCCCAGCTTGGCCAGACCCAGACCGCAAGCGCGAAGGGGAAAAGCCCCAGCGTCACCGAGATCGACAAGAGCGCCAGTGCGATGGCCGGCGAGAGTTCGTCGGTGATGATCTTGGCGATGAGATAGGAAACGGCGAACATGAGCGACGTCCCGAGCATGGCGAAATGCCCCGGATCAAGCTCGCGGAACCCCGGCCGAAGGATCAGCAGCGCCCCTCCGAGGGCCGCGACGATGGCGAGGATGCGGCGCATTGCCAGCCGCTCGCCCAGCACGAAGACCGCCAGAACTGTCACGTAGATCGGCGTGAGATAGTTCATCGCCGTGACCTCGGCGAGCGGGATGCGAGCCATGGCGAAGAACCAGCAGATCACCCCAAGCGTCTGCGCGCCACCGCGCAGCGCCGAGAGCCGCCACTGGCGCGGGGTCATCCGCAGTTCGCGCAGCGCCTTCCACATGGGGATCAGGAAGACCAGTCCGAGGAGGTAGCGCAGAAAGGCCGACTCCGCTGCCGGCACCCGGCCGTGCAGCAGCTTGACCGTGACCGTGACGCCGACGAAGCAAAGCCCCGTGACGACCATGAAAAGGATGCCCCGGACCGGGTTCGCTTGCGTGGTGTTCATAGGGGCTTTGGTAGCGCGCCCTGCGCCGGGCGCAAGGGTCCGCGCTCAGCCGATCAGCAGTTTCGCCGCGATGAGCCACATGGTCAGCCCGATCCCCAGGTCGAGCACGCGCCAGGCTACAGGCCGTGCAAAGACCGGCGCCAGCAGTCGCGCGCCGAAGCCGAGCGCAAAGAAAAAGCACAGGGACGCGCTCACGGCGCCGAGCCCGAAGTGCAGCCGGCTCTCATACTGGGACGACACCGCCCCCAGCAGCATCACCGTGTCGAGATAGACATGGGGATTGAGCCAGGTCAGCGCGAGGCAGGTGAGCAGTGCGCGCCGAAGGCTGCCATTGCCCGGGTCGCGCTCGGCCCGCAGCGCCGCGCCACCGCGCCAGGCGGCAAGCAGGGTGCGCGCGCCGTACCACATCAGGAAGGCGGCGCCGAGCCAGCGCATCACGGTCTCGAGCCCCGGCAGCTGGCTTGCCAGCAGTCCGAAGCCCGCGACGCCCGCGGCGATCAGCACCGCATCCGACAGCGCGCAGACCAGCACCACCGCCAGCACATGCTCGCGCCGCAGCCCCTGCCGCAGCACGAACGCATTCTGCGCCCCGATCGCCACGATCAGCGAAAGTCCCAAGGCAAAGCCAGCGGCGGCTGCCTGCATGGTGCGGTCTCCATCTTCGTTGTCCGGAGGCCGGGCTATCACGCAGGGCCGATCAAAGGCTAGTTAAAGAAATTGACCCTGATTAAGATACGCTAATGCAATATGACCCCTCTCAACTGGCCGCTCTGGAAGCGGTGCTGCGGCTCGGCAGCTTCGATGCCGCCGCGCGCGCGCTTTCGGTGACGCCCTCGGCGATCTCGCAGCGCATCAAGGCGCTCGAGGATCGCGCCGGGGCGGCGCTGGTGATCCGCGCCACCCCCTGCACCGCCACCCCCGCCGGAGCGCGGCTGGCGCGCCATGCTTCGGAGGTGGCGTTGCTCGAGGCTGCGCTGGCACGCGATCTCGGCCAGCACGCAGCGCAGGCGCGGCTGCGGCTGGCGGTCAACGCCGACAGCCTAGGCACCTGGTTCCTGCCCGCGCTGGTCGGGCGCGACATGCTCTTCGACATCGTGGTGGATGATCAGGCCTTCTCGGCCGACTGGCTGCGGCGGGGCGAGGTCTCGGCGGCGATTTGCGACCATGCCCGCCCGGTGCAGGGCTGCGACGCGGTTCCACTGGGGCGGATGCGCTATGTTGCGACCTGCGCGCCCGATTTCCGGGACCGGTATTTTTCCAAAGGGGTCACGGCCGAGACCCTTTCGCGTGCGCCGCTGCTGCAGTTCGACGGCAAGGACGCGCTGCAGCATCACTGGCTCCGCCGGGTCACCGGGCAGGCGCTGCTGCCGCCCACGCACCGCCTGCCCTCGACCCAGGGCTTCGTCGAGGCGGCGCGGCTGGGGATCGGCTGGGGGCTGAACCCGGAGTTCCTTGCGGCACCGCTGCTCGCCTCGGGCGCGCTGGTTGCCATGCGCCCGGACGCGCCCGAGGACATCTTCCTGACCTGGCAGGTCAACCGGCTGGTGGCCGCGGCGCTGGCGCCGTTGACACGCGCCGTTCGGGCGCAGGCGCGTCAGTCCCTGTTGGCGCCCTGACCGTTCTCGACCTCGCGCAGGCCAGCGGCGATGACCCCGCCAACCAGGCTCAGCGCAGCGAAACCCGCCAGCGCCGCCACCGGGCCGACAATGGCCAGCGCCCCGCCAAGCGCGCCGGTCACCAGCAGCAGCCCGCCGATGAGCGTATTGGCGAGCGCAGCATAGCTCGCTCGCCCCTCCTCGGGAGCCATGTCGACAAGGTATGTCGAGCGGCCCTGCCTGACCCCCTGCCAGGAGATCAGCAGCGCGAAGAGCAGCAGCGGTGTGACCCAGATCGGCCCCGTCCAGCCGAGCAGTGCCGCCACCACCGCCAGCGCCATGGCGCCAGCCCCGGCGAAGCCCGAGAGCATCAGAACGCGGCGCGACGAGCGGTCCGCCATCCGGCCCCACACCCAGCTCGACACGAAGCCGGCCAGCGCCGAGGCCAGGACCATGGCGCCAAGCTTCTGCAATGCGCCGCCGCCGTCGTCGAGCAGCACGAGATAGGGCGGTGCCAGCGAGGTCACGGTCAGCGCCCCCCGGCAGGCGATGAAGCGGCGGAACTGCGGGTCTTCGCGCAGCGGTGAGAGGTCGATGGCAGCGGCCGTCTCATCGGGGTCGCTGTCCTTTTCCTCCAGAGTCGCGAAGAGCGCCGCAGCTCCGAGCCAGAGCGCCGCAGCAAGGCCGATCGCCGCGGCGACGGGCGGCACGTCCTGGACCGCGCCCGACAGGAGCAGCAGCGCAAAGACCAGAACCCCCGCCGAGGCGACCGAGCCCGCCGTGCCGGTGATCGAGCCGCGGCGAGTCTTCGAGACGGTCTTGCCAAGCACGTCCTTGTAGCTGACCGAAGCGGCGGCGCGGGACAGCGCAAGCACCGCCAGCAGTGCGCAGAGCGCGAGCCCCGCCGCCATGCCCTGCAACGTCAGCGCAACGACGACCATGCCCGCTGCCGCGAGCCCCTGCCCGATCGAGCCCGCCACCCAGATCCACTTGCGCTGGCGGCTACGCCGGACCACGCCCGCCAGCAGGAGCTGCGGCAGAAGCGCCCCCGCCTCGCGGATCGGGACGAGCAGGCCGGAGACGGCGGCAGGCGCGCCGAGCGCCTGCGCCAGCCAGGTGAGCACCAGTTTCGGATTCAGAAGGCCGTCGGCGAGCTTGGTCATCGACAGCGATCCGACGTGGCGCAGCCCGTTGCGGGCCTCGGACCTTGGCGCGCCGTCGGTGCCTTCGGTCAATGTGTCGTAGATCTGCGTCTCGTCGATATGGGTCATGCGCCTGCCGCTGCTCTTCCGCCGGGGGGTCCGGCAGGGAAACGCCGCGGCGTGGCAGCAGGTTCCCGCGCCGGTCTCGGAACGCGCGCAAGCTCGGCGGAAGAAGCCAAAACACCGGTCCTTTCGAGGGGTCTCCGGGGCTCTTTCGGTGATTTCGATCAACCGGCGCGTCGGTTCGGGCACGTTGCGGAGCGGAAGGAATGAGGGCACGCATAGTCCTCACAGACATGGCATTCACTTTGCCCAAAGATTGGGCAGAGCGCCCTTCAAGAGCGGCACCTTAGCGACTATTCGATGCGCGGCTTTGACAGGCTTCCGCGCCGAGGGTGCCTTACCTGGGCGCCGAGGTTGGCAAACCGCCGCGAGTCTTTCGCGGCAGCTGAAGACCCACGAAGAAAGGGCAAGAGCCGTACAATGACACTTGATCTCATCATCCGCGACGCGCGGCTTTCGGACGGTGCAGCGCCGGTCGATATCGGCCTCGCGCAGGGGCGGATCGCGACCATCGGGGCGGGCCTCGCCAGCGACGCGCCCACGCTCGATGCACAAGGTGGCCTGGTCTTCCGCGGCTTTGCCGACAGCCACCTGCACCTCGACAAGGCCTGCATTCTCGAGCGCGCGGTGAACCGGACCGGCGATCTCAAGGGGGCGCTGGCGGCAGTGACGGCAGCCAAAAGGGACTTCACCACCGAGGACGTCTACGCGCGCGGGGCGCGGGTTCTGGAGCAGGCGATCGGCCAAGGCACCACGCTGATCCGCACGCAGGTCGAGATCGATCCGGTGATCGGGCTCGCGGGCTTCGAGGCGGTCAGGCAGTTGAAGAGGGACTATTCCTGGGCGCTCGACCTGCAGATCTGCGTCTTCCCGCAAGAGGGCCTGCTGAATTATCCCGGCACCGAAGAGCTGCTGCGGGCGGCCTTGGCGGAGGGGGCAGACCTGCTCGGCGGCTGTCCCTATACCGACACCGACCCGGAGGGGCAGATTGCGCTGCTCTTCGAGATGGCGCGCGCGTTCGGTGTCGACCTTGATTTCCACCTCGATTTCGACCTCGACGCCAGCTGGCGGCATCTCGACGAGGTGGCCCGGCAGACCATCGCTTTTTGCATGCAGGGGCGCGTGGCAATCGGCCATGCGACCAAGCTGTCGATGCTTTCCCCCGCCGCGCTGGCGCAGAGCGTGGCGCTGCTGCAGGACGCGGGGATCGCGCTCACCGTCTTGCCGGCGACCGACCTTTTCATCACCGGACGCGGGCATGACCACGCGGTGCCGCGGGGCGTGGCGCCGGCGCATCGGTTCCACGCTGCTGGGGTGTGCTGCACCGTGGCGACCAACAACGTGCTCAACCCCTTTACCCCTTACGGCGATTGCTCGCTGCCGCGGATGGCCAACCTCTTTGCCAACGTCGCGCAGCTTGGCAGCGCCGAGGAGCTGACCGCCTGTTTCGAGATGGTCAGCAGCGATCCCTTCCGGCTTCTTGGCGTGTCCGACCGGATCGAGGTTGGCGGCCCGGCCGATCTGGTGCTGCTGCCCTGCGAGAGCCGCGCCTCTGCCGTGGCCGAGATCCGGCGGCCGGTCTGGGGATTGCGTGGGGGGCGGATGACGTTCGAAGCGCCCGCGCCGAGGATTTTGCGGCCCTGACAGCCGTTCGCTGGCCGCGCACGCCCCGGAGGCGTCGGCTCGGCTCCAAGCACGCTGGCCGCGCCCTCTCGTCATGCCTGCCTCCCCGCCGCTTGACACCCCCTGCCCCGAGGGTCACAAGGCGGCACGAGATATAACCCGCAACCGGGCGTTCCGTGGGCGCCAGACCGACGAGGAGACTAGGCCTATGAGCCAGATTTCCCTGACATTCCCCGATGGCAATGCGCGCGAATTCGACAAGGGCGTGACCCCTGCCGACGTGGCCACAGCCATTTCCAAGAGCCTTTCGAAAAAGGCGATCTCCGCCACCGTGAACGGCGCGCATTGGGACCTTCAGTGGCCCATCGAGGCCGACAGCACGATCGCGATCCACACGCTGCAGGACGAGGACCAGGCGCTCGAGCTGATCCGCCACGACCTTGCCCACGTGATGGCGCGCGCGGTGCAGGAGATCTGGCCCGACACCAAGGTCACCATCGGCCCGGTCACCGACCAAGGCTGGTTCTACGACTTCGACCGCGCCGAGCCCTTCACCCCAGAAGACCTCGGCCAGATCGAGGCGAAGATGAAAGAGATCATCAACGCCCGCGACGAGGTGAAGACCGAGATTTGGGACCGCGACCGCGCCCGCAAGTTCTATGAAGACAGCGGCGAGGGCTACAAGGTCGAGCTGGTGGACCGCATCCCGGCAGATGCGCCGATCCGCATGTACTGGCACGGCGACTGGCAGGATCTCTGCCGTGGCCCGCACCTTCAGAACACCGGCCAGCTGCCGTCGGATGCCTTCAAGCTGATGGGCGTCTCGGGCGCCTATTGGTTCGGCGACGTCTCGCGCCCGATGCTGCAGCGGATCACCGGCGTGGCCTTCCGCAACCGCGACGAGCTGAAGAAGTACCTCAACTTCCTCGAGGAAGCGGCCAAGCGCGACCACCGCAAGCTGGGCCGCGAGATGGATCTCTTCCACCTCCAGCCGGAAGCGCCGGGGCAGATCTTCTGGCATCCCAACGGCTGGAAAATCTACACCACGCTGCAGGACTACATGCGCCGCCGGCAGGAGCATGACGGCTACGTCGAAGTCAACACGCCGCAGGTCGTCGACCGCAAGCTCTGGGAGAAATCCGGGCACTGGGACAACTACCAAGAGAACATGTTCATCGTTGAAGTCGACGAAGAGCATGCCCGCGAGAAGGCGATCAACGCGCTCAAGCCGATGAACTGCCCCTGCCACGTGCAGGTGTTCAACCAGGGCCTGAAGTCCTACCGCGACCTGCCGCTGCGCATGGCCGAGTTCGGGTCGTGCAACCGCTACGAGCCCTCGGGCGCGCTGCACGGCATCATGCGGGTGCGCGGCTTCACCCAGGACGACGCGCATATCTTCTGCACCGACGATCAGATCGAGGCGGAAACCAAGAAGTTCATCGAGTTCCTCGCCTCGATCTACGCCGATCTGGGCTTCGAGAACTGGACGATCAAGCTCTCCACCCGCCCCGAGAAGCGCATCGGCTCGGACGAGAGCTGGGACCGCGTCGAAGCGGCGCTTGGCGATGCCTGCCGTGCCGCGGGCTACGAGTATGAGATCCAGGAGGGCGAAGGCGCCTTCTACGGTCCCAAGCTCGAGTTCACCCTGACCGATGCGATCGGCCGGGACTGGCAGTGCGGCACGCTGCAGGTCGATCCCAACCTGCCCGAGCGTCTTGACGCGAGCTTCATCGGCCAGGACGGCGAGAAGCACCGCCCGGTCATGCTGCACCGCGCCGTGCTGGGCTCCTTCGAGCGTTTCATCGGTATCCTGATCGAGGAACACGCCGGCAAGCTGCCCTTCTGGCTGGCGCCGCGGCAGGTCGTCGTCGCCTCGATCACCTCGGAGGCGGATGACTACGTGCTCGAGGTCGTCGCAGCGCTCAAGGCCGCCGGCGTGCGCGCCGAGGCCGACACGCGCAACGAGAAGATCAACTACAAGGTCCGCGACCACTCGGTGGGCAAAGTGCCGGTGATCCTCGCCGTGGGCCACCGCGAGGTCGAAGAGCGCACCGTCACCGTGCGCCGTCTCGGCGAGAAGCAGACCGCGGTACAGAGCCTCGACGAGATCGTCGCTTCGCTGTCGCTGGACGCCACCGCGCCCGACCTGCGCTGAGCCGGGTTTCTTGCGAACAACAAAGCCCCGGGGGATCGCCCGGGGCTTTTTCTTTTTGACCGGGGTTTGGCAACGTCAGCCCGCCAGAGCCGCCTCGACGTCCTTGGTCCAGCCAAGATACATCGCCTCGCCCGCCACGATCAGCGGCCGCTTCATCAATGTCGGGTGGTTGGCAAGCAGATCTTTCGCCGGGCGCGCGCGCTGCGCCTCATCAAGCTCGCGCCATGTGGTCGAGCGGGTGTTCACCAGCTTGTCGCCGAATTCCGCAAGCGCGCTGTCGATCACCTCGCCGGGCACACCGTCGGCCCGGACGTCGCGAAACTCGGCCTCGGGCAGGGCTTTCAGCGCCTTTCGGCAGGTATCACACGTTTTCAGCCCGTATATCAGCATCCGCCATCTCCTTGAACTCTTGGGGCACTATTTATTGCCTAATGCCGCGACTGCGAAGCGTTTCTCTTGATTTTTGCAGGCACCGTGCAACTCTTGGCCCGTGACCTTCGATGATCAGAGCCGGAAAGCCTCGATTTTACCGCGTTTTCGACCGGGACAGGCATTCCTCCCGCTGAGAGGCGAATGTGACGCGGCGCCCGCATTACGGGTAGAAACAGGAAAGTTGGAAGGAGCACGGACACATGCCGAGCGGCACCGTGAAATGGTTCAATACCACCAAAGGCTACGGCTTCATCGCGCCCGAAGAGGGGGGCAAGGATGTCTTCGTTCATATCTCGGCCGTCGAACGTTCGGGGCTTACCGGCCTCGCGGACAATCAGAAAGTGAGCTACGAGCTCAAGGAAGGCCGCGATGGACGCATGATGGCGTCCGATCTGAAAACACTTTAATAACAAAATCTTACATCGCATGACCCCACCCCACCTGGGGTTGGGTCCCCGCGGGGGTGTACCCGCACACGTCAGCCCGTAGCGGGACTGGCGATAGCCGGCGTTGCAGTCCGGCGTGCAGTCATTGCGATTGCAAGCGCCGCGCCTCCTGCCCCGCCAGGCGGATCAGATCCGTCATGAAGGGTTTATCCAGATCCTCGGTGCGGGTCGCGGCGTAGAGGTGCCGGGTGATCCCCGCCTCGGTCAATGGCCGGGTGATGTAATCGGAATTGTATTTCACTTCGCGCACAACCCAATCGGGCAAAACCGCGACACCACGATTCGAGGCAACCAAAAGCAGAATCACTGCAGTCAGCTCGACTTGGCGAATCGCCGCCGGTTCGACCTTCGCCGGGGACAGCAATTGCGAGAATATATCGAGCCGCGCCCGATCCACCGGATAGGTGATCAGCGTCTCGCCGCGGAAGTCCTGCGCCTCGATCCAGGGCTTTCCGGCCAGCGGGTGCGAGGCCGCCGCGACGAAAACCGGGTGATACTCAAAGAGCGGCGTGAACGTGACGCCGGGCAGATCCTCGGGATCGGACGAGATCACCACGTCGACCTCTTCCTTCATCAGCGCCGGCAGCGCGTCGAAGGCGAGCCCCGGGCGGATGTCCACGTCGACATCGCCCCAGCTCTTGCGGAAGCTCTCGAGCACCGGGAACAGCCATTCGAAACAGGCATGACATTCGATGGCGATATGCAGCCGCCCGGCCGAGCCCGCGCGCAACCCGTCGAACTCGGCCATCGCTGCCTCGACCTGCGGCAGCACCTGGTCGGCGAGGCGCAGCAGGCGCAGACCCGCCGCCGAGAGCTTCATCGGCTTGGACCGGCGCACGAAGAGCTCGACCCCCGCCTGATCCTCGAGCCCCTTGATCTGGTGAGAGAGGGCCGATTGCGTTATGTTGAGCTGATCGGCCGCACGCGCGAGACCCCCGGCCTCGTGGATGGCCTTGATCGTGCGCAGGTGACGAAACTCGATATGCATCCCAGTGTTCGCCTCATGTTGTTCTTGAGAAGTATGAGTTTGTCTCACAAAGGTTCATGTGTCACAAGGACCGAAATCCAAACTCGGAGTCCCGGCCAATGACGCGCCCCGACATCTCTTTCGAATTCTTCCCGCCCCGCAACATCGAGGCGACCTTCCGGCTGTGGGACACGGTGCAGGCGCTCTCGCCGCTCGGTCCGCGCTTCGTGTCGGTCACCTATGGCGCCGGCGGTACCACCCGCGAGCTGACCCGTGACGTCGTCGCCACCCTGCACAAGAACTCCGGCCTCAAGGTCGCGGCGCATCTGACCTGCGTCGACGCGACCCGCGAGGAAACGCTGGCGATTGCGCGCCAGTTCAAGGAGGCCGGCGTGAACGACATCGTCGCGCTCCGCGGCGATCCGCCCAAGGGCGCCAGCGGCTTCACTCCCCACCCCGAGGGCTTCAACTCGTCCGTAGAGCTGATCGAGGCGCTGCGCGAGGCGGGCGACTTCACCATCCGCGTCGGGGCCTATCCCGACAAGCACCCCGAAGCGCCTTCGGCCACCGCCGATGTCGAGTACCTCAAGCGCAAGTTCGACGCCGGCGCGTCCGAGGCGCTGACCCAGTTCTTCTTCGAGGCCGAGAGCTTCTTCCGCTTCCGCGACGCCTGCGAGAAGGCCGGCATCGACAAGCCCATCGTGCCAGGCATCCTGCCGATCGAGAACTGGAAGGGCGCGCGCCGCTTCGCCGAAGCCACCAGCACCAAGATCCCCGCCTGGGTGATCGAGGCCTTCGAGAAGGCCGAGCGCGACGACCGGCAGGACCTGCTGGCGACAGCCATGTGCACCGAGCTCTGCAACGAGCTGCTGGAGGGCGGCGTCGAGAAGCTGCACTTCTACACGCTCAACCGCCCCGAGCTGACCCGCGACGTATGCCACGCGCTCGGCGTGGTGCCGGACAGCAAGCTCGAGAACGTGGCCTGAGCGCCCCCGGCGCACGATAAGGCCAAGATCACGCGATGTGCGCCGGTCCGTCGTTGCGGGCCGGCGTTGCTTTTTCTGCCCCCCGAAACCGTCGCACGCCGAGACGCGCGATGGCGTTGCCCACTTTCCGTCCAATCTCGGCATCTTAGATGTTTGTTGACGCCGCGCCTGTTCCCTTGCCGGGCGCCATCCGCTTAACTGGACCCGGGGCAGAGACGAAGGAACAAGACGTGCGGCTAGCGGTATTCACCGATCTCGATGGGACCCTGCTCGACCACGGCACCTATTCCTACGCCCCCGCGCGGCCCGCGCTCGATGCGCTCAAGAAGCGCGGCATCCCGCTCATCCTCGCCTCCTCCAAGACCGCCGCCGAGATCGGCCCCCTGCATCGCGAATTGGGCCTCGGTGACTGGCCCGCCATTGTCGAGAACGGCGCCGACCGGATCAGCCCCGGCGCCCTTTCGGAAGACGCAGCCGACTATCAGAAGCTCCGCGCCGCATTGGCCGAAGTGCCCGAGCACGCCCGCCTTTTCAGAGGCTTCGGCGACATGGATGCCGAGGAGGTGGCGCGGGTCACCGGCCTGTCTCTGGATTGCGCCGAACTGGCCCGCAAGCGGCGCTTCACCGAGCCCGGCCTCTGGTCTGGCAGCGAGGCCGAACAGGACGCCTTCCTTGCCGCGCTTGCGCAAACAGGCATCCACGCGCGCAAGGGCGGGCGCTTTCTCACCCTTTCCTTCGGCGGCACCAAGGCGCAGCAGATGGCGGGGATCCTGACCGACCTCGGCTGCGATACGTCCATCGCGCTCGGCGATGCGCCCAATGACATCGAGATGATCGAGGCCGCCACCCACGGCGTGATCATCCGCAACGACCATGGCAACGGCATCCCGCCCCTGCCCGGCGAGCAGACGGGACGTATCCGCCGCACCGCCCTGCCCGGCCCCGAGGGCTGGAACGCCGCCATCCTCCACCTACTTGCAGACCTCGGGCTTTAGGAGACCTCCGCCATGGCCGACTTCCACCAGAACGGCAATATCGCCCAGTTCCACAACCTGCGCTCGCGCCCGATCGAGGAGATGGTCTACGAGCTTGAAACCTACGCGCAGAGCCGAAAGATCTCGCTGATCCTGCCCTCGCTCTATTCCGAGCTAGAGGGCGACGCGCTTCCGGACATCCTCAAGGAACTGAGCAAGGTCACCTATCTGCACCGCATCGTCATCGGGCTCGACCGCGCGAACGAGGCGCAATACCGCCACGCCCGCCAGTTCTTTTCCATGCTGCCGCAGCAGACCACGGTGATCTGGAACGACAGCCCGCGGATGCAGCAGATCATGGGCAGGCTCGAGGAGCTCGGCCTCGCCCCGCAGGAGCCCGGCAAGGGCAAGAACGTCTGGGGCTGCATGGGCTATCTCATCTCCTGCGCCGACAGCGCCGTGATGGCGATCCACGACTGCGACATCGTCACCTACACGCGCGAGATGCTCGACCGGCTGGTCTACCCGGTGGCCAATCCGAGCTTCAGCTACCAGCTCTCCAAGGGCTACTACCCCCGCGTCGGCGGCGGCAAGCTGAACGGCCGGGTCACCCGCCTCTTGGTTTCTCCGCTGCTCATCGCGCTCAAGCGCACCATCGGGGATCGCGACTACATCGATTACCTGCGCGCCTTCCGTTACCCGCTTTCGGGCGAGATGGCGCTGCGCACCGGACTGCTGCCCGACCTGCGCATTCCCTCGGACTGGGGGCTGGAGATCGGCGTGCTGTCCGAAGCCTGGCGCAACCTTGGCCCGCGGCAGGTCTGCCAGGTCGAGATCGCCGACATCTACGACCACAAGCACCAGGACCTCTCGCCCGAGGACGCCAGCCAGGGGCTCTCGCGCATGTCGGTCGATATCTGCAAGGCGATTTTCCGCAAGCTCGCTGCCGACGGGACCGTGTTTACCCCGCATGTCTTCCGCACGCTCAAGGCCACCTACTACCGCTCGGCGCTCGACCTGCTCGAGGCCTATTCGGCGGATGCCAAGATGAACGGGCTGACCATCGACCGCCACGCCGAGGAACGCAGCATCGAAATGTTCGGCGAAAACATCGTCCGCGCCGGTCAGCTCTTCATCGAGAACCCGCAGGAGACACCCTTCATCCCGACGTGGAACCGGGTGCACTCGGCCGACCCCAGCCTGCTGGCAGACTTCCGCGCCGCCGTGGCCGCCGACGATGCCGAGTTCGGCTGACCGCCACAAGAACCTCACGTCACCGTGAACTCAAAAGCCCGCGACGTCGCGTCTCTCGCCGCGCCCTCACATTGACCTGACCCAACTCTCGTCCGAGTAACTGTTTTTTAGCCCTGCCCGCGCCGGTCCTCCCAGTTCCGGCCTCCCCGCGGGGCGCTTCTGATCAAAGGAGGAGAAGAATGGGTCTCATCGGGATCATTCTGTCGCTGGGCTTGCTGATGTACCTGGCATACCGCGGCATCAACGTGCTGATCCTAGCACCGCTTCTGGCCATGCTCGCCGTGCTGTTTTCGGGCGGTCTGCCGGTCATGGCCACCTATACGCAGGTCTTCATGCAGTCGCTCGGCGGCTACGTGATCACCTACTTCCCGCTGTTCCTGCTCGGCGCGATCTTCGGCAAGGTCATGGCCGACGGCGGTGCCGCGCGCACCATCGCCGAGAAAATCGTCGAATGGGTCGGCGGTGACCGCGCGATCCTCGCGGTCGTGCTCGCCTGCGGCGTGCTGACCTTTGGTGGCGTGTCGCTCTTCGTGGTGGCCTTCGCCATCTACCCGATCGCCAACGCGCTGTTCCGCCGCGCCGACGTGCCCAAGCGCCTGCTGCCCGCAGCCATCGCGCTCGGCTCGTTCACCTTCACCATGACCGCCTTCCCCGGCACCCCGGCGATCCAGAACGCGATCCCGATCCCGTTCTTCGGCACCAACGTCTTTGCCGCGCCTCTGCTTGGCACGCTGGCCGGCCTCATCATGCTCGGCGGCGGCACGCTCTGGCTGAGCCGCCGCGCCAAGGCCGCTCAGGCCCGGGGCGAAGGCTACGGCGTGCACGAGCGCACCGCCGCCGACAGCTCGCTGCCCGAGGATGCCAACATGCCCGGCATCGGCGCGGCGATCCTGCCGGTGATCACAGTGATCGCGCTCAACGCGCTGCTCACCTACGTCGTCTTCCCGAACATGAACGCCGACTACCTCGCCGAAGCGCAATACGGCGAGACCTCGCTGTCGCGCGTGGCGGGCATCTGGGCGATCATCATCTCGCTGGTCGTGTCGATCGTGCTGGCGCTGGCGCTGAACTGGCGCCGCTTCGCCGACGTCAAGGAGACGGTGAACAAGGGCACGATGGGTTCGCTGCTGCCGATCTTCAACACCGCCTCCGAGGTCGGCTATGGCGCGGTGATCGCCTCGCTGCCCGCCTTCGGGCTGATCCGCGACGCGGTTCTGGGGCTCTTCCCGAACAACCCGCTGGCCTCGCTGGCGGTGGCGGTGAACGTGCTTGCGGGGATCACCGGTTCGGCCTCGGGCGGCATGTC
This sequence comes from Salipiger sp. PrR003, assembly GCF_010500785.1. Classification (NCBI taxonomy): domain Bacteria; kingdom Pseudomonadati; phylum Pseudomonadota; class Alphaproteobacteria; order Rhodobacterales; family Roseobacteraceae; genus Salipiger; species Salipiger sp. PrR003. Next base: position 93,428 of record NZ_JAAGOV010000032.1, read on the forward strand.
GATCGCGTTGAAGGCGCTCGGCGAGCAATTCGCCGCCATGGGTGCCGAACAGGGCATCAGCATGGAGCTGATGCACCGGGTCACGGCGCTGTCGTCGGGCGGCTTCGACGCGCTGCCGCACAACGGCGCGGTGATCACCCTCCTGGCGATCACCGGCATGACCCACAAGAAGAGCTACGCGGACATCTTCGTGGTGGCCGTGGCGATCCCGGTGGTGGCGACGATCACGGTGATCGTGCTCGGCTCGCTGGGTCTCTGACCCTCGCGGCACGGGAAACGCGAAACGGGGCGCCTCTGGGCGCCCCGTTTTCATACCGGCGCTTAGACCTCGCCCGCCTTGCGCCGCTTGCGCCGACCGTAGGTTGCGACCCGCCAGAGGTAGAGCCCGACGATCCCCACCACGACGGCCGTCGACACCGGGTCAAGCCAGCCTGCCACCAGCCCGTATTGCGCCTGTAGCAGGTAGCCCGCCATCGCGAGCACCGTCGTCCAGCTCACCGTGCCAACGGTGGTGAAGGCCAGGAAGCTCGCCATCGGCATCCGCGCCACACCGGCGGGGACCGAAATGAAGGTGCGCACGGTCGGGATGAGCCGCCCGATCAGCACCGCGCTGCCGCCATGACGGTCGAACCACGCCTTGGAGCGATCAAGATCTTCGGGCAGGATGGTCAGCCAACGTCCGTGCCGCGCCGCCAGCCGCTTCAGCCGCTGCGTGCCGAGCCGCCGTCCAATCCAGTACCAGAAGAGCGCGCCGGCAAGCGAGCCGAGCGAGCCCGCCACGATCACCGCAAGCAGGTGCTCGCGCCCCGCGGCCGCGTTGAACCCGCCGAGCGGCATGATGAGTTCGGAGGGGATGGGTGGGAAGACGTTCTCGAGGAACATCAGCACGGCGATGCCGATCGCCCCCACCGCGTCGACAAACCCCGAGATCCAGTCGAACATATCGCCCTCCGCTTGACGTCTGACAGCGCAACGCGCCCGCCCGCCGCCGGGTTCACGCGATCTGCGAGATAGGTCTCTCTAGCAGAGAAAGATATCACGAAAGACCCGCGCGCAGCGCCGCAGGGGCAGAGCCGCCTCTCGGCCTTCCATCGCCTGCCGCCCGCCAGTCCCTAGCCGCGGTTCGAGATCCATCGGCACTGGTAGGGTGCCAGCGAAACCGCCCCGGCCTCGATGGTCTCGCCCGACAAGAGGTCGATCCAATGTTCGTCAGCGATGAGGTTCAGCCCCTCGTGCGGGATCACCACCTCCTCGTCCGAGCAGTTGTGCAGCGCGAAGATCGACTGTGCCCGGTCCAAAGATTGCCGCCATAGCCCGAAGACCCGTTCGTCGAGATTGAGGGTGAACTGCGTGGCATTGGGATGGAAGCCCGCCTGCGCCGAGCGCAGGGCCAGCCGCTCCGAGAGCATCTCGAGCACCTGCGCGTGCACCGTCTCGGGATCGTCCAACAGGGCGTTGAGCTCCGCGTAATTCCAACGGTGGCGGTTGATCGCCCGGTTCATGCCGCGCCGCTGCACCGCCTCGATGTCATTCGGCGTTCCGAGCATCGAGTGGATGTAGAATGCCGGAATGCCTTCGAGCGACATGACGATGGTCTGCGAGCAGAGGAAGCGTGCGAGGTGGTTGTCGTCCTCGCCCTTGTAGGTCCTCGCCATGGCCGCGAAGAACGCGCAGTTGAGCTCGTAGACGCTCTCGCCGCCGCCGGGCAGCGAGCGCATCGAGGCAAGCCCGCCAAGCGCGCGCGCCGTGTCGATCACCCGGGCCACCTCTTCCGGCGGCAGCAGCCCCTCGGCGGGACGCATGCCGATGCCGTCGTGGCTGGCGGTGAAGTTGAGATAGGCGCAGCCAAGCGGCGCCGGCGGCATCGCCCGCTGCCAGTCGTTGAGGTATTTCGCCGTCCCCGCCATCATCGCGTGCAGCACAAGCGGCGGCAGCGGGAAGTTGTAGACCATATGCGCCTCGTTGCGGTTGCCGAAGTACGACAGGTTCTCGGCCTTGGGCACATTGGTCTCGGTCAGCAGGATGATGCTTTCGGTGGCGTAGTCGGCAAGCAGCCGCAACAGCCGGATCACCGCATGGGTCTGCGGCAAGTGGATGCAGTTGGTGCCGATCTCCTTCCACAGGAAGGCGACGGCATCGAGCCGGATGATCCGCACGCCCCTGTCGACGTGCAGGCGGATGATCCGCAGGATCTCCAAAAGCACCTCGGGGTTGCGGAAATCGAGGTCGATCTGGTCGTGGCTGAAGGTGCACCAGACGTGGCGCGTGCCCATCGCCGTCTCGACCTCCTGCAGCAGCGGCGTGGTGCGCGGCCGGACCACCATCGACAGGTCGTCCGAGGGCTCGGCCTCGAAGAAGAACCCGTCATAGGGTTTCTGCCCCTGACGGTAGGCGTTGAACCAGACCCCCTGCGAGGACACGTGGTTGAGCACCAGATCGGACATCAGGTGGAATTCGTCGCCGATGCGGGTGATGTCGACCCAGTCGCCAAGCTGCGGGTTCACCTTGCGATAGTCGGTAACCGCGAAGCCGTCATCCGAGGTGAAGGGGAAGAATGGCAGGATGTGCACCCCGTTCACCACCCCCTTCATACGCCGCAGCAGGAAGTCGTTCATCAGGTCGAGCGGCTTGTGGTTGCCGTCGATCAGGCTGTCGCCGTAGGTGATCAGCACCGCGTCTTTCTGCGACCAGAGGTTGTTGCCGGGTTTGCGCGGCTGTCGGCGGCGGCCCTTGGCTTCAGGCCAGAAGGCATCGATGACCTGGCTGGAAAGGATGTCGGCGTTGAGGTCGGGGTAGATGAAGTGGAGCAGTTCCGAAAGGCGGGCGCTGAAGGAGGTCTCGGTCATGAAAACGGGTCTCGACGGGTCCGGGTTGAGAGGACCGGAAGGCCAGGGACGGCACGGAATTCCGGGCACTTACCCTTGGGGTAAGCAATGAGCCCCGCTTTCACAAGAGTTTACTCCCCGCGCCTGGCCTCTTCGCTCTGCCCCGCTCCCCCGGCGGCCGGAGATTGGGCAGAGTTTCCGAAAGCGGCCCTGTCGCATCCTCGTGGAAACATGTCGCGCCAGCGCGACGCTTCGGCCCGATCTTGCCGCAGGATCGGGCTGCAATCCGCTTGACCTCGCCCGGCGCAGGCGGCAGCGATCTGTCCAGGCCTCAAATCCAGAAAAGAAACGCCCTCCCATGAGTTCCTCCTACGCCCTCACCGTGCACTGTCCCTCCACCCGCGGCATCGTCGCCGCCGTCGCCGGCTTCCTCGCCGAGCAGGGCTGCAACATCACCGACAGCGCCCAGTTCGACGACCTCGGCACCGGCAGCTTCTTCATGCGGGTGAGCTTCCGCAGTGAGACCGGCGCGGAGCTGGCCGAGCTCGAGGCCGCCTTTGCCGCGGTGGCCGAGGAGTTCGGCATGGAGTTCGCCTTCCACGATGAGGCCACCAAGATGAAGGTCGTGGTGATGGTTTCGCGCTTCGGGCATTGCCTGAACGACCTGCTCTACCGCTGCCGCATCGGCGCGCTGCCGATCGAGATCGTCGCGGTGATCTCCAACCACATGGACTACCAGAAGGTGGTGGTGAACGCCGATATCCCCTTCCACTGCATCAAGGTGACCCGCGAGAACAAGCCGCAGGCCGAGGCGGCGATCATGCAGGTGGTCGAGGAGTCGGGCGCCGAGCTGATCGTGCTCGCCCGCTACATGCAGATCCTCAGCGACGAGATGTGCCGCAAGATGTCGGGGCGGATCATCAACATCCACCACAGTTTCCTGCCGTCGTTCAAGGGCGCAAACCCCTACAAGCAGGCGTTCCAGCGCGGCGTGAAGCTGATCGGGGCGACCTCGCATTACGTCACTGCGGACCTCGACGAAGGCCCGATCATCGAGCAGGACACCGTGCGCGTCACCCACGCGCAATCGCCCGAGGACTACGTCTCGCTCGGCCGCGATGTCGAGGCACAGGTGCTGGCCCGCGCCATCCACGCCCATGCCCACCGCCGGGTGTTCCTCAACGGCGACAAGACCGTCGTCTTCCCCGCCTCGCCGGGCTCCTACAGCTCCGAGCGGATGGGCTGAGGGCTGTTGACCCCGGGGCCAGCCTTCGGCGCGCCCCCGGGGAACACCTGCCCGGAAATTCATTCGGCCTGCAGGTGCCAGGCGGGCGTTTTCGTAGCCGGCGCTGGGGGCGGCCAGCCTCGGGCTTTTGGAATACTGTCGTCACCATCCTGCCACCCCTACCCACCGTTTCAGGGTGTTGCATGTCATCGCAACAAGGCGTTTCCGGAATGACCGCAGCGATCGAACCTCTGTCCGTCTGGCGCAGGCTCAGGAGGTCTTTGGCATCCGCCGGGTGACCTTCTACCGGTGGGCAGCCGCCGGACAGATTCGCATCTATAAGAAGGGTGAGATTTCGCTGCTCAAAGTCTCGGAGATCGAGACATTCCTCGAAAGCCGTACCGAAGTGTTGCAAGACGTTGCGTCGCAATGCGCGAGCGCTTGGGGGGCTACTTCGGGGGGAATGCCGTAGAGGCAGACTTTCACTTTCCTGCCTTTTCAGCAACTTGGGCGGGAATATGGTGCCCCCACACGGACTCGAACCGCGGACCTACTGATTACAAATCAGTTGCTCTACCAGCTGAGCTATAGGGGCACCGTGCGCAGAGGCATATGCCAGCTTCGCCCCCTTGTGCAAGAGCGATTCAGCGATTTGCGCGTGCCAGAAGACCGACCGCAGAAAGCCCCACGCCAATCACCAGAACCGCCGCCGGGGCGGCGCCTCCGAGGTTTTCCAGCGAGGCCTGGTCGTGCACCCGCGTGGCGAGGGTCTCATAGTTGAACGGGCGCAGCAGCAGCGTCGCCGGCAGTTCCTTGACGCAATCCACGAAGACCAGCAACAAGGCCGAGGCGACGGAGCCGCGCATCAGCGGCACGTAGACCTCGCGCAGGGTCTGGCCCTGGGTGCGGCCGAGCGAGCGCGCGGCACGGGCGAGATTGGGCGAGATCCGCGCCATCGCCGCATCTGCCGCGCCCTGCGCGATGGCGAAGAAGCGCACGAAATAGGAGAGCACCAGCGCAAAGGCCGAGCCTGTGAGCACGAGGCCGATATCGATGCCGGTGACCGCCTCGACCGTATCCGCCAGCGCGTGGTCCACCGCCGCGAGCGGGATCAGGATACCAACGCCCAGCACCGCGCCGGGCGCGGCGTAGCCGATGGTCGAGACCGGCAGCAGCAGCCGCGGGAGTTGCCGCCCCGAAAGCCGCACGCCGTACACCAGGAAGACCCCGCCGAGCACGGTCAGCACCGCCGCGATACTGCCGACGGTGAGCGTGTGGACCCCGGCCTGCCAGAGCCGCGGGTCGGCCCATGCCTGGGCGTTGTCGATCGCGTGGCCGAGGATCACCCAGGCGGGCAGCACGAACCCCATGCCGAAGGGGATGACGCAGGCCAGGCTCGCCCCCCAGCCGGTGGCACCGCGCAGCGCGGTACGCGCCACCGGCCGGTGGCGCGAGGAGAGGTTGAAAAAGCGCATGCGGCGGCGCGATCCCTTCTCGAGCAGCACCAGCACGATGACCAGCGCCAGCACCGTCCCGGCAATCTGGGCCGCGCCGCCGGCGTTGTTGCTTTGCAGCCAGACGCTGAAGATGCCGGTGGTCAGCGTCTGCACAGAAAAGTAATCCACGGTGCCGAAATCGTTCACCGCCTCCATCATGGCGATTGCCATGCCCGCCGCGATCGCCGGGCGGGCGAGTGGCAGGCCGACCCGCCAGAACCGGGCAAAAGCGCCCTGCCCCAGCGAGCGCGCGACCTCGTCGGCGCTGCCCGGCTGCTCGCGGAAGGCGTTGCGGGCCAGCAGGTAGACGTAAGGGTAAAGCGCCGCCGAGAGCACGATGATCGCCGCCCCCATCGAGCGGATCTCGGGGAACCAGTAGTCGCGCGAGGTTTTCCAGCCGAAAATCTCGCGCAGCCCGGTCTGCACCGGCCCGGCATATTCGAGGAAATCGACCAGCGCGTAGGCCCCCACATAGGCCGGGATCGCCAGCGGAAGCAGCAGCAGCCATTCGAGCCAGCGCCGCCCCGGGAACTCGTAGCGCGCCACTAGCCAGGCGGCGCCCGAGCCTGCCGCCCCCGCCAGAAGCCCGACGCCCGCCATCAGCTTCAGCGTATTGCCGAAATAGCGCGGCAGGGTCGTCGAGATTAGATGCGGCCAGATGTTTTCCGAGGGAAACAGCGCGATCCAGAGCACCGCAAGGATCGGCGCGATAACCACGGCGGCGATCAGGGCGGCGCCGAGCGACCAGGGGTTCGGCAAGGCGCGCGCCAGCGACAGGCGGGCACGGCGCGGGGCGCTGTTGTCGGCAAGGCTCATGAGGGCTCCTTCGTGATCCGCCCCGGGCGGCGCGCGGTTTTCCTTGGCTCTGATCCGGGTATAGTCCCTGCCGTTGGTAACCGAAAGTGCAGGTCATGCAGGTCATTCTCCATATCGGCGCGCAATGCACGGACGAGGATCGCCTGCTCAGGGGACTGCTGCGCAACGCAGGCGAGCTTCACCGCGAGGGCATCGCCGTTCCCGGCCCGTCGCGCTACCGCATGCTCCTGTCGGAAGCCATCAGCGCCCTCGGCGCCGAGAAGCCAACCCCCGAGGCGCGCGAGGTGCTGCTGGACGCCATCCTCAGCGAGGATCCCGGACAGGTCTCCCGGCTCATCCTCAGCCACGAGACGCTCTTTTCGGTGCCCAAGCTCGCGCTGGAGGGTGGCACGCTCTACCGCAAGGCCGAGCGGCGGCTGCAGGCGATCGCCCGGCTGTTCGAGGGGGATGAGCTGCAGATCTTCTTCGGGCTGCGCGATTTCGCCACATGGCTGCCGGCCATGCTGCGCGCCACGCCGCACGAGACGCTCGAGAGTTTCCTGTCGGGCGCCGACCCGATGAAGCTGCGCTGGTCCGATCTCGTGATGCGGCTGCGGCGCGCTCTGCCCGGTGTGCCGATCACGCTCTGGTGCAACGAGGACACGCCGCTGCTCTGGGGGCAAATCCTGCGCGAGGCGGCGGGGATCGCAGCCGAGCGGAAGATCACCGGCAGCTTCGACATCTTCTCCGAACTCGTCAGCCCCGAGGCGATGCAGCGCTTCCGCGGCTTCCTGCGCGAGAACCCCATGGTCAGCGAAGCGCAGAAACGCCGGGTCATGACCGCCTTCCTTGAGAAATACGCCCTGCCCGGGGTGATGGAGGAAGAGCTCGACATGCCGGGATGGGACGCCGCCTATGTGGACATGCTGACCGGGCTCTACGACGAGGACGTTTGGCAGATGGCACAGATGGACGGGGTGCGGGTGCTGACGCCCTGAACGCGTGGCCGCATCCGGAGGATCCGGGGGCTCCGCCCCTGCCGCCGCGCGGCTCCGCCGGGATAGTTATGTCAGGAAAAAGACGGGGAGGTCTTCCCTCCGGGAGGGACCGGGGCCCGCGCCCCGGTCCGGGATGTTCGAGGGGGCTGGCGCGGCGGCTCAGTCCATGCCGAGCGCGGCCTTGTACATCTCGAGCACGGCCTCTTCCTCGGCGATGTCGTCCTTGTCGCGCTTGCGCAGCGCGATGACCTTGCGCATCACCTTGGTGTCGTAGCCGCGGCCCTTTGCCTCGGCCATGACCTCTTTCTGCTGGTCGGCGATTTCCTTCTTTTCGAGCTCGAGCCGCTCGAAGCGCTCGATGAACTGCTTCAGCTCGCCTGCGGCGACGCCATAGGCGTCGGACCCATTGTCCTGCATCTCGTCAACTCCTGCCTGGTTTTCTGCCGGTATCGCCGGTTTGACTACCCCCCGGCGCCGCCCTCATCAAGCCCGATCCGGCGCGCCGGGCAGATGCCGCCGAGGGTTGCGAGGCGGGCGGCGATGCAGTACCCGCCCCGAAAGCGCCGACGGGCGGCGCGAACAGAGGATAGTGCGCCATGGAATGGCTGATCTGGCTGGGTGCGGCGGTCTCGCTCGCGGGGCTTCTGGGGCTTTTCGGATGCATCATCAAGGTCTGGAGCGCCAAGCGCGCCGGGCTCGATGACGACGGGCTGCGCGAGGTGATGCGCAAGATCGTGCCGCTGAACATGGCAACGCTGCTGCTGTCGGTCTTCGGCCTTGCGATGGTGATGGTCGGCATCCTGCTCGGCTGAGCCCACAGGTCTACCGCTGGGGCCAGTCCGCACCGCCGGTGGTGACCAGATCGTCCCAAAGCGGGTGCGGCGCCCAGAAGGCGCGGTCGGGATGCGCCACCGCCGCCAGCGCCTCGCGCACCGCCCGCGCGCCCATGCGCAGCGCCGCCAACATCGGCCCGCCACGCCAGCGCGGCATCTCGAGCACCTCCAGCGCCACCAGATCGAGATCGGAAGCGCGGCGCAGCATGCCCGCGGCCAACATCCGCGCGCCTTCGTTGGCCATGGCGCCGATCAGCAGCAGGCGCAGCATATCTGCCGGCAGTGCCGGGGCAGCCGGACGGCGGGCGACGACAAGGGCGTCGACCTCGGCGCTGGCCAGAGGCACACCCGCTTCGGTCCAGTCGTAGAAGCCCGCGCCATTCTCGCGGCCCATGCGCCCGCTCTCGGCAAGCGCGCTGGCCCAGTTCACCGCGCCCTCGGCCCGGGTCTGCGCGCCGAGACGCGACAGCCCCATCTGGTCGCGGCGCAGGAAAGGCCCGCGGCGCCAGCCCCAGTCACGGCAGGCGGCATCGATCGCCTCGGGACTCTGGCCCATGTCCACCAGCGCATCCGCGGCGCGGCACCACGCGTCGAAGAGGCGCCCGCCAAGGCTCTCGCCCCCCGAGCGGACGCGGATCGCGAGGCAGCCCATCTGCTGCGCCAGCGCCTCTGCCTCGGCGATCTGCTCGACCTGCGCTTCTGGCCCGGCGATCACCTCGACCAGCCTCGCGCCAAGCGGCGCCGGAGCGAAGCGCAGCCCGACCTCGCGCACCCGTCCCGGGTAAGCGACGAGTCGGCTGACCCCCGCGGGCGCCGCCACCTCGCGCTGACCCGGCCCCGCCAGCAGGATACACCCGGCACTGCGCGCCATGTCGGCCGGGGCGCCGACGCGCAAGCGCGACAGGCGTTCCTCGACTTCCTCCTCGGCGATGCTCCCGCCCTGCCGCGCCGCCTCGAGCCGCCGGTGCAGGGCGATCACCCCGTCGTGCAGCACGCCCGGCGCGTCGCAGCCCCAATCGACCCCCGCCGCGACCGGCAGAAGCGCCTGCACCAGCGGCAGGGCCAGTGGCCCCTCTCCCAGCACAGCAACGCGGTGCGGCGCGCGGCGCGCCGGTGTCATGGCAGATGCGGCAGCGCGCTCGGCGGCGGCAACCGCGCGCAGCGCGGCGCTGGCCTCGGTCTCGCGGCAGGTCTCATAGGCGTCGGCCTCGAACTCCAGCCCGCCCGCAAAGGGCAGCAGCTGCGCCGCTTCGACCGCCGCGACGATCTCGGGCGGGGCGGGATTGCCGCCGCCGGCGACCTTGGCGCGGCGGGCGGCGACCGCCTGCTGATAGGCCAGCGGCACGGCAAACCCCTCGCGGCGCTGCGCGGCGGGGCGCGGCCCCAGCCCCTCGGCGCGCAGCTCGGCACAGAAGGCGCGGGTCTCTTCCTCGATCGGGCCCCTGGCGAGATGGTCAATGAGCCCCGCGGGCGCCGCCTCGAGCGTTATGGCCTGCCCCGAAAGCATGAGGTCCAGCGCCTGCCCGGCGCCGACCAGCCGCGGCAGCCGCTGGCTGGCCCCGGCGGCGGGCGTCAGCCCCAGCGCGACGTTGGGCAGTCCAAAGCGCGTGCCCGGCGCGGCGATCCGGTAGTGCGCGGCCAGCGCCAGCTCGGCGCCGGTGCCAAGTGCCGCCCCGTGCATCGCAGCGATCACCGGCTTGGCGCAGGCCTCGACCCGGCGGCAGAGCGTGGCGGGATCGGGGGTGGCATGGGGGCCTTCGAGCTCGGTTGGATCATCACCTTCGGAGAAACAGGCCCCCGCCCCCTGCAACACGATGCAGGCGACGGCGGGGTCGGCCTCGGCCCGGGCAAGTTCGGTGAGAAGCGCGCCGCGCAGTTCGGGCGTCAACCGGTTGGCCGCCTCTCCGGTCATGACCAGCCAGGCGATCCCCTCGCCGATCCGCACCTCAACCGCGCCTGCCGCCTGCGCCATCTGCCCGCCTTTCCGCTTGCCCGCGGGCGCGAGCGCAAACGCCCCGCAGCCCGTCCCTTTCGTCATGCCCTGAGGCATCCCCGCGAGCTAGTGGGTTCCGAAAGGCGCGGCAAGACGAGAATCCGCCGCGCCGCCCTTTCCGGCCGCGCGGCGGTGGTGCCTGCGACTGTCGCAGGCAGGGACCTGCCGATCAGATCGGCATGTTGTCGAAGCGCGCCTCGAGCTCGGCGTCGACTTCGGAGCGTAGCCGATCCCGGACGTGGGACGGCAGCGGCATTCCGCGCGCCCGCGCCTCGCCCGCGAGCCGCTCGAGTTCCGCCAGGAGCGCGGCATGTTCGGCGCCCTGCGCCTCGGCCAGCGCGCGTTCAACCGTTTCGAGGCGGGCTTTCAGTCTGTCATCCATCACACGTCTCCTCCGTGTCGGGGCGCTCAGCCAGAGAGGCTCTTTGGCCGGGCCATGCCTGTGGCGGAGCCGCGGACCGGCTCCGGCAGCTGTTTTCCGGTCCTGCCGAATCGCCGCCCGAAGGCGGCGCCAAGCACGACCGCGGCTCTGCAGGGAGCGACGGGCGCCCCGTGCAAGCCTTGAATTCGCTTGCAATCCTCCCGGGTCGATGCGTCCGGGAGACCGGGTTCGAGGGGCACGGCAGACCCCGTCTGAACGCAGACCATCCTGCACCAACACGCCGATGATGACCATGATATGGGTCAATCGCAACGAATCCTTGAACACACATTCAGTTTTATCTATATGAACGTCAAACGGAGGATCATTCCATGATGACACCTGAGGTCACCGCCTTCTTCGACGAGGCCACCAACACCATCTCCTACGTCGTGCGCGACCCGGCTGGCAGCGCCTGCGCGATCGTCGACAGCGTGCTCGACTTTGATTACGCCTCGGGCCGCACCGACACCCGTTCGGCCGATGCCATCATCTCCTTCGTCAAGGAGAAGGGCTACAAGGTCGACTGGCTGCTCGAGAGCCACGTGCACGCCGACCACCTTTCGGCCGCGCCCTACATCCAGCGCGAGCTGGGCGGCAAGATCGGCATCGGCGAGCGCATCACCGTGGTGCAGGACACCTTCGGCAAGGTGTTCAACGAGGGCACCGAATTCCAGCGGGACGGCTCGCAGTTCGACCGGCTCTTCGAGGAGGGCGACAGCTTCCACATCGGCCAGCTGCGCGGCGACGTGCTGCACACGCCGGGCCATACGCCGGCCTGCCTGACCTACGTGATCGGCGATGCCGCCTTCGTCGGCGACACGCTCTTCATGCCCGACTTCGGCACCGCCCGCTGCGACTTCCCCGGCGGCTCGTCGGAAACGCTCTTTGCGTCGATCCAGAAGATCCTGGCGCTGCCGGACGAGACCCGCATCTTCGTCGGCCATGACTACAAAGCGCCGGGCCGCGACGCCTACGCCTGGGAGACCACCGTGGGCGAACAGAAGGCGCTCAACATCCACGTCGGCAGCGGCAAGTCCGCCGAGGAGTTCGTCAAGATGCGCGACGCGCGCGACGCGACCCTTGCGATGCCCAAGCTGATCATCCCGTCGTTGCAGGTGAACATGCGCGCCGGCCGGATGCCGCCGCCCGACGAAAAGGGAGACGTCTTCCTCAAGGTCCCGGTCAACAAACTCTGACGTCGCAAGACCACCACATGGATACCCGCGCGCTCCGCCTCCAGACGGGGCGCGTCCCCCTCATAAAGAACAGCGGTCACCTCCCGGGGCCGCCGCGTGACAAAGGAACTGCGAATGCCACTCGACTGGATTTGGGGCCTGATCGGCGGCTTGCTGATCGGCATCGGCGGGGCGGTCTACCTGCTCATCAACGGACGGATCATGGGCGCCTCGGGCATCATCGGCGCCTTGGTCGACGGCTCGGCTGGCGACAGCAAGTGGGAGCGTCTGAGCTTCCTTGCGGGGGTGATCCTTCTGCCGATCCTGCTGCTGCCGTTCTATGGCGGCGCGGTCGACACCCACATCACTGACAACATTCCCGTGCTTGTCGCCGCCGGCCTGCTGGTCGGCGTCGGCACGCGGCTGGCCAATGGCTGCACCTCGGGCCACGGTGTCTGCGGCATGTCCCGCCTGTCGTTGCGCGGCTTCGTCGCAACCTGCTGCTACATCCTCGCCGGCGGTGTCGGCGTGGTTATCTTCCGTCACCTGCTGGGAGTGATCTGACATGGGCAATTCCTCTCCGGCCCGCCTGTTTTTCGCCCTCGTCGCCGGCGGTCTCTTCGGCGCTGGCCTTTTCCTGTCGGGCATGACCGACACCGCCAAGGTGCAGGGCTGGCTCGATGTCTTCGGCGCCTGGGATCCGACGCTGGCCTTCGTCATGGGCGGCGCGATGATCCCCATGGCAATCGCCTGGCTCGTCGCCCGTGGCCGGACGCGCGCCGCGCTTGGCACGCCGCTGCCGCCGCAGCCCGGCACGCGGATCGACCGCAAGCTGGTGATCGGCTCGGTGCTTTTCGGCATCGGCTGGGGTCTCGCCGGGCTCTGCCCCGGCCCGTCCATCGCCTCGCTGAGCTACGGCGGCACCGGGCTCTATATCTTTGTCGCGGCGATGCTCACCGGCATGGCCGTGGCCCCTGCCCTGCGCAGGAGACTCGACAACCCCGTGGCGGCGGAATAACCGTTTGGCCATGGATCTGAACCACATCACCCCCCGCTACACCGTCTCGCCGCAGATTGCGGTGGAGGATGTTCCCGCGCTCGCCGAGGCCGGCTTCACCCTGGTCATCTGCAACCGGCCCGACGGCGAAGTCCCGCCCGAACTGCAGGCAGAGACCATCGGCGCCGCCGTGCGCGCCGCCGGCATGGAGTTCGCCGTGCTGCCGGTGACCCACGACGGGCTGACGCTCGACCTCGTGGCCGAGCAGGCCGCGCTGATCGAGAACGCCCCCGGCCCGGTCTTCGCCTACTGCCGATCGGGCACCCGCTGCGCCACGGTCTGGGCCATGGGCCAGGCCGGCAAGATGCCGACCGACGACATCCTGCTGTCCACCGCCAAGGCGGGCTACGCGCTCGACGGGATGCGCCCGACGCTGGACGCCATCGCCGAGCGCGGCTGACCTCGAGCCGATATGACCCGAAGGGCCGCCCCATGGGCGGCCTTTTGCGTATGGAAGGTTTTTCGCCCGCCCGGGCAGCCTCTGACCACTTGTTTCAATCCAGGCGGCAAGGCACCCTGCCTCATGACCAAATTTCTCATCTCGTTCCCGGCCGAAGCCATGCAAATCACCGACGAGGAATTCCCCGAGGTGGTCGCGGCCTCGCATGCGGTGATCGAGGAGGCCAAGGCCGCCGGCGTCTACGTCTTCGGCGGTGGGCTCGATGAGAGCGTAGCCCCGGTGCTGGTCTCGGGCGATGGCAGCGTGTCAGCCGAGATCTATCAGGGCAGCTTCCTGAACGGCGGCTTTACCGTGCTCGAGGTGCCGACGCGGCTGGAGGCGCTGGACTGGGCGCGCCGGATCGCGCAGGCCTGCCGCTGCCCGCAGGAGCTGCGCGAATTCATGTACGACCCAGAAAGCTGACAATACCCACCCCGCAAACGGCCCAACGGACAGGAAAAAATCCGCTGCAGCCCGCAGGAGGCCTTCGCAGCGGCCTCCGCCTCTGGCAAGGTTCGCGGCGACCCGCGACAGGGCGGAGACCAGAGCGAGTGGCCGGATGACCAAGATCACCCTCCAGCGCAGCGCCGAGCTGCCCGACGACCTGCGCGTCGCGCGCTCGCTCAGCGCACCGCACCTCGGCCCGCGGCTGCTGTTCTTCAGCGGCGGCAGCGCACTCAACAAAATCTCGCGTGCGTTGAAGCGCTACACCTACAATTCGGCCCATCTGATCACCCCCTTCGACAGCGGCGGCAGCAGTCAGGTCCTGCGTGAGGCCTTCGACATGCCCGCAGTGGGCGATCTGCGCAGCCGCCTCATGGCGCTGGCCGACGAGAGCGAGCTTGGCCAGCCGGACATCTACGCGCTTTTCAGCCACAGGATGCCCAAGGCGGTGCCGAACGCCCCGCTGCGCGCCGAGGTCGAGGCGATGGTCGCCGGCAGCCACCCGCTGGTCAAGGCGGTCTCCAGCCCCATCGGCCTGCTGATCCGCGACTTCCTGCGCGCCTTCCTCGTCGCGGCGCCGATGGATTTCGACTTCCGCAATGCCAGCATCGGCAACCTCATCCTCGCCGGAGGCTATCTCGCGCATGGACGGCTGCTGGAGCCGGTGCTGTTTCTGATGTCGAAGATGGTCGATGTGCGCGGCACCGTGCGCGGCGTGGTCGATTGCAACCTGCAGCTCGGCGTCGAACTGGCCGACGGGCGGCAAATCCACGGCCAGCGCCAGATCAGCGGCAAGGAGGCACCGCCGATCGACAGCCCCATCGTGCGGCTGTTTCTCAGCGCGCACGACAAGGAGGTTCTGTCGGGCTCGGTGCCGCTGCCCAAGCGCAATCGCAAGCTGATCCGGCAGGCAGATCTCATCTGCTACCCGCCCGGGAGCCTTTTCTCCTCGGTGATCGCCAACCTGCTGCCCGCAGGCGTGGGGCGGACCATCGCGCGCTGCGAGGTGCCCAAGGTCTATGTCCCGAGCCTCGGTACCGACCCCGAGGCGCTGGGGCTGGGTCTGGCGGAGCGGGTGGCCGCGATCCTCGCCCCGCTGCGCGCCGATGCTGGCATGGATGTGCCGAGCACGCGCCTTATGACCCATGTGCTCTGCGACGCCTCCGAGGACCCCGCGGCCTGCGCCGAGGTCACCGCACGCCATGGCATCCCCTGCCACCGTCTGCCGCTGGTCACCGACGAGCCCGAGCGCTACGATCGCGAATTGATGTGCGCCGCGCTGGTATCGATGGTCTGAGGGCAAGCGGCCTCAGCGGTAGCGCTTTTCGGTCACCTCAAAGGCCCCAAGCGCCAAATCCCGCCGGAACATCTCGTGGTCGCGGCGCAGCCGTTCCACGGCTTCCTCGGCAAAGCACAGGATATCGTCGATGAAGAGTTTCGCCGGTTCCATCGCCTGCAGGATCGCCGGCTCGATGTCGTAGTCGAGCTGGCCAAGATCGTCAGACCGCGCGTGGGCCTGCGCCAGTGCCCGCCCGCAGGCATAGGCGTAGCGCTTCCAAGCCTTCTTCGACAGATCATCCAGATCGGCATCGTTGCGGAAGGGCGCGCGCTCACGCGACATGAAACTCTCGCCCTCGATCTCGACATTGCCGTAGAAGACGTCGCCCTGCGCGAGATGCACCGACTGGCCGTGGGCGATCCGGTCGCCCTGGTCCCCGGCGTCGAAATCATGCGCTGGCACCAGCCCCTCGAGCGCCGAGCGTCGTGCCTTCTTGAACTCGATGATGATGTCGTCTCGGGCATCCCCGGAGGGCCCTTCGAGCAGCACGTAATAGCGTGGCAACCCCAGAGAGGCCGTGCCCTGCCCATGCCGCATCGCCACGTCCTTGACCTTGAGCGGGCCATGCCTCCCGCCCGCCTCAATGCCGTTCTGGCCGGCGAGGGCCTTGACCAGCTTCTGGAACTCATTGATGCGGCTGCTCACCGGGGTCAGTTCCGCGTTGGCTCGGAAGCCGCGGCCGGTCTCTTCAAGGTAGCGCTTGCCGAGCCAATGTTCGCGCGAACGCGCGGCCTTGCCGAAGAGCGGGCGGATGATCTCGGGGCAATTGTCCTCGCGCATCTCGACATGGAGCTCGGTGTTGTGCTCGGCAAAGAAGGCCATCCCTGAGCGGTATCCCTTGAGGAAGTGGCGAGCGATCTTGCGCTGCTTCTTGCGGCTGAGCCCACCCTCGACCTCGGCGGCGATCATGAACCCTGCGGCACCGCGCTTGAGATCCCAGACGAAGGGACCGTAGATCACGTCGTCGAAATCATTCACCCCGAAGATCGGCACATTGTCCGCATTGGGCATGATGCCAAAGTTGCCAGGGTGTACATCGCCGAGACAGAGCACGGTCGGCATGCGCGCATCCTCCCCCGCCATGTCGCGGTGAAAGAGCAGCGAGGTGCCTCGGAAGAACGAGAAAAAGGACGTCGACAATACGCGGAACTTCTCGTCAGCCCCCGCCGCCTTCTGGTCGATCCGCACCATGTGGTCCTCGATGATCGTGCTGCGCACGTGCAGCCGCCGTGCCTGGCCGGTCAGATCGCGAGGGCGGAACACCGCGGCCTCGGCATCGGCCCGGCGCGCGAGCCGGGCGTAGGCCTCGGTGCGATGGCGCATCTCGCCGACCGGCTCCGCCGCGCCCGACGTTGCGGCCTCCTCCGACGAGGTCTTCTTGCGCGCCTTCGCGGGCTCCTGCGGCTTGGTTTTCGGCGTCGTGCTCATCGTGTGCTCCGTGCGGCCTGGCTGACCTTCCAACCTGAAGCACGCCGCCCGGGTTCCGAGCCAATCGTCCGGCAGAGTTCCGCCGGAAAAAGATATTTCTCGAATGTATGATATCATTCCGGGTATTTCCGGTAACCTGATGCCGTTATCCCGTGCGAATTTCTTTCGAATCAAACGTTTTACCCAGTTGCCCGTTGCCGCAGCGCCCCTCGTCCGTCTCCGATCCAGCCGTATCAGCGCGCCGCTCCGGGACCGCTTCAAGGGTGCAAGATTTCAAGGGTGGACTATGTTGACTGCAGCCCGATCCGACCTTTCCTGCGCCGCCTGGGCGACCCGTTCCGCGCCGGCAGGAGTGTCGCCCGCCCCGGCAGACGCCCCACCCGGCGCGCAGCCGGGCCTCCGTCCTTTCGCTCCTCTCCAAGACTTTCGCCCCGCCGGGGTTCGCCGCGCTGCGACCGGCCCCCAAGGCAGACCCCGCGCAGCCCGCGCGCTTTCACGCAAGGAGACGACATCATGAGAAAATTCCACTTCCTCGCCGCCGCCGCGCTGGCCGCGCCGCCTGCCTGGGCGCAGGAGACCACCGGGACCACGACCGGAGACGCCATGGCCAGCGGCGGCAACGCGCTGGTGGGGCTGATCATCACCCTGATCATCGGCGCCATCGTCGGCTGGCTCGCCAGCGTCATCATGAAGGGCGGCGGATCGGGCCTGGTGATGGACATCATCCTCGGCATTGGCGGCGCGCTCCTTGCCGGCTGGCTGTTCCCGATGATCGGTGTCTCCTTCGGCGCCGGGCTTATCCCCTCGATCATCGCCGCGGTGATCGGCGCAATCATCCTCATTCTCATCGTCCGCCTCATCCGCGGCGCGGCGCGGTGAGACCAGAGGTCTCCCGCCCGCCGTGCGCGGGCGGGAGGGCAGCACGCCCAAGCCTCGGCCTTGGCGGCAGAGGCGGGTTCTTCGACACAATGGGAGACTGACCGACATGATCAACCTCGACAGATTTGCCAGGGCCACCTTCGGTCTTGCCGTTCTCGCGGCGCTCGGCGCCTGCGGCGGCTCGGAAGAGCCTACGGCCGGCATGCGCCCCGCGACCGAGGCCGAGTCGGCCTGCCTGCGCGACATTGCCAAGGCTGCCGGAACCACGGACATCGCGCTGATCAGCTCGGAGACCTCCGATGTCGGCACCATGGTGAAAGCCCGCGTCGGCGACGACCGCACGCATTGGGACTGCATCGCCTACCCCGATGGCAGCACCGGCGAGATCATGGCCGAACCACATATGACCGAGGGCTGACAGGGCCCCGCCGCGGCAGGGGTCGCCCCGCAGTCCGCGCCACGCGGGCCGCGCGGGCGCCCTGAGCCGGGCACTGCCCCGGCGCGTGGCGCTCGGGCTCTGCCGATCCGACCGACTCCTCCTTCGCGTGCGACGAGACCCCAACCTATTGATGCCCAACCGCCCGCCGCCCTTCCCGCGCTTGCCGCCCCCGCGCCGACGAGTTCCCACATGCTGACCCGCCGCAGCCTGCTGCGCGCCGGGGGTGCCGCGCTTGCGCTCGCCCCTGTAGCCCGGGCGCAGGAGCTGCCGCTGGCGATCGACCGCATGCTTCCCGGCGAGTTCACCTGGCACCCCGAACGCGCCCCGCGAGGCCCGGTGGCGGTGATCGTCTCGCTGCACGAGCAGCGGGTACACGTCTATCGCAACGGGCTGCGCATCGCCGTGTCGACCTGCACCTCGGGCATGCAGGGGCACGAAACCCCGACCGGCGTCTTCACCATCCTGCAAAAGGATGTCGACCACCGCTCCTCGCTCTACAATGACGCGCCCATGCCCAACATGCAGCGGCTCACCTGGGACGGTATCGCGCTGCATGCAGGCAACCTGCCGGGCTACCCGGCCTCGCATGGCTGCGTGCGCCTGCCGGAAGACTTCTCGAGGCGGCTTTTCGAGATCACCCATCTCGGCACGCCGGTCATCGTTTCGGGCCACAGCAGCGATCCGTGGGAGTTGATCCACCCCGGCTTCGTGCTGGCGCGACTGAGCGAGGCCGAGCTCGACAGCGCGGTGCGCGAGCTCGAGGTGCGCCGCCGCCCTGCGGACTGGCCAGAGGAGTGGGACCCGTCTGATCCGTTCCCGATCACCACCGCACTGGTCACCTCGCCCGACCGGCGCATCACCCTTCTGCGCGATGGACGCGAGGTGCTGACCGAGAGCTTCCTGCTCGAGGACGAGCGACCGCTTGGCGAGCACGTGCTGGTGTTGAGCGCCGCCGAGCAGGGCCGGCTGCGTTGGCTCGGCGTCACCCACCAGCCGGACCCGGAGCGCCCACTGCAGCCGGAAACGAGCATTCTTGATCGGCTCGTGCTGACCCCGGTCACCCGCGAGCGATTGCTGAGCTACGCCCACCCCGGGCTGACGCTGGTGATCTCCGACATCGCCGCCACCCCCGACCGCCGCTCTGAGCGCGGCTTCGTCATCATGCAGAGCGGGCTGCTGCGCTCGCCGGACCCAGAGGAAGCCTCACGGCCATGAGCCTCCCCCGCGCTTTGCTTGTCGCCCTGCCACTGGCCGCGCCGCTGCAGGCACAACCCACCCCGCCGCCGCAGAGTGCCTTCGTCTATGTCACCAGCGACGGCAGCCTGCGGATGCGCGGCGCCCCCTCGACCGAGGCGCCGGTGATCACCGAGCTCGACCCCGGCGCGCTCCTGCGCAACCTCGGGTGCGTCGAGGACCCGCAACCCTGGTGCCAGCTGCAGAGCCTCGACGGCGCCCGCGCCGGCTGGGTCGCGGCGGGTTATCTCGCGCCTTTCGCCGGGGCGGACCCGGCGGCGCTGAGCAGCCCCGCCGTGCCCGCGACCGAAACCGCGCAGCTCGAGCTGCGCGGCGGTCTCACCTACGGCACTTTGGCCGTGGGCGGCATTCTCGATCTGATCACCAGCGCGCCGTCGGACCAGGCGGTGACGCTCTCGCTCGAAGCGCCCGGCAACATCGGCTTTGCCGCCTTCGTGCGTCCCGCCACGCTGCTCGCCCGCGGCGACGCCGCAGCCCCGATCACCTTGGTCCTGCCCGAGGGCGGGGACCTTCTGATCCGCCTCGCCGACCGCAGCGGCGCAGGCGGCGACTGGCAGCTCCTGATCAGCCTCGACTGACCCACGCCGCCGTGAGGCCCTCGCCGAGGGTTGACGCAGCGACCTCCCTCGGAAAGGATCGGGCCTGACGTGCCCGCGCGCGCCAAGTCGTTTTTCCGCCTTAAATTTTTACTCCGGATCCAATTGCATGCTGCACCGACTCGCCCGCCTTCTGATGCCTCTCGCGCTGGCCCTGGGCGCGTCGTCCGCTCTCGCCCAGGACTACCTCGGCTCCGAGCGCTGCATCACCTGCCACGAGGCCGCCGGGGCAGCCTGGGAGGGCTCGCACCATGCGCTCGCCTGGACCGAACCAACCGCGGACACCATCCGCGCGAATTTCGACGGCACCCAGTTCACGCTCGGCGACATGCAGGCGCGCTTCAGTCTCAAGGAGGACGGCACGCCCCATGTCAGCGTCACCGAGCGAGACGGGGTGACCACCGAATACGACGTGCATTCGGTGATCGGCGTCGAGCCGCTGCAGCAATACATCCTCGAGACCGAGCCGGGCCGCCTGCAAAGTTTCGACGTGGTCTGGGACACCGAAAAGGGCGGTTGGTTCCACCTCTACCCGCAGCAGAACTACGTCCCGGGCGACGGACTGCACTGGACCGGCCCCTACAAGACCTGGAACAGCCGATGTGCCGCCTGCCATGCGACGGGCTTCGAGGCCAATTACGACCCGCAGGCCCGCAGCTTCGCCTCGACGCAGGTCGAGATCGGCGTCGGTTGCGAGGCCTGCCACGGCCCCGGTTCGGCTCATGTAGACTGGGCGGAAACCTACGAGACCACGCAGGAGGCGCCGCCCCCCGCACATGGGTTCACTGTCGACATGTCGCAGCCCGCGCAGATGATCGAACAGTGCGCCTCGTGTCATTCCCGGCGCGAACCCTATCTCGACGGCAACCCGGTGCCCGGCACGCCCTACCACGACACCTACAATCTTTCGCTGCTCCGCGAGGGCGCCTATGAGGCCGACGGGCAGATCCTCGACGAGGTCTATGTCTACGGCTCCTTCCTGCAATCGAAGATGTATGCCAAGGGCGTCAGCTGCTCGAACTGCCACCTGCCGCATGAGGCCGAGCTGATCGCCGAGGGCAATGCCGTCTGCGCCCAGTGCCACAGCCCGGCGGGCAACCCCGAGTTCCCCTCGCTGCCGCTCAAGGTCTTCGACGGGCCCGAGCACACGCACCACCCCGAGGGCTCGGCGGGCGCGGAGTGCAAGAACTGCCACATGGTCGAGCGCGTCTACATGGGCAACGACTGGCGGGCGGACCATTCCTTCCGCATCCCGCGCCCCGATCTGAACGCCGAGACCGGCGCCCCCGATGCCTGCACCACCTGCCACGAGGACCAGAGCCCCGAATGGGCCGCCGCCAAGCTCGAGGAGTGGTTCCCCGAAAGCACCCACCGCGGCCCGCATTTCGGCGAGGTGCTCGCCCATGGCCGCCGCGACCCCGCCCGCGCCGCGCCCGAGCTGCGCAGCCTCTCGCAGGACAGCGACATGGCCGGCATCGTGCGCGCCACGGCGATCTACCTGCTCGAGCAGGCGGGCGACCCCGCCGAGGCCGCGGCGCTGGAGTCGCTGCTCAGGGACCCTGACCCGCTGGTGCGCAGCGCCGCCGTCCGGCTGCAGCGCTCCGCCCCGGCCATGGAGCGCGCGCCGCGGATCATGCAATCGCTCTCGGACCCCTCGCGCTCGGTGCGCATGGCCGCGGCGCAATCGATGCTCGACGCGCAGATTGCCCATATGCCCGGCCGCTACGAACAGGCGCTGCGCGGCGCCTTTGACGAATGGCAGGCCTCGATGGCCAGCCGTCTCGATTTCCCGGAAACCCACTTGCAGATGGGCGGCATGGCCCTGGTGATGCGCAACTTGCCCGCCGCCGCCAATGCCTTTGCCGAGGCGACCCGGCTCGACCCGCAGCTCACCGACGCCTGGATCATGCAGGTCCGCATCGCCTTTGCCTCGGGCGACGAGACCCGCGGCCGTGCGCTGCTGAACGAGGCGCTGGAGAAGACCCCCGACAATATGACCCTGCAGATGATGCGCCGCGAGTTGACCGGCGAGGAGATGGACCTGATGCCCCCGCCCTCGGCCGACTAGGCGGACTAGGCGTCCCGTCGGGCAAAAGGGGGCTCCGCCCATGCCACTTTGCGGCTCTCCCCCGGGATATTTGGACCCAAGAGACAGGGCGGGCGCAAAGGCCGAAGGGGAGAGCGATGCCCGCCCCCTTCTCTTTCCAAATATGCCCGCCGGAGCCCGGCCTCAGCGCGCGAGCCAGCCGCCGTCGACGTTCAGCACCGCGCCCGTCACGTAGCGCGCCGCGCGGGAGCAGAGGTAAGCGGCGGTGCCGCCGATGTCCTCGGGATCGCCCCAGCGCCCGGCGGGGATGCGCTCGAGAATGGCCTTGGAGCGTTCCGCATCCGCGCGCAGCGCCTCGGTGTTGTTGGTGGCGATATAGCCCGGGGCGATGGCGTTGACGGTGATGCCATGCGGGGCCCATTCATTGGCAAGGATCTTGGTGATCCCCGCCACGCCATGTTTAGACGCGGTGTAGGCTGGCACCCGGATGCCGCCTTGGAAGGACAGCAGCGAGGCGATGTTAACCACTGCGCCCTCCTGTCCTGTCGCGATCAGCTCGCGGCCGAACGCCTGGCAGGTGAAGAAGAGCGCCTTCATGTTGACGTCGATCACCGCGTCCCAGTCTTCCTCGGAATACTTGATGCTGTCGGCGCGCCGGATGATCCCCGCATTGTTGACCAGCAGCGAATAGCCCGCGCCCTTGAACACCTCCTTGGCCGCCATCGGGTCGGCGAAATCGAGCAGCAGGCTCTCCGCCTTGCCGCCCGCCGCCTCGATGATCCCCACCGTCTCGTCGCAGGCGCGGCGCCCGGCGCAGGTGACCGAGGCCCCCTGCCCGGCAAGCGCCACGGCGATGGCCTGGCCGATGCCGGTGTTGGCACCTGTGACAAGCGCGCGCTTTCCCTCGAGCGAGAAGAGCCCGGACATCAGCGCAGATCCTTGGGCTGGATGAAGTCCATGTCGGTGTAATCGACGTTGTCGCCAGCCATCGCCCAGATGAAGGTGTACTTGCCGATGCCCGCGCCGGAGTGGATCGACCAGCTCGGGCTGACGACGCCTTCCTCGTTCGCGACGAAGAGATGCCGGGTCTCGTCGGGCTCGCCCATCAGATGCAGCACGCGGCTCTCCTCGTCCATGCCCCAGTAGAGATATGCCTCCATACGGCGGTCATGGATGTGGCTGGGGATGGTGTTCCAGACCGAGCCTTCCTCCAGCGAGGTATACCCGAGGATCAGCTGGCAGCTCTCCATCACCTGCGGGTGGATGAACTGCTTGATGGTGCGCTTGTTCGAGGTCTCTGGCGCGCCCATGGTCACCTCGACGCAATCGGCCAGGGTGATCAGCTTCGACGGGTAGCTCTTATGCGCCGGGCAGGACGTGATGTAGAAGCGCCCCGCGCCGGAGAAGGACACCGCGCCCGTGCCCATCCCGAGGTAAAGCACATCGCCTCGGCCCATCTCGTAGGTCTCGCCCCCGGCCTCCACAGTGCCCGCCTCGCCGATGTTGACGATACCCATCTCGCGGCGATCGAGAAAGCTCGGAGTCCGGGTCTCGTCCACCACGTCGAGCGTCAGCGTGCCGGCGCCGGGCACCGCGCCGCCCATGACGAAACGGTCGTAATGGGTGTAGACGAGCCGGATCTCGCCCTCGCGGAACATGCCCTGGGTAAGGAAGTGCTCGCGCAGCTCCTCGGTCCACATGTCGCGGGCCTGGGTCGGGTGGATGGCGTGGCGGGTTTCGACGGTCAGCATGTGCTCTCTCCCAGAATCTCTGCCTACGCGGCCGGGGCCGGTCAGGCTGTCGCGGCCAAGGAACCACGGATGGCCCTCGCCTTCAAGATGTTATCATACAACATTGCGAAGCGGTCAGATGTCCGGGCGCCGCCTTGCTCCCGGATCGCCAGCCTAGGCACTGCCGGCCATCTTCTTGAGATAATTGCGGGAAAACTCCCGCCTGTCGCCTCGCCAATGGGGTGGAAGACCGAGAGCGCGCGGCGATCTCCCCGCCACCGGACATGGACAGCCCCGAGGAAACCTGTATTATATGTATGACCAAGCCAGGAACAAGAAGACCAAGAACGTGACCGAGCAGAAAGTCAGGACGGCCCGCCCCTCGCGCGGCAGCGGCAAGACCCTCGTCGAGCAGGTGCGTGACCGCCTGCGCGCGCAGATCGAGAGCGGGCAATACGCCCCCGGCAGCCGCCTGCCGAGCGAGGCCAAGATGACCGAGGAGTTCGAGGTCAGCCGCACCGTGGTGCGCGAGGCGGTGGCGTCATTGCGCTACGACGGGCTGGTGGAGCCGCGGCAGGGCGCCGGGGTCTTCGTGCTCGACCAGCGCCCCGAGCTGGACCTGCCGTTCCAGAACATCGATTTCGTACGCATTTCCTCGATGATCGAGATGCTCGAACTGCGCACCGCCGTCGAGGTCGAGGCGGCGGGGCTCGCCGCCCTGCGCCGCTCGCCCGCGCAGGAAGAGCTGATCCTGCAGGCGCTGGCGGCGCTGCGTGCCAAGGCCGCATCAGGAGAGCCGACGGCGCCGGCGGATTTCGAGCTGCATCTCGCCATCGCCGATGCCACCAACAACCCGCGCTTTCGCGACTTCCTGTCGATGATCGGGGCAAGCCTGATCCCGCGCCACGCGCTGAGCGACGGCACCGATGCCGCCACCGCGACCTACCTGCAGGCCATCGACGCCGAGCACGAGGCCATCGTCAGCGCGATCATCGACGGCGACGAGGACGACGCACGGCGGGCCATGCGCCTGCATCTCAAGGGCGCGCAGTCACGCTACCGCAACCTGCTGCGCAAGTCCGGTCAATAGGCCCAACAGGAGGCTCTCATGAGCAATTTCCCCGTCGTCTTTCCCGACACCGGCGTCGCCCGGCAAGTGCTGGCCGACAGCCCCGAGCTGATGGTCGTCTCATTCCGCTTCGAGACCGGAGCCAAAGGCGCGATGCATCACCACCCGCATGTGCAGTCGACCTATTGCGAGAGCGGGCGCTTTACCTTCTTCCTCGGCGACGAGAGCTTCGAGGTGAAGCCGGGCGACAGCTTCGTCATCCCCTCCAATGCCAAGCACGGCTGCGAGTGCCATGACGCCGGGCGGCTGATCGACTGCTTCACCCCGCGCCGCGACGATTTCCTCTGAAACAGGCGCTCACGCCTGCCCCAGGGCCCGTGCCTGATCGGCCTCGTCCATGCCCATGACCTGCCCGTCCTGCGCGCGCTTCACCCTTTGCTGGTGGCCGCGCGGGCTGATGCCCATCTGCCGCTTGAAGGCCCGGCTGAAGTAATAAGGGTCGGCATAGCCGATCTCCTCGGCCACCTGCGACGGGCTCATGCCGCGCTCGAGCAACGACATGGCCCGCTCCATCCGGCAATACTCCTGGTACTGGCGCGGCGTACGCCCCAGCCGGTCGCGGAAGGCGCGATGGAAATAGTCGTCGTTGTAGGGGGCTGCCTCGACCGCCTGCGCCGCAACCTCGGGATCGAGCGGTGCGGTCGAGATTTGTGCCGCCGCCTTCATCACCGCCAGATCGATCGCCGCCGCCCCGTCAATCGGCACCGCCCCGCCCTGCCGCCAGCCCAGGAAGGCATCATCGATGAAGGCGATCAGAAAGACCATGAAGAGGTGGTGCTGCATCAGCGTCACCGAATTCGGCGGCGCGCTCTGTCGGTAGCTGCGAATGAGCGGCGCCAGCTCGTCCCAGCGTGACAGCCGCACCTTCCGCCGCAGGTCCATCTGCGCGATGAGGTCGGTGTCGCCGTAGATGCCGAGCGTGAAATGCTGCGCCAGCCCGGTGTAGAGATCCGCGCCCTCGTTCCAGCCGCAGAAGGCTTCGCCCCGCCGCAACAGCATCGCCTCGCCCGGCGCCAGCGGGAAGCGCTCCTTGCCCACGATGTACTCGCCGCGCCCCTCGAGCGCGATCACCAGGTCCTCGACCGGGTTTTCCTTCTCGATCCGCCAGAGCCTCGAGTGCTGCATGCGGATCGCCGAACGGGTCAGCGTCAAAGTCAGCGCGGAGGCGGGCACCCGGTCGAGAATTGAACCTCCGATTTCGTCCATCTTTTTCGCCATCTTGGTGAATTCAATCCACGCTCGCCATCTGTCATGAATTCATCATACAACTGTACAGGACCGCCTGTCACCCGCCAGCCCCGAGGAGGGGGCAAGCTGACGTCACGGGACGGGCGATTTCCGCACAGTTCGGGAGGACATATGCTTATTTCGCCGAAGTTGGCCGCCGTTTCGGCAGGTCGGGGCACGGGAGGCAGGCCATGACGCGCAAGCGCGCCCTGGGACTTGGCTACCTCGCGCCCTATATCATCGGACTTCTGGTCTTCACGATGATCCCCTTCGGGGCTTCGCTCTATCTCAGCTTCACCGACTACAACCTCATGTCGGCACCAAGATGGACGGGACTGGAGAACTACATCGATCTCTTCACCAAGGACCGGACGTTCAGACGGTCGCTGACGGTGACGCTCATCTATGTGTTCACCACGGTGCCGCTGAAGCTCGCCTTCGCGCTCTTCATCGCCTACATCCTCAACTACAAACTGAAGTTCATCAACTTCTTCCGCACCGCCTTTTACGTGCCGTCGATCCTTGGCGGGTCGATCGCCATCGCGGTGCTGTGGCGTTACATCTTCGCCTCCGAGGGGCTGGTGAACATGATGCTCACCGGGCTCGGCTTCGAGGCGGTGAACTGGTTCGGCGATCCGCAAAACGCGCTCTTCACCATCACGCTGCTGCGCTGCTGGCAATTCGGCTCGGCGATGGTGATCTTCCTCGCGGCGCTGCAGTCGATCGACAAGTCGCTCTACGAGGCCGCCGAGATCGACGGCGCGAGCAAGGCGCATTG
The DNA here is from genome assembly GCF_010500785.1 of Salipiger sp. PrR003. NCBI lineage: Bacteria > Pseudomonadati > Pseudomonadota > Alphaproteobacteria > Rhodobacterales > Roseobacteraceae > Salipiger > Salipiger sp. PrR003. Next base: position 119,978 of record NZ_JAAGOV010000032.1, read on the forward strand.
CTTCCTGTTCATCACCATCCCGCTGATCACCCCGGTGATTTTCTTCAACCTGATCATGCAGATGGTCCAGGCATTCCAGGAGTTCAACGGCCCCTACATCATCACCCAGGGCGGCCCGCTGAAGTCCACTTACCTCCTGCCGATGTACATCTACGACGAGGCCTTCCGCCGCTTCGACATGGGCTATGCCTCGGCCATCGCCTGGGTGCTCTTCGTGATCATCATGGTGCTCACCCTCGCGGCCTTCTGGTCCTCGAAGAAGTGGGTCTACTACGCCGGCGACAAGCGGAGCTGAACATGACCGATATCTCTCACGCCTCCGATGTCCTTTCCGCCGGTGCCGACGGCCTCGCCGAAGCCCGCGCGGCCAACGCCCGGCAGATCCGCAACGCGAAAATCTCGGCCGCGGTGCGCTATGTCATCCTCTTCGGGGTTGGGCTCTTGATGCTCTACCCGCTGATCTGGCTGGTCGGCGCGTCGTTCAAGACCAACGCCGAGATCTTCGCCAACCCCGGCTTCATCCCGCAGGAGCCCACCGCCGAGGGCTATGTGAAGGGCTGGGAGACCTCGACCCCCTACACCTTCGGGCGGTTCTTCCTGAATTCCTTCCTGATCATCATCCCCAAGGTGATCGGCACGGCGATCAGCTGCACCATGGTGGCCTACGGCTTCGCCCGTTTCGACTTCCCGCTGAAGAAGCTGCTCTTCGGCTCGGTGATCGCCATCCTGCTACTGCCCAACGTGGTCACCCGCATCCCGCAGTACCTGCTGTTCCGCGATCTGGGCTGGCTCGATAGCTTCCTGCCGCTCTGGGTGCCCTCGGCCTTTGCCGGCGACGCCTTCTTCGTCTTCATGCTGGTGCAGTTCCTGCGCGCGATCCCCGGCGACATGGAAGAGGCGGCGCGGGTCGATGGCGCGAACAGCTGGCAGACGCTGGTGTTCATCGTGGTGCCGATGCTGGCCCCCGCGCTGATCTCGGTGTGCCTGTTCCAGTTCATGTGGACGATGAACGACTTCCTCGGCCCGCTCATCTACATCAGCTCGGTCGACAAGTATCCGGTCAGCCTGGCGCTGAAACTCTCGATCGACACGACCGAGGCGTTCGAATGGAACCGCATCCTGGCGATGTCGGTGCTCACCATCACGCCCGCGCTCATCGTGTTCTTCATGGCTCAGAAATACTTCATCGAAGGCCTCTCGGCCGGTGGGGTGAAAGGATAATCGCAATGGCACGTCTGCAACTCAGCAAGCTCGAAAAGGTCTATGGCGGCGCGTTCAAGGCGGTGCACGGGATCGACCTCGACGTGGAGGAAGGCGAATTCATGGTGCTGGTCGGCCCCTCGGGCTGCGCCAAGTCCACCACGCTGCGGATGATCGCCGGACTCGAGGAGGTGACCTCTGGCGAGATCCGCATCGGCGACCGCATCGTCAACGCCCTGCCCCCCGGCAAGCGCCGCATCGCCATGGTGTTCCAGAATTACGCGCTCTATCCGCACATGAAGGTACGCTCCAACCTCGCCTTCGGCCTGCGCCTCGCGCATGTGCCAAAAGCCGAGCGCGAAGCCGCGGTGCAGGAGGTCGCGCGCATCCTCGAGATTGAGCCGCTGCTCGACCGGCTGCCAAAGCAGCTCTCGGGCGGCCAAGCGCAGCGCGTGGCTTTGGGCCGCGCGCTTATCAAGAAGCCCGAGGTGTTCCTCTTCGACGAGCCGCTGTCGAACCTCGACGCCAAGCTGCGCGCCTCGATGCGGGTGCGGATCACCGACCTGCACAAGCGGCTGAAGGCCGAGGGGCGCCCGTCGACCGTGGTCTACGTCACCCACGACCAGACCGAGGCGATGACCATGGGCGACCGCATCTGCGTGATGAAAGACGGCCACATCATGCAGGTCGCCACCCCGAAAGAGCTGTACGACCGCCCCGCCAACCTCTTTGTCGCGGGCTTCATCGGCTCGCCCGAGATGAACGTGATCGACGGCGAGATCGAGGGCACCGACTTTCGCCTCGGCGGGCAGGTGATCGCGCTCGACGAGGCGGTGCTGAACCGGATGCAGTCGAAGCCGCAGGAGGCGGCGCTCGGAATCCGCCCGCAGCACATGAAGCTCTCGGCGGGCAACGGGCTGACCGCCCGCCTGCGCTCGGCCGAGTTCATGGGGCACGAGGTCTACCTGCATGCCGTGCTCGAGGGAAAGCAGATCACCACCGTCGCCGGTGCCGCGGAATATGACGCGCTCGACCGTTCCGACGAGCGCATCCGCCTGACGCCCGATCTTGCCCATGCGCATATCTTCGACCGCCAGAGCGGCGCGAACGTATCCCTGCCCCTCGCGGGCTGATCCGAAAACTTGGAGGAGGAGTTTTCAAAATGAAGTCAACGATCAAAAAGGCGCTGCTTGCAAGCGCACTGGTGCCCTGTTCGCTGTCATCTGCCACCAGTATGGCAAACGCCGCCGAGCTGCGGATGAGCTGGTGGGGGGGCGACTCGCGCCACGTCGCCACGCAAGCAGCGCTCAAGGCCTGCGGCGAAAAACACGGCCACAGCATCGCGCCCGAGTTCACTGGCTTCTCGGGCTACCTCGAGAAGCTCACCACCCAGATGGCCGGCGGCACCGAGGCCGACCTGATCCAGGTGAACTGGCCCTGGTTGCCGCTCTTCTCGCGCGATGGTACCGGCTTTGCGGACCTGAACGAGCTCGGCGCGGTGGATCTGTCGCAATATCCGCAGACCGACCTCGACGGCGTCACTGTCAAGGGCCACGTGCAGGGCATCCCGGTGTCGACCACCGGCCGTGTCTTCTTCTTCAACACCACCACGCTTGAAGAGGCCGGGCTGAGCGCGCCGACGACCTGGGAAGAATTCTTCGGCACCGCCGAGGCGCTGCGCGACAAGGAGGGCGAGGAGTACCGCCTGTTCAACGCCGTCTCGGAAAGCGCCCAGCTGCTGGTCTCGCTCGCGGTCACCCAAAAGACGGGCAAGGACCTCGTGGACCCGGAAACCAACCGCGTCGCATGGACCCCCGAAGAGCTGACCGAAGGGATCAACTTCTACCAGCGCATGGTCGACACCGGTGCCATCCAGTCGCGCCAGGACGAGGCCGCCGAGGGCAACGTGAAGCTCTACGAAAAGACCGCCTGGGCCGAGGGCAAGATCGCCGGCTCCTACGAGTGGGACAGCACCTACTTCAAGTTCTCCGATCCGCTGCAGGACGGAGAAGTGCTGGCCGCCGTGCCGATGGTGACCTTCGAGGACGCGGTGACCCAAGGCGTCTACCGCAAGCCGTCGATGCTCTTTGCCGTGTCGAAGAACTCCAAGAACCCCGAGGCCGCAGCCGAAATCCTCAACTGCCTGGTCAACGAGCCCGAGGGCATCGACGCGCTTGGCGACACCCGAGGCCTGCCGGCCTCGAAGGTAGCGCTGGAGCGGCTGCAAGCCGCCGGCCAGATCAAGCCCGAGCTGCTCGAGGCACATGAGATCATGATGGCCTCCGAAGGCCCTGCCGTGTCGCCGTTCAACGAGCACCCCGAGCTGCGCGCCACCTTCGTCGATACGCTCGAGGAATTCGCCTACGGCATGGTCAGCGCCGAGGAAGCCGCCGCGTACATCATCGAAGGCGCCAACGACGTGCTGAGCCAGTTCGACTGACCTCGGACCTGAGGTCTTCCAAGGGGGCGGCCCGCCACTCCGGGCCGCCCCGCATCCCCAAGACGAAAGTCCGCCCCATGACCCTCCGTTGCGCCGCGGTGACCCCGCGCATGGCCGTGCTTTGCCTCGCGCCGCCGCCCGCCCGCTTCACGCTCGACCCGGCCCGCCCCTGGCGCCTCAGCCGCAACGGCGAGACCGTCGCCGAGGGCATGGCGTCGCGCGTGGTGCTGCCGCTGGGCCCACTGGAGCCGGACAGCGATTATGCCTTCCACTGCGGCGGCGAGACCCTGAGCTTCACCACGGCCCCCTGCCCCGGCGCGCTGGATTTGACCGACTTCGGTGCCCGCGCGGGCCTGCCCGACACCGCCGAGGACGCCGCCGCGAACGCCGCCGCCTTCGCCCGCGCCATTGTCGCGCTGCCGAAGGGCGGTACGCTGATCGTCCCGCCCGGCCACTGGGTCTGCGCCCCGGTCGAGCTGCGCTCGGACATGATCCTGCACCTTTCCGAAGGCGCCACCCTTGTCGCCCCTTCCGACCGCAGCGGCTGGCCGATCCTGCCCGCCCGCAACCCCGACGGCACCATGCTCGGCTCCTGGGAAGGGCTGCCCGAACCCTGCTTCCGCGCACCGCTGCACGCCATACGCACGCGCAACCTGACCATCGAGGGTCTCGGCACGCTCGACGGCGGCGGCGACCGCGGCGACTGGTGGACCTGGGCCAAGGAAACGCGCGAGGGCGCCCGCCGCCCGCGCGGGCTGCATCTCATCGACGCCGAGGCCACCCGCCTCATCGGCTTCACCATCCGCAACGCGCCAAGCTGGACCATCCACCCGCAGGGCTGCCACGATCTCTTTGCCGCCTGCCTGACCATTCAGGCGCCGCACGACAGCCCCAACACCGACGGCTTCGATCCCGACATGTGCGAGGACGTTACCATCCTCGGCACGCATTTCTCGGTCGGCGACGACTGCATCGCGATCAAGGCGGGCAAGCGCGGCGACAAGGGCGAGGCGGACCACCTGCGCCCCACCCGCCGCATCACCGTTCAGCATTGCCTGATGGAGCGGGGCCACGGCGGCTGCGTCATCGGCTCGGAGATGTCGGGCAGCGTCACCGACGTGACCGTGTGCGATTGCGAGATGGTCGGCACCGATCGCGGGCTGCGGCTGAAGACCCGGCGTGGCCGTGGCGGCGAGATTGCCCGCATCTTCATGCGCAACGTGACCATGGACGGGGTGCTCACCGCCTTTTCAGCCAACGCCCATTACTTCTGCGACCACGACGGCCATGCGGACTGGGTGCAGTCCCGCGCGCCCGCCGCGGTCAGCCAACTGACGCCGCGCATCGGCCAGATCACCGTCGAGGATGTCGAGGTGCGCAGCCTGGCCCATGCGCTCGGCGCCTTCCTCGGCCTGCCAGAGGCCCCGATCGGCCCGATCCGGCTCTCGAAGGTCACCTTGGTCTCGCTTGATCCCGGCGCGCGCCCCGAGCCGCCGCTCATGGCCGATGGCGTGCGCGCCCTGCGCCACGCGGGCGTGCGCGCCGAACACGCCACGGTCGTTGGAGATCTGTCTGCCGACGCCGCCCCGCTCAGCACCGACGACGTCCTCAACCGGAGCCTCGCCCAGCCATGACCCTTCCCGATGTCCTGGAGTATTTCGACGCCTTCGCGGCCCGCTACAGCCATTACAAGGCCGGCAGCTGGTGCTACGAGGACGGCTGCGTCTACCGTGGCCTCGCCTTGCTGCACGAGGCCACCGGCGAGGCGCGCTGGTGGGATCACCTCAGACGCCTGACAGATGCGCAGATCGCCCCCGACGGCACGCTGGCGGGCTACCGGATCGACGAGTTCAACATCGACCACATCCTTGCCGGGCGCTGTCTCTTCCACCTCGCCGACGAGACCGGGGATCCGCGCTACATGGCAGCCGCCGGGCATCTCGCCGAGCAGCTCTCACGCCACCCGCGCACCGCAGCAGGCAACTACTGGCACAAGCAGCGCTACCCGCAGCAGGTCTGGCTCGACGGGCTCTACATGGGCCTGCCCTTCCAGATCGAATACGGGATACGCCAGGCGCAACCCGCGCTGGTCGAGGATGCGCTGGCGCAGCTTGCGCGCGCGCTCGAGCTGACCCGCGGCCCGGCGGGGCTTTACGTGCATGGCTACGACGCGGCAAGGGCGCAGGACTGGGCCGATCCCGAGACCGGCAAGTCGGCGGCGGTCTGGGCGCGCGCGGTGGGCTGGCTTGCCATGGCCTTGGTCGACATCTCGGCGCTGGTTCCCGAGCGCGCGCCGAAGCGCCAGACCCTCGATTTGCTGAACTCCGTCGTGCGCCAGCAAGCCGCGTCCGGTCTCTGGCCGCAGGTGCTCGACGCGCCGGACCTGCCGGGCAACTACGAGGAAAGCTCGGCCTCGGCCATGTTCGCCTACGCGCTGATGCGCGGCACCGAGCTCGGTCTGGGCGAATGGTTCGACGCCGGGCAACGCGCCCATGATGCGTTGATCGACTCCCGGCTGGAGACGGAAGGCGGCGTGACTCGGCTCACCGGTATCTGCCACGTGGCGGGGCTCGGCGGCTTCGATGGCAAGATGCGCGATGGCTCGCGCGAGTATTACCTCAGCGAGGAGATTGTCGAGGATGATGCCAAGGGCGTCGGCCCGCTGATGATGGCGGCGGCGCAGCGGCTCACCGCCCGCGCGCCCGCCTGACGGGTCAGATAGCCAGCAGCGCGCGCACCGGTTCTGCCAATGCCGCGCCGATCGCGCGGGTGTTCGCCGCGTCGAGGTGGATGCCATCCACCGGCGAGGCCTGCGCGACGGTTCCTGCATCGAAGACGGCCACGCCCATCTCTTCTGCCAGCGCCGCGTAGAGCGGGGCGAAGAGCGCCGATTGCTCGGCACGGATGGGGCTGTCGGAGGCGCCCTGCGCAGGCGCGGTGCAAAGCGGCGGCGCGACGATCAGCACCTTCGGCACCGCGCTGGCGGGCGTGTAGGGAAAGCCCCGCACCAGCTGGATCAGTCGGCGCATCCCCTGCTGTGCGCTGATCGCCATCCCGCCGAACTTCGGCTTGAGATCGTTTGTACCCAGCAAGATTATCACTGCATCGAGCGGCATATGCGCCGCCAGCGCCACCGGCAGCGTGCGCGTGGCGTTGCGGTCACAGGGCGCGGCGTGATCGTCGAAGGAGGTGGTGCGCCCGCCGACCCCGTCGGCCAGCACCGTGACACCAGGAAGCGCCTCGGCCAGCACCGAGGGCCAGAGATCGGCAATCGCGTGGCGCTGCGCGCCATTGGCGGCGTCGTGCCCCCAGGTGAGGCTGTCGCCATAGCAAAGTATCCGGGCCATGCTGTCTCCCTAGCTTATCTGAGGAAAACCATAGAGCTGCTGCGGGTTCTCCACCAGTGCGCGGTGCTGCGCGTCATCCGGCAGCCAGCTCATGGCGAGATCCAGCAGATGAGCGTCGTCGGGATAGTCCTCGGTGCGGCTGGCCGCGTTGTGCGGCCAATTGGTGCCCCAGACGATGCGCTCGGGGGCGTGAGCCCCAATCTCGCGGCTGAGCGCGGCGATGTCGGGATAGTCGGGGCCCGACGTCGTGGTCGCCTCGTAGCAGCCGGCGAACTTGAACCAGCACCGGCCCCCGTCGATGAGCCGCTTGATGGTGGCGACATGCTCGGGGGTGATGCCGCCGAAGATCTTGCCGTGGTGGTCGAGCACCCAGTTGGATCTCAGCTTCGCCAGCCTCAGCTCCAGCTCCGGGAGCGCGGTGCCATCGAATTGCACCGCCATCATCCATCCCGCCGCATGGGCGCGCGCATCCACCGCCTCGAGGTGATCGAGACCCACCGCCCCGCCGGGCAGGTCCATGATCCGCGCGCCGACGATCCCGCTCTCGGACAGCCGCGTCATCTCCGCCTCCGAGGTCTCGCCGGTGATCACCGCCACGCCGCGCGCGCACTCGCCCATCTCGGCAATGCAGGCGAGCAGGCTGGCGTTGTCCATCTGGTGCCCGTTGCCCTGGGTGATCACCACCCGGTCGATGCCGAGCCAGCCCATGGTCTTGCGGTACATCTCGGGGGTGGGCAGAGGCTCGGCGGGCACGCCTTTGCCATCCGCCCGCCAGCCGTAGCCCGGCAGGTACATGTGCATCTGCGTGTCGCAGGCGCCCTTGGGCATCCGGGTCCTGGGCTTTGCGCCGGTGAGCTTGCGGTCGATCATCGTCGGTCCTTCGAGGCGATATGAGGTGAGAGGCGGAACGCCGTCAGGACGTTCAGCCCTTCGGCGCGAAATCCTTGAGGGCAGCGCGGTCGATCTCGATCCCCAGTCCCGGCGCGTCGGGGATGCTGACCCAGCCGTTCTCATGCTCGATGGGTCGCGTCACCACTGCCTGCCGGAACGGGTTGTGGGTGCGGTCAAACTCCATGATCGGCTCGATCGGACCGCGTCGCACCGGGTCGGGCACCATCGCCGCCATGAACTGCAGAGCGGCGGCGATCTGCACCGCGGTGCCCCAGACGTGCGGCACCACGCGCACCCCGTGCAGCGTGGCAAGATCGGCCACGCGCTTGGCCTCGGTGAAGCCGCCGACGCCGCAGAGGTCGGGCTGGGCGATGTCGATCACCCGCCGCCGCAATGGCTCGGCGAATCCCCAGCGGGTGTGCCATGTCTCGCCCCCCGCCACCGGGATTGGCTGGCGCGCGCGCACCTCGGCATAGGCACCCAGCTGCTCTGGGATCACCGGTTCTTCGAACCAGTCGATGTCATACTCGGCAGCGGCATTGCCGACCCTCACCGCCTCGATCACGTCATAGCCGTGATTGCCGTCGATCATCAGCCGGGTCTCCGGGCCGATGGCCTCACGCACCGCCTTGATCACCTGCAGGTCCTCTGCAGGATCGAAGCCGATCTTGATCTTCACCGCGTGGAACCCGTCCGCCGCGTGGCGGCCGGTCTCCTCGGCATTGTCCGAGACCCGATCCACCCCGTCGCGCTTGAACGAGCCGGTGGCATAGGCCCGCACCTTCTCGCGGAAGCGCCCGCCGAGCAGGGTCGAGACCGGCACGCCGAAGTGCTTGCCCTTGATGTCCCAGAGCGCGATGTCGATGCCGGAAAGCGCGCAGACCGAGATCCCCCGCTGCCCCTGATCGCGCAGCGCGTTGTAGAGCACGGCCCAGTGCTTCTCCGTCTCCAGAGGGTCCTTGCCGATGAGCCAGGGCGTATAGGCCTCGACCATGGCGCGGTTCGGTCCCGCCGGGCCGAGGCATTCGCCCCAGCCCGTGGTGCCGTCGTCGCAGACCACCTCGACCAGCAGATGCACCCGCCGATCGAAGCGCATGGAGGCACTTTCAAACGCCGTCTCCAGCCTGTGTTCCAGAAGATGGGTGCGGATCTCGGTGATCTTCATGGGTCTGTCCTTGCCTTACTGGTGCGCGTCGATCAGGGCCTTGAGGATCTCTTCCTCCTCGCCGGTAAGATCCGAGAGCGGCGCGCGGACTTTCCCGGCGTCGAAGCCGACCAGCCGCACGCCCGCCTTGATGGCCGACACCGCGTAGCCCTTGCGGCGCGAGCGCAGGTCCATGAAGGGGTAGAAGAAGCTCTTGAGGATGTCTTCGCAAGTGGCGCGATCGCCTGCCCGCAGCGCGGCGTAGAACTTGTTGGCCAGCGCCGGCACGAAGTTGAACACCGCCGAGCTGTAGGTGGTGAAGCCCGCACCCAGATAGGCCTCGGCGAACAGCTCCGCCGTGGGCATGCCGCCGAGGTAGGTCAGCCGGTCGCCCATCTTGGCGGTGATCTGCCGCACGAGGCCAATGTCGCCGGTGCCGTCCTTGAAACCGACGAGGTTCGGGCAGGCGTCGCAGAGCCGCGCCAGCGTGTCGGCCTGCAGAACGGCGTTGTCGCGGTTGTAGACCATGACGCCCATGCCGGTGGCATCGCAGACCGCCTTCACGTGCTCGTAGAGACCTTCCTGAGGCGCATCGATCAGGTAGTGCGGCAGCAGCAGGATGCCGTCACCGCCCGCCGCCTCGACCGAGCGCGCGATGCCCTTGGCAATCTCGGTACCGTAACCGCAGCCCGACACGATTGCGGTCTTGCCGGCGCTTTCCTTGGCGGCCCTGACGATGACCGGGATCTCGTCCGGGGTCAGCGAAAAGAACTCGCCGGTGCCGCCCGCGGCAAAAAGCACCGGGGCGTCGAAGCCCGAGAGCCACTCGACGTGTTTCTGGTAGGGATCGGCGGCAAACCTGTTGTCGGCGTTGAACGGGGTGACCGGGAAGGAAAGCAGGCCGGAGCCGAGCGCCTGTTTGATCTGTTGCGGGTCCATGCGAGGGTCCTCTTTCTGGGGCGCGCGCGTGCGGGCCTGTGGGGTGTTCGGGGATGTGTCAGCTTTGGTGAATGGGCTCGTCGGTAAAGACGCCGCCCTGGTATTTCGCCACCGAGTCCTCGGGGCCGGGCCGCGGCACCGTGCGGCGGATTTCCTCGGCATAGTCCTGGGAATTGTCCTGCGGCACCCAGCCGAGGAAGGCGGCGTGGGAATTGTCCCACCAGCCCATGTCGTTCGCCGATTGCCCCCAGACCACGGTGCAGCCGAGCCGCGGCGCGGTGAAGGCGGCCATGATCAACGAGGTGAAATCGCGCGGGCTGAGCCAGGTCGACAGCATCCGCCAGTTCTCGGGCTTCGGGGTGCAGGAGCCGATGCGCACCAATGCGCTCTCCTGCCCGAACTTGTCGTGGTAGAGGCTGGCCACCGCCTCGCCGAAGATCTTCGACACGCCGTAGAGCCCGTCGGGCTTGAAGGGGTCGGTGTGCTTCAGCCGCTCTTCCTGCCGGTAGTAGCCGATGGTGTGGTTGGAGCTGGCAAAGATGATCCGGGGCATGCCGTGCAGCCGCGCCGCCTCGTAGAGATTGTAGACGCCGCGCAGGTTGGCCGCCTCGATCAGGTCGAAGTTCTTTTCCACCGATATGCCGCCAAGGTGCACCACCCCGTCGCAGCCCTCGACCAGCGCCTTGACCGCGCCGCCGTCGGCGATGTCGCAGGGCACGAAGCTCTCGTTGGCGCCAAGGTCGGTGATCTCGGTGATGTCCGACAGGCGCAGTTCCTCGGCGTGGGGCTTCAGCGTCTCGCGCAGGATGGTGCCAAGCTGGCCCGCCGCGCCGGTGATCAGGATACGTTTCATCATCATGTCTCTCACTCCATCAGGCTTGGCAGGAACATGGAGAAGGCGGGCACATATGTCACCAGCATCAGCGCCACGAGGATCGCCGCGTAGAACGGCAGGATCGTCTTCACCGCCTGTTCGATCCGCACGCCGCCGACGACACAGCCAACAAAGAGGCAGGCGCCCACCGGCGGGGTGCAGAGGCCAAGGCCGAGGTTCATCATCATCACCACGCCGAATTGCACCGGGTCCATCCCGAGCCCCACCGCGACGGGCAGGAAGATCGGCGTGCAGATCAGGATCAGCGCCGCCATGTCCATGATCATCCCGAGCACCAGCAAGATCAGGTTCAGCAGCAGCAGGATCACCAAGGGGTTGTCGGAAATGCCGGTGACCGCGCCCGCCAGCAGCTCGGGCACCCGGTAGAGCGTCAGCAGGTAGGAAAAGGCCGAGGCCGTCGCCACCAGCAGCATCACCAGCGCCGTCGTGCGCACCGAGCTGACGACGGCGGTCTTGAAGCCCGCCCAGCTCAGCTCGCGGTAGACGAGGGTGGTCACGAGGATGGCCCAGATCGCGCCGAAAGCGCCGGACTCGGTGACAGTCATCACGCCAGAGAGCACGCCGCCCACCACGATGATCGCGGTCATCAGCCCCGGCAGGGCGACAACGAAGGACAGGCCGAGCGCCTTCCATCCCGGAAAGGTTTCAGCCGGGTAACCGCGGCGCACGGCCACCGCATAGGCCACGATGCCGAGGCAGAGGCACATCAGGATGCCGGGGATGACACCCGCGATGAACAGCTTCGAGACCGACACGCCGCCCGCCGCCACGGCAAAGAGGATCATGTTGTGCGACGGCGGGATCACAACGCCCGCCACCGAGGAGGTCACCGTGACGTTCACCGCGTAGTCGGGGTCATAGCCCTTTTCCTTCATCACCGGGATGAGGATCGATCCCAGCGCCGAGGTGTCGGCCACCGCCGAGCCCGAAATGCCGCCGAAGAGCATGGATGAGGCGACGTTGACCACCCCCAGCCCGCCGCGCATCGCACCCACCGCAGAAGAGGCCAGCCGCACCAGCCGCCCGGCGATGCCGCCATGCATCATCAGCTCGCCGGCGAAGATGAAGAAGGGGATGGCCAGCAGCGAGAAGACAGAGATGCCCGAGAGCACCCGCTGGAAGGCTATGAAGAGCGGCAAACCCTCGTAGACGAAGCCGCCGACCGCAGCGAGACCCAGCGCGAAGGCCACCGGCATGCCGCAGATGAGACCAAAGCCGAAAGTCCCGAAAAGAATGATCAAACCCATGTCAGTACCCGCGGCCCTTTGCCAGCTCGGCCATTTGATAGAGGGTGAAAAGCGCGCTCAGAGCGCCGCAGATGGCCATGGGCACGGCGCGCAGGCCCTCGGAGATACCGAGCATCGGCACGGTGCGGGCCCAGGTGTTCTCGGCCAGGATGTAGCCCTGCCAGCCGAGGCAGAGCGCGAAGATCAGCACGCCGACGAGCGCGAGCCATTTCATCGCCATGGCGATCGGGCCGGGAAAGGCGTCGCGCAGGAAATCCACCGAGAGGTGCGTGCGGCCCCAGACGCCCGCCGCAGCCCCGAGAAAGGTGATCCAGACCACGAGGAGCAGCGCCAGCTGCTCGACCCAGGTGGGGGTGTCGTTCAGGATGTAGCGCCCCCAGACCAGCCAGCCGAAGATGGCGATCAGGACGACGAGGCCGGTTCCGGCCACCGTCACGCAGACCCGCGCTAGCAGGTCGAGCAGGCGATAGACGGCCCCTGCCCCGGCCTCTTGGCTCTGTGCCATTGTGCCTCCCGGAAAGGGCGTGTCCCCGCGGGGACACGCCTGAGCCTGCTTCAGATCACTCGATCGCCTGGATGTCGCGGATCAGGCCTTCCAGATCCGGGTTGCTCTCGATGAACTTGGCGTAGACCGGCTCCATCGCCGACTGGAACGCCGCGGGGTCGGAGACCTCGTTGACCGCCACACCGCTGTCTTCCACCTTCTGCTTCGAGGCCATCTCGCGCTCGGCCCAGAGCTCGCGCTGGGTTTCCGCCGCCGAAACCGCCGCCTCGGTGACGATCGCCTTGTCCTCGTCCGAGACCTTGTCCCAAACCTTGGTCGAGACGCAGATACACTCGGGGATGATCAGGTGGTTGGTGATCGAGTAGTACTTGGCCACCTCGTAGTGGTTCGAGCTCTCGAACGACGGGTAGTTGTTCTCGGCGCCGTCGATCACGCCGGTCTTCAGCGACTGGTAGACCTCGCCATAAGCCATGGGCGTGGCGTTGCCGCCCAGCTGGTCGACCATCTGCACGTAAAGATCGTTGCTCATCACCCGGAACTTCATGCCGTCCATGTCGGCGGGTGTCTCGATCGGGTGCTTGGTGTTGTAGAACGAGCGCGAGCCGCTATCCATCCACGACAGGGCAACCAGCCCCTCTTCCGAGAGCGCGTCCGAAAAGCGCTGGCCGATCTCGCCGTCCATCGCCTTGTGCATGTGGTCCACGTCACGGAAGATGAAGGGCAGCGACAGCACGTTGGTCGCCGGAACGATCTCGCCCATAGGGCCCATGTTGAAGTTCCCCACCGCGATGGCGCCGGCACGGACCTGTTCAATCGCATCGGGTTGCGCGCCCAGCACGCCGTTGGCGTAGACGGTCGGCTCGATCCGTCCCTCGGTCTTCTCGGTCACCTCGTCGGCGAATTGCTGCATGGCGACCACGTTCGGATAATCCTCGGGGTGGATCGCCCAGGCACGCCAGGTTTCTGCCTGTGCCGCCCCTGCCAGCAGCCCGCACAGCGCGGTCGCCGCGACCAGGGCCGTTTTGGTCTTGGTGAAGTACATCATCCTCTCCTCCCATAGATGCGTATGACGTTACGCGGCGGTTATGGATGAGTTGTATGATGACTGTCAATAATTTCGTATGACAAGAGTGCGTCGGATGCGCCGAGACACAAACCGACCTCCAGAAAGCACCTTGTATAAATTCAATCCCGAATACTTGGAAATGCGCGGAAGCTCGCGCCTTGGGTGCAGAGGTTGTCGCTATTTCGTTCATATCGTGTAAGCTCAGGGGCATAGATCCGTCCTTGGAAGGACCATTGATATGTTCTTTAGACTGATTGAATCGTTTTCGGCTGTCGCTCTGTGCGCGTTTATTCTTGCCTCCACGACTGCCACCCCTTCGCTCGCGCAGGACACCGCCGAGGCCCCCGGCCCCACGGTCCTCGTCCAGACGGTCGAGACGCAAAGCATTCGCCCCTCGTTCACCCATCCGGCGCGCATCGAGGCGCTCAACACCGCGTCGATCCGCCCGACGGTGCAAGCGCAGATCACCGCGATGCACATCACCGCCGGCGATTTTGTCGAAGAGGGTGATCTGCTGGTGGAGATGGACGAGACCCATTACCGTATCGCCCTTGCGCAGGCGCACGCCGCGCTGAAACAGGCCGAAGCGGCGGCGATCAAGGCGGATCTCGACCTCGACCGAGCCACCCAGCTCTCGCAGAGCAACACCGTCTCGCAGCGCGAGGTCGAATATGCGCAGGCGCAGGCAGACGTGGCGCAGGCCCAGGTCGACGTGGCCAGCGCGCAGATCGCGCAGGCAGAGGAAGACCTTGCGGACACCAAGGTCTATGCGCCCTTCAGCGGCCGTATCTCGGCGCCGAACTATTCCGTCGGCGATCTCTTCACGGTGGGTGATCCAACCCAACCCCCCTACATCGCGACCATCGTCTCGCTCGATCCGATCTACGCGGTCGGGCTGGTCGACCAGTCGAACTACTTCGGCTTCCTCGCCAAGCGGCTCGAGATCCAGGAGGCTGGCGGATCGATCCCGCCGCTCGAACTCGAGGCCATCCTGCCCGGCGGCGAGGTCTATCCCGAGAAGGGCACCTTCGAGAACTGGGACAACACCGGTGCGGCCAGCACCGGCACGATCGCGGCCCGCGTGCTCTTTCCCAACCCCCATGGGGTGCTTCTGCCGGGTCAGAACGTGACCATCCGCGGTCAGGTGATCGAGCCGATCCAGGCCCCGCTGATCCCGCAGCGGGCAGTGAGCCTCGACCAGCAGGGCCACTTCGTCTGGGTTGTCGGCGAAGACAACACCGTCGAGCGCCGCACCATCAGCGTCGGCGTCCGCAGCGGCGCCAACTGGACCATCACCGAAGGTCTCGCGGATGGCGAGCAGGTGGTCGTGGAAGGCCTGCAAAGCATGCGTCCCGGCCTCACCGTCTCGCCGCAACCCTACGACAGCTGAGCCCCGGCAGCGGAGAATTTCATGGGACCTCTATTTTTCATCAGGCGGCCCAAGTTCGCCTTTGTCCTTTCCATGCTCATCACGCTGTTCGGTCTTCTGACCCTGACCGTGATGCCCATCGACCAGTATCCAGACATCACCTCGCCCAAGGTCGTGGTCCGCGCGAACTACCCCGGTGCCGACGCGGCAACCCTGCTGCAGGCTGTCGCCGCGCCCATCGAGGACGAGGTGAACGGCGCCGAGGGCATGGCCTACATGGAATCCAAGGCCGCCTCGGACGGCTCCTACACGCTGACCGTGACCTTCGAGACCGGCGTCGACGCCGATCTGGCGCAGGTCGACGTGCAGAACCGGGTGGCGCTGGCCGAACCCTCTCTGCCTGCAGAGGTCCGCCAGCGCGGCATCCGGGTGCGCAAGCGCAATCCCGACATCCTGATGGTGGTCGACATCATCTCGCCCGACGGGCGCTTCGACGGTCTTTTCCTGTCGAACTACGCCTCGATCAACGTCGAGGGCGAGTTGGCGCGCATCGCCGGTGTCGGCGCCGCCGAGAACATCGGCGCGCTGGACTACGGCATGCGGGCCTGGCTCGACCCGGTGCAGATGGCCAACCACAATCTCACGGTCAACGAGATCGTCGCGGCGGTGAAGGAGCAGAACGTGCAGGCCGCCGTCGGCTCGCTCGGCGCCGCCCCGGCCGCGGAGGACACCCAGTTCCAATACGTGCTGACCACCAAGGGCCGGCTCGAAACCGAAGAGGAATTCGGTGATATCATCCTGTCCGCCAATGACGCGGGCTCGGTGGTGCGCCTGCGCGACGTGTCGCGGATCGAGCTCGGTGCCTTTGCGTACAAGGGCTACGGCGAGTTCAACAACCAGCCCGGCGTGCTGCTGGCGGTCTACAAGCTGAGCGAGGCGAACTCGCTGGAGGTGGCCGAGGCGGTGCGCGAGAAGATGGAGGAGCTGAAGCAGTACTTCCCCGAGGGCGTCGATTACGTCATCGGCCACGACACCACGCTGTTCATCGAGGCCTCGCTCGAAGAGACGGTGATCACCATGATCTTCACCATCCTGCTGGTGGTGGCGGTGACCTACATCTTCCTCGGTTCGGTGCGCGCGACGCTGATCCCGACCATCGCCGTGCCGGTGTCGATCATCGGCACATTGGCGGTGCTCTACGCCTTCGGCATGACGATCAACACGGTGACGCTCTTTGCCCTCATCCTCGCCATCGCGCTGGTGGTGGACGATGCCATCATCGTCGTCGAGAACGTCGAGCGCATCCTGCACGAGCATCCCGAGATCGGCTCGGTCGAGGCGACCAAACGCGCCATGGCAGAGGTGACGGGGCCGATCGTCGCAACCTCGCTGGTGCTTGCGGCGGTCTTCGGCCCGACTTTGCTGCTGCCCGGCATCACCGGGCGCATGTTCAGCCAGTTCGGCGCGACGCTCACCGTCTCGGTGCTGATCTCCATGATCAACGCGCTGACGCTGAGCCCGGCGCTGGCCTCGGTGCTGATGAAGCCGGGGATGCACCCGAACTTCGTCATCCGCGGCTTCAACAAGGGGTTCGACTGGGTGACGCGGGTCTACAGCGCCATCGTCGATTTCCTCGCCCGCAATGCGATCATCGCGATCGCCATCGCCGCAGCGCTGTTCTTCGCCATGTACACGCTCTTCACCACCACGCCGACCAGCTTCATCCCGACCGAGGACAAGGGCTTCTTCATGGTCGACGTGCAACTGCCCTCGGGCGCGTCTTTGAACCGCACGGAGGTGATCATGGACCGGCTCACCGACGCGCTCGGAGAGGATGAGGCGGTCGAAAACGTGCTCTCGGTGAATGGCTACTCGATCCTCAACTCGGCGCTGCAGTCGAACGCGGGGATGATCATCGTCAAGCTCAAGGAGTGGAGCGAGCGCACCACCGAGGAAAGCAGCCAGCCCTTCCTGCAGCAGAAGTTCACCCGGATGTTTGCAGACATGCCCGAGGCAAAGACGATCATCTTCGGTGCGCCCGCGCTGCCGGGCATCGGCGCGGTCGAGGGTCTTTCCTTCGTGCTCGAGGACACGCAGGGACGCGGGCCCGACGAAATGACCGCGGCGCTGCAAACTTTCCTCGCCGCCGCCAATGGCGCCGACGAGATCGCGCTGGCCTATTCCACCTTCAAGGCCGACGCGCCACAGCTCTTCCTCGACATCGACCGGGTGCGGGCAAAGACGCTGGGGGTGCAGATCTCTGACATCTTCCTGACCCTTCAGGCCCAGCTTGGGGCGCTCTACATCAACGACTTCAATGTCTTTGGCCAGTCCTACAAGGTGATGATCCAGTCCGACGCCGAGTTCCGCCAGAACGAGCGCGCCTTTGACACACTCTACGTGCGCAACAGCGAGGGCGGCATGGTGCCGCTCTCGACGGTGATCACCCCGGTGCCGACCACCGGGCCGGACGTGCTCTATCGCTACAACACCTACAACTCGGCCACGGTCACCGGCATTCCCAACTCCGCCGGCGGCTTCAGCACCGGCAATGCGATGGACAGTTTCGAGACGGTCGCCGGAACCGCCCTGCCCGAGGGGTTCCGCTACGAATGGACCGGCTCGTCGCGCGAAGAGCGCGCCTCGGGCAACGCGGTGCCGATCGCGCTGGGGCTGAGCCTCGTGTTCACCTTCCTGTTCCTCGCGGCGCTCTACGAAAGCTTCCTGACGCCAGTCGCGGTGCTGCTCACCGTGCCCTTCGCGGTGCTGGGGGCTTTGGTGTCGCTGAGGATCGCGGGTGAACCGCTCAGTCTTTACGGGCAGATCGGCCTTCTGATGCTGATCGCGCTGGCGGCGAAGACGGCGATCCTGATCGTGGAGTTCGGCAAACAGCAGCGCGAAGCGGCGGAGCTGGAACTGCACGAGGCCGCGATGCAATCGGCGCGGCTGCGCTTCCGCCCGGTGATGATGACGGTGCTGGCCTTCGCGGTCGGGGTCTACCCGCTGGTCATCGCCTCGGGTGCGGGCTCAGCGAGCCGGGTGTCGCTGGGGCTGGCGGTCTTCGGCGGGGCGATCGCCTCGGCGGTGCTGGGGGCGATCTTCGGGCCGGTGTTCTTCAAGATCATCCAGGGGCTGCGCGAGAAAATCCACCGGGGACGGACGCCGCCGGTGGTGTGAGACGTCGTGGCAATCAGGAAAGGCCCGGGCACAGCGCCCGGGCCTTTGTAGATTTCGATCAGCACCTTACCCGAGCGAAACAAGTCGAAGCCGCCGGTCGCGCGCCTAGACCGCCACCTCATGCACTTCGGCGCTCAGCCGCCCCGAGACCAGCGCTGCCAGCGCCACCATTCCCGCCGCCGTGCCAAGCACCAGCGGCAGGCCTCCGAGCTGATAGGTCAGCCCCGAGAGCAGCGTGCCGATCAGCCGCCCTCCGGCATTGGCCATGTAGTAGAAGCCGACGTCCATGGTCACCCGCTCGGACTTGGTGAAGGCGAGGATCAGGTAAGAATGCAGCGAGGAGTTCACCGCGAAGATCGCGCCGAAGACCAGCAGGCCGACGACCAGCACCACAGTCAGCCACATTTGCGGCCCGGGCGATAGCAGCACCGCCACGGTCAGCGCAGCCGGCACCACGAAGAGCGCCGCCGCCCAACCCCGCGCGGCTCGGATCAGCTCGGCCTCGGGGCGAGTTTTGGCGCGCAGGATGCGCGGCGCCGCCGCCTGCACCGCGCCGTAAAGGATGATCCAAACTGCCATGAAGGTGCCGATCATGAAAAAGGCCGCGCGGTTGCCCTCTTCGCTGCCGTCCGAGAGCACCGCGTAGAAATAAATCGGGATGCCGACCACGAACCACACGTCGCGCGCGCCGAAAAGGAACACCCGCGCCGCCGACAGCCAGTTGACGTTGGCCGACTTCGAGAAGACCTCGGAGAATTTCGCTCCCTTGCGGCCCTTCGGCAAGCCGCCGGGCATGAAGACGCAGACCGCCATGAGGATCACCGCAAGCACCAACGCCATGGCCAGCACCGCCCATTTGAAGCCGAGCGACGCCAGCAGCGCCGCCCCGAGCAAAAAGCCGACCCCCTTCACCGCGTTCTTCGAGCCGGTGAGCACCGCGACCCAGCGGAAGAGTCCGCCCCGTTCCGAGGGCGCCAGCAGCTTGACCGCCGACTTCGAGGACATCTTGGCCAAGTCCTTGGCGACCCCCGAGGCGCCCTGCACGCACATGACGAAGACGACCGAGGCGCCGATGCTCCACGAAGGGTCGAGCTGGGTCAGCGCCAGCAGCGCCGCCACCTGCAACCCGAGCCCCGCGTAGAGCGTCGAGGTCAGCCCGAAGCGCGCCGCGATCCAGCCCGCCGAGAGGTTGGTAACCATCCCGGCGATCTCGTAGAGCACGAAGAGATAGGCCAGTTGCACCGGGCTGAAGCCCAAGCTGTGGAAATGCAGCAGCACCAGCATCCGCAGCGCGCCGTCGGTGAGCATGAAGGCCCAGTAGGCGGCGGTGACGGCGATATAGGCCGAGAGGCCCTCGGGTCTGCCTTCGGCCTGCACGCTCACATCCGCCCCCCGACCATCAGCGCCACGTCCACCAGCCGGTGCGCGTAGCCCATCTCGTTGTCGTACCAGGCGTAAACCTTCACCTGCGTGCCGTTCACCACCATGGTCGAGGGCGCGTCGATGATCGCGCTGCGGGTGTCGTTGGTGTAATCCGACGAGACCAGCGGGCGCTCTTCGTAGCCGAGGATGCCCTTCAGCGCGCCCTTCGACGCCGCCTCGAAAAGCGCGTTCACCTCCGCGGCGCTGGTCGCGCGCTCCACCTCGAAGACACAGTCGGTCAGCGAAGCGTTGAGCAGCGGCACCCGCACCGCGTGGCCGTTCAGCCGCCCTTTCAGCTCGGGGTAGATCAGGGTGATCGCGGTGGCCGAACCGGTGGTCGTGGGGATCAGTGAGTTCAACGCCGAGCGCGCGCGCCGCAGGTCCTTGGCGGGCCGGTCGACGATGGTCTGCGTGTTGGTCACGTCGTGGATTGTCGTGATCGAGCCGTGCCTTATACCCAGGTTCTCATGGATCACCTTGACCACCGGCGCGAGGCAGTTGGTGGTGCAGGAGGCCGCGGTGACGATGCTGTGCCGCGCCGGATCATAGGTGCCGTCGTTGACGCCGTAGACGATATTGGCGGTTGCCCCGTCCTTGACCGGAGCGGAGACCACGACCTTCTTCACCCCCGCCGCGAAATAGGGCGCGAGCGCCGCCTCGGACTTGAAGACGCCGGTGCAGTCGATGACCACGTCCACCCCGTCGAGCGGCAGCGCCGAGAGATCACGGGTGCCCATGAAGGGAAGCCGTGTGCCATCCACCGTCACGCTCTGCGCATCGTGCGAGAACTCGGCGTTCCAGCGCCCGTGCACCGTGTCGAACTCCAGCAGGTGCGCGTGCATCGCCGGATCGCCCACGGCGTCGTTGATCCAGGCGATCTTCGCCCCCTTCTCGAGCAGGGGCTTCAGGGCGAGTTTTCCGATGCGGCCGAGGCCGTTCAGGGCAAATGTGGTCATGCGTCTTCTTCCGGGGATGTCTGGGTCGGGGCGAACTGTGCGATCTTGTCGACAGCAGCCTGCAGCGAGATGCGGTCGAGCTGGTCAATGGGCAGCGCGGTGAAGGCCTCGATCCGGTGCTTGAGCGCACCATAGGCCTGTTGGAAGGCGAGCATCTTCTCGGCCTCGGTGCCGGTCGCCTTCACCGGGTCAGGCATACCCCAATGGCCCGAGATCGGCTGGCCGTCCCAGGCCGGGCAGTCCTCGTTGGCCGCCTGGTTGCAGACGGTGAAGACAAAATCGAGGTCCGGCGCGCCCTCGCCCGAGAATTCCGAGACATTCTTGGCGCGCAGTGCCGCAATGTCATGGCCCTTCTGGCGCAGCAGTTCGACGGCAACGGGGTTCAGCTCGGAGCTGGGTTTCGTCCCCGCCGAATAGGCGTTGAACCGGTCACCGGCGATTTCGCGCAGCAGCGTTTCGGCAAAGATCGACCGCGCGGAATTTCCGGTGCAGATGAACAGGACGTTGTATTTGCGGTCAGGACCTTGGGTGGTCATCGGGGCGGTTCCTTCTGGTGCGAAAAGCGGGCTCGGGGAGCAGATCTCGGGGCGCCCGCGACAGCAGTCGCGCAGCAGGTAGTCGAAGGTGTCCTGCACCTGTTTCATGTCGACCGCGTAAAGCAGCGAGGTGCCCGCGCGTTCCTGGGTCACCAGCCCGGCACGCATCAGCGCGGCGAGATAGGTCGAAAGCGTGCTGGCCTTCACCTCCAGCACCTCGGCGATCTCGCCGGCCGGCAGGCGGTCGGGGTAGCGGCGCATGAGCAGCCGGAACAGCGCCAGCCGCTGCGGGTGGCCGAGGGTCATGAGGCGGTCGGGAATCTCTTTTTCCATATTTCATGAATATATGAATTATAGGGACTGCGGAAGTGACAGTTTCATGACACGCGCGCGCAACGCGCATCTCCAGGGCCTCTCGACAGCGAGCCCTCGCGGCATCTTGCACTTTTCCAGATATATCTTATCTTCCGATATATCGAAATTTACCCCAAATGTATGGGCGCGAGACAGGGCATGCGACGGGACACGGACGGACATCGCGGCGGCAGGCGGACCAGGCGCCTCTTCGAATACGGCGAGTTGCGCCTGCTCATCCTGTCGATGATCGCCGAACAGCCGCGCCATGGCTACGAGCTGATCAAGGCCATCGACGCGCGCTTCGACGGCGCCTACACCCCCAGTCCCGGCGTCATCTACCCCACCCTGTCGTGGCTGGAAGACATGGGCTATGCGCAAGTCGAGCCCGACGAGAGCGGTCGAAAGCGCGCCCGGCTGACCGCCGAGGGCGCGGCCTTTCTCGCAGCCAACCGCGCAGCGGCGGACGACCTGTTGGCCCGCAAGCCCCCGGCCTTCCACCGGGGCAACGCGCCGAAGGAGATCGTTGCCGCCATGGACGAGATCAAGATTGCCCTGCGCCGCCGGATGGCGGCGGAGGGTGCCGACGACACGCTCATCGCCACGCTTGCCGCGCAGCTACGAGACACCGCCCGGGCCATCGCAGGCGACACGCCGGATGCGCCCGCAGACGAAAGCTGACAGCAGGGACTGCCCATGGAAAATGTCATCACACGCCACAAGCACGAGCTGAAGCGCCGCACCCTGAGGGTGCGCGAGACCGAACGACTCACCCCTCACATGATCCGCATCACGCTGGACGGGCCCGAGCTCGACGGCTTCACCAGCCTCGGCGCGGACGACCACATCAAGCTTTTCTTCCCCGGCCCCGAGGCCGACAAGCCGCAGATGCGCGACTATACCCCGCGCCGCTACGACGCCGAGGCGGGCACGCTGGTGCTCGACTTCGCCATCCACGATGCCGGCCCGGCAACGGACTGGGCCGAGAGTGCCGCCCCCGGAGACACGCTGCGCATCGGCGGGCCGCGCGGCTCGGCGGTGATCGCACCGGTCTTCGACTGGTACCTGCTGATCGGGGACGAGACCGCCCTGCCCGCCATCGGCCGCCGCATCGAGGAGTTGCCCGAGGGTGTCACCGCGATCACCCTCGCGGCGGTGCCCGGGCCGGAAGACGAGCAGCGCTTCGAGAGCGCCGCGACCCAAAAGCCCCACTGGCTGCATCGTCCGGTTGCTCAGGCGCATGAGCCGGAGATCCTGCTCGAGGCGGCCCGCGCGCTGACCCTCCCGGAAGGCCGCGGCTTCGTCTGGATCGCCGCCGAAGCACAGGTCGCCCGCGCGCTCAAGCTGCACTTCCTCGACGAGCGGCAGCATCCCCCGCACTGGCTCAAGGCCGCGGGCTACTGGGTGAAGGGCGGCGCCGGCACAAGCGACAAGGCGCTCGACTGACACCGGGCCTGCCAGGGGCTACCGTGCAAAAATCAGAGGCCGGGCGCCACGCCGCGCCCGGCCTCTTGCTGTGTAATGCTCGTCGCCCGTGACCGGGATCAGGGTTTGGCGTAGCGGGCCGCGAATCCCTGCAGGCCGACCCGCGCCCGCGAGCCGCCCGACGGCGGTGTCCGGCGCTCTTGCTTGCGCGTGACAATCCCGGCGAACAGGATCAGCGCGATCACCGGAGATATGATGAGAAGGCCAATGGCCAAGCCGATCAGATAAAGTTCCATGATAGTTCCTCCCTTGGAATCAACGCTATCACGGATCCGTGGCGACACAATGCCGCATTTTCATTTTCGACATCGCCTTTGCAGCGGCAGCATTTGACGCTGCGCTGCGGCACGCAGCCTCGCCCGCCTTGGAAACGGAAAGCGCCGGCCCGTGGAAGCGGGCCGGCGCAGAGCTGGCAAACAAGGGTTCGGGTGCGGCGGCTCAGTCGGCGATCGAACCTTCGTCGTCGCCACGCTCGTGCATCTTGGCGCGCACCAGCCGGCCAACGATCAGCGGCATGACGAAGCCGATGATGGCGATCGCCCAGAGCGTCAGCGACAGCGGGCTGTCGAAAAGCGTGAACCAGTTGCCGTTGTCGATGGTGATGGCGCGGCGCAGGTTGTTCTCCATGGTGTTGCCGAGCAGCGTGCCGAGGATGATCGGCACCAGCGGCACGTCGAACTTGCGCAGCAGCCAGCCCATCACCCCGAAGCCGATCATCACCAGCAGATCGAAGCTCGAGCCCGAGATGCCGTAGATGCCGACGAAGCTGACCATCGCCACCACCGGCATCAGGATGCGCGGAGGCACCATCAGCACGCGGGTGAAGATGCCCACCATCGGGATGTTCAGCGCAAGCAGCATGAAGTTCGCGATGAAGAGCGCTGCGATCAGGCCCCAGACCACATCGGGGTTGTTGGCAAAGAGCAACGGGCCGGGGGTGATGTTCAGCGACAGCAGCACCGCGAGCAGCACCGCCGTGGTGCCCGACCCGGGCACGCCAAGCGCCAGCATCGGCACCAGCGCACCGCCGGCGGCGGCGTTGTTGCCCGCCTCGGGGGCCGCGACGCCGCGCGGATCGCCCTTGCCGAAGGTGCCCTCCTTGTCGACCAGGCGCTTCTCCATCGAGTAGGAGATGAACGAGCCCAGCGAGGCGCCCGCGCCCGGCAGCACGCCGGCGATGAAGCCGAGGATCGAGGTGCGCAGCATGGTCGGGGTGCACTGCTTGATCATCGACATGGGCGGGGTCAGACGGCCGACCTTCAGCTGACCCGAAGTGGCATCGGCATCGCCGTGACGGTGCTCGAGGAAGATGAACACTTCCGACAGCGCGAAGAGACCGACGATGGCGACGAGGAAGTCGAGACCGTCATAGAGGTGCACCTCGCCGAAGGTGAAGCGCGGCACGCCGGTCTGGGTGTCGACACCGATCATCGCGAGGCCAAGGCCGAGCATGGCGGCAAAGGCCGACTTCGCCTGGTTCGTCGAGGAGACCCCGCCCAGCGTCGCGAAGGCGAGCGCGAAGAGCGCGAAATACTCCGCCGGCCCGAAGAGCAGCGCGATCTTCACCAGCTGCGGCGCCAGCAGGATCAGGCCCCAGGTGGCGATAAAGGCCCCGACGAAGGAGGCGATGCCGGAAAGCGAGAGCGCCTCGCCGGCCATACCTTTCTTGGCCATCGGGTGACCGTCGAGCACGGTCATCATGGCAGGCTCGTCGCCGGGAATGCCCAGCAGGATCGAGCTGATCCGCCCGCCGTACATGGCGCCGTAATAGACCGAGGTCAGCAAGATCAGCGAAGGCGTGGGCCCAAGGCCCAACGTGAAGGCCAGCGGGATCAGAATCGCGACGCCGTTCGACGGGCCTAGCCCCGGCAGCGCCCCCATGATGGTGCCAAGAAAGCAGCCCAGCAGCGCGAGGCCGAGGTTCTGCAGGGTGAGGGCGACGGCAAAACCGTCTCCGAGATTGGCAAGAACGTCCATTGCGGCCTCCTCCTCAGAAACCCAGCGGGCCGCGGGCAAGCGACAGGCCCAGCAGCAGATGGAAGACCACGTAGATGCCGACCGAGGTCAGCACGCCGATCAGCAGCGACGACAGCACCGGGCTGCCGAGGCGCCAGGTGAGATAAGCCGATGCCACGGCGGTGGCGGTGACGAAGCCCGCGATGGGCAGGAATTCGGCATAGAGGATCATCACGACGACCGCCGCGAGGATCTCGACGAGCCGTCCCAGGGAGGGCCACTCGGGATCAGCGTCGGGCCGGAGCGCGATGACGATCGACGACAAGCCGAGGATGGCGGCGATGATCAGCGGGAAGGCCTTGGGTCCGACCTCGTCAGAGAGGAAGCTCTCCTCGATCTGCAGCGCGGCCCAGGCGAAGAAGATGGCGAGCGCCAGGCCGAAAAGGCCGAAGATGCGGTCACTCATGGTGTCCCCCGAAATTTGCGTGGAAGGGTAGATATGTCCGGCAGGCCCCCGGAGTGACAGGGGCCCGCCGGTGCGCGCGTGGGATCAGATCACTTGATGATGCCGATCTCGCGCGAGATGTCCTGGATCTCGCTCACGCTGTTCTGGACGAACTGCTCGAAGTCCGCGCCCTGAAGGTCGAGCGGCGCAAGACCGTTGTTGGCCATGATTTCCTTCCACTCGTCCGACGCGTAGAGCTTGCCGATCTTCTTGACCCAGGCGTCATAGGCCGCGTCGCTCATGCCGCCCGGCGCGTAGAAACCGCGCCAGTTCGCACCGATAGCGTCGACGCCCTGCTCCTTGGCAGTCGGGAAGTCGGCGAAATCGCCTTCGAGACGCTCGGGTGCGAGCACTGCGATGACCCGGATGTCCCCCGAGTCGACAAAGCCCTTGGCTTCCGAGGCGTCGCCGGTGAAGGCCTGCACCGAGCCCGCGAGCAGCTGGGTCACCGCCTCGCCGCCGCCGTCGAAGGCGACGTATTTGACCGTGCGCACGTCCTCGATGCCATAGGCCGAGGCCGCGATCAGCACTTTCAGGTGGTCCCAGCCGCCCACGGCCGAGCCGCCGGCCACGGAGATCGAGCGCGGGTCCGTCTTGATCTTGTCGAGCAGCTGCGGCAGCGTCTCGATCTCGCTGTCCGCCGAGACCGCGATCACGCCGTAGTCGGCGCCGATCGAGGCCAGCCAGCGCACCTGGTCGGTGGTGTTGCCCGGGTAGGCGCCCTGCGCCAGGCGGGTTGCGGTGGCCGAGCTGGCCGCGACGATCAGGTCATTGTCGTCCGCGCGCTTGTTGACCACCTCGGCAAAGGCCACGCCGCCGCCGCCACCGGCGAGGTTGACGACCTGCATGGTCTTGCCGATCAGCCCGAGATCCTGAAGCTCCTTGCCGACCTGGCGGCAGGTGAAGTCCCAGCCGCCGCCGGGGTTGGCGGGCGCGATGCACTCGGGGTTCTCGGGGGTGAAGTCCTGAGCCTGGGCGGCAAGAGCCGAGACGCCGAGAACGGTCGCGGCAATCAGGCCGCGGGTTGCATTGATAAACATGGTATCCTCCTCATTGTCGGCCGCCGAACCGATACGCGCCGGCGCCGTCTTCTCCCCGCGGAACCTGACTGCGCTTTGCAGCCTCCCCGGTTGCGGGTTAAGACGTGTATCTAAGCCACGAAGCTGTCACGAACCTGTCAGATGCCCTCCCGCGCATGTGGACGCGTCGTCAACCAGCCCGGGGCCGAGGGGAGGGACGAGTCTCATGCGTGTGCTGATGGTCGAGGACGCGAGCGATCTGGCGGAAGGCGTCGCCGCGCGACTGGCGCAGTCGGGCATCGTCTGCGACGTCGCAGACTGTCTCGAGGCGGCGCGCGATTTCCTCGCGGTGCAGGCCTATGACGCGCTCGTGCTCGACATCAACCTGCCCGACGGCTCTGGCCTGCGCTTCCTGCGCGAGCTGCGCGCCTCGGGGGCCCGCACGCCGGTGCTGATGCTGACCGCGCTGGTGTCGGTGGACGACCGGGTGAGCGCCCTCGACCTCGGCGCCGACGACTATCTTGGCAAGCCCTTCGACCAGCGCGAGCTCGAGGCACGGCTGCGGGCGCTGATCCGCCGCGAGGCCGACCAGAAGGGCGCCGAGATCGTGCTCGGCCCGCTCTCCTTCTCGCCCGCCGGGCAGAGCGCCACCCTCGACGGCAAGCGACTCGAGCTGACCGCCCGCGAGGCGGCGCTGCTTGGCGTCTTCCTGCGCCACCAGGGCCAATACCTGGGCAAGGCGCGGCTCTATGATTCCCTCTACGGTTTTGGCGACGCGGACGTCGGGGTGAACGCCATCGAGCTTTACATTGCGCGGCTGCGCAAAAAACTTGCGGGCAGCCCTGTCGGCATCGCCACCCAGCGCGGCATCGGCTACCGGATCGACCTTGATGGCTGAACCTGCGCCCCCCTCCGCCAGCGGCCCGCCCAGGGTGCCGCCCAAGGTGCCAGCCAGTCAGACACCCAGCCTTCCGCCCAGCCTGGCCTCGCGGGTGCTCAAGGCGGTGTTGCTGATCCTTCTGGCCGGCGGGTTGCTGGTGGCGGGCGCGACGCTCTACAACGGCCGGCTGGCGGCACGGCAATCCTACGACCGCATCCTGCTGGGCGCGGCGCGGGACATCGCCGGCTCGATCCACATCCAGTCCGGGCGGCCCATCGTCGACCTGCCGGTCTCGGCCTTCGAGCTCTTGGCGCAGGCGCCGGAGGACCGCATCCACTACGCCGTACGCGGCCCCGGCAACACGCTGATCACCGGGCTCGACGAGACCGACATCGCGCCCCCCGCCCGCCGCGGCGGCGCCAGCTCCGGCCCCGAGTTCTTCGACGCCCGGCTCAACGGCGAACCCGCCCGTTTCGTCCGGGTCACCCGCCGCTTCGCCGAGCGCGACTTCTCGGGCAGCATCTCGGTCACCGTTGGGCAGACCCTGCGCGCGCGGCAGGCGATGGCCCTCGGGCTGACGCTCGACACCGTGCTGCCGATGCTGCTGGCGGGGCTCGCGCTCTTGGTCATGTCCTGGCTGGTCACCCGCTCGGCGCTGCGCCCGCTCGAGGCGATGTCCGAGGATCTTGCGGCGCGCGACCCCTACGACCTGACCCCCGTGCCCACCGATGGTCTGCCGCGCGAGCTGACGGTGATGCTCGAGGCGATGAACCGCTTCATGGGCCGTCTCGACCGGCAGATGGAAGGCATGCGCCACCTGATCTCGGACGCCGCCCACCAGCTGCGCACCCCTGTCGCGGCGATCCGGGTGCAGGCCGAGGCGATGCAGGACCAGCCCGACGACGCGCTGCGCGCCCGCGCGCTGAGCCGGCTGCTGACCCGCACCCGCTCGCTGGGATCGCTGCTCGACCAGCTGCTGTCGCGCGCCCTCGTCAGCCATCGCAGCGAAAGCGTCCCGCGCGCGCCGCTCGACCTGCGCGAGGTGGCGCTGGAGGTGGTCGAGCGCGGCGATCACGAGCTGCTGGCGCCCGAAGCCGAGCTGCGGCTCGAGATCGGCGAGGAGCCGGTGATGGTCCGGGCCGATGCCTTCTCGGTCGGAGAGGCCGCCAAGAACCTGCTGGTCAACGCGCTGAAGCACGGCGCCTCGCCCATCGCAATCGGCGCCGAGCTCCGCGGCACCGAGGCGGCGCTCTGGGTCAGGGACGCAGGCGCCGGTCCCGCGCCCGAAATTGCCGCCCGCCTCGGCCAGCGCTTCGAGCGCAGCACCGCCTCTCACGAAGACAGCGCCGGGCTGGGCCTTGCCATCGTCGCCTCGGTGGCGGCGGCCTTCGGCGGACGGATCGCGCTTGAATACCCCGGCGGCGGCTTTCGCATCGCGCTGCTGCTGCCCGCCGCCCCGCAAGAGGACGCGCCCGAATGAAGACCCGCCTGCTGCCATTGCTGGTGCTCGCCCTCGGGCTTGCCCTGCCCTGCATCGGCTCCGCGCAGGAGCGGGTGGAGAGTTTCGGCAAAGGCGCCACCGAGCTCACCCTGCGCTCGACCACCGACATCGACATCATCGAGCCGGTGATCGCACGTTTCGCCGAGCTGAACCCGGACCTGTCGCTGCGGTACGAGCAATGGGGCTCGAACAACCTCTACGCCGGCAGCCGCGCCGCCTGCGCCGGGCGCGCCGCCCCCGCCGACGCGCTGCTCTCGTCGGGCGCGCACCACATGCTCGCGCTGGTCAACGCCGCCTGCGCCCATCCCTACCGCTCACCGGCCACCACCGCCCTGCCCGCCGAGCGGCGCTGGCGCGACGAGCTCTGGGGGATCACCGAGGAACCGGCGGTGATCATCTACAACACCGAGGCGCTCTCGGCCGAAGACGTTCCGCGCACCCGCTTCGCCCTGCTCGATTTGATGCGCAAGAAGCCCGAGCTGCTGCGCAGCCGCATCGCCACCTACGACATCGAGGATTCCGGCCTTGGCTATCTCTTCGCCCATGCCGACAGCCTCGAGGCCACCACATTCGGCGCCATGCTCGAGGGTTTCTCGCGGATCGGGGCGATCGCCACCTGCTGCTCGCTGTCGATCATCGACGGGGTCTCGGAGGGGCGCTACTACATCGCCTACAACGTGCTCGGCTCCTACGCCGAGGCCCGCGCCGCACCCAACGTCGGCATCATCCTGCCCGAGGATTACACGCTGATGATGTCCCGCGCCTACATGATTCCCAAGGGCGCCCCCCACCCCGAGGCAGCGCAGCGGCTGCTCGATTTCCTGCTGTCACCTGAGGCGCAGGGAATGCTGGCCGATCTCGGGCTGGTCGCCGCCACCGATCCCTCCGAGACCAGCCTGCTGCCAAGCGCCCGGCGCTTGATCGCGCTTTCGCCGCCGCTGCTTCTGGCGCTCGACCGCAGCACGCGCGAGCGGCTGTTCCGGCTGTGGGACGAGGCCTTTTCGGCGGATGCGGGATGAGGTACCACAGGCGCTTGCAATGCAGCCCGCAGTCGGGCTTGATGGATCAAACAAGGACAGGGCCATGATGCGACATGCCATCTTCGGCGCCGCGCTGCTGGCGCTGGCGGCCTGCGCCGCGAGACAACCAACCGAGGCAGAGGTGCTCTCGGTGGCCTGCTCGGCGGGCATCAACGAGGCCTGCGGCTATCTCTCCCGCGGCATGTCGGTGACCGGCAAGCCACTCTGAGCCGCGCCCCGACAGGCGGCGCGCCGAGGCCTCCAATTCTTCTAAGCCAAGGTATCCCGGGGCAGTCCGTGCCGTGCACGGGGTCGGAGTTCGCCCTTTTTCGCGCTTGGGTACAAGCGCGGGGCGGCCGAAACCGCCCCTGCAGTGCGATCAGGCCGCCGGCATCCGCCGTTCGATGATTTCCGCCCACCACGAGCAGCCAGCCGGGATGGCCTCGTCGTTGAAGTTGTACTTGGGATGGTGCACCGCCGCCGTGTCGCCGTTGCCGACGAGGATATAGGCGCCCGGCCGCTCTTCGAGCATGAAGGCGAAATCCTCGCCGCCCATGACCAGCGGCGCATCCGCGCAATCGCCCGAGACCGCGCGCGCCACATCGGCGGCGAATTCGGTCTGCTCCTCGGAGTTGACCATGACCGGGTAATTGCGGGTGTAATCCACCGTGGCCACGCAGCCGAGCGCCGCGGCCATGCCGGTGCAGATCTCGGTGATGCGGGTTTCGGCAAGATCGCGGTTCTCGGGCGCCAGCGTCCGCACCGTGCCGCGCAGCGTGACCTTCTGCGGGATCACGTTGAAGGCCTTCGAGGAGGTCTCGAAGCTGGTCACCGACACGACGATCTCGGTCACCGGGTTGGCATTCCGCGCAGCAATGGTCTGCAGGGCGGTGACGATCTGCGCCGAGGCGACTGTGGGATCGATCGTCTCATGCGGTTTGGCGGCGTGACCGCCCTTGCCCTCGATGGTGACCTCGAAGACGTCGGTCGCGGCAAAGAAAGCGCCGGGGCGGATGGCGAACTGTCCCACGGGCACGCCGGGCCAGTTGTGCATGCCGTAGACCTCCTGGATGTTCCAGCGGTCCATCATGCCGTCGTCGCACATCTCCTTGCCGCCGCCGCCACCCTCTTCGGCGGGCTGGAAGATCACCACGGCGGTGCCGTCGAAATTGCGTGTCTCGGCAAGGTACTTGGCGGCGCCGAGCAGCATCGCGGTGTGGCCGTCGTGGCCGCAGGCGTGCATCGCGCCCGGGGTCTTCGAGGCATAGTCGAGCCCCGTGTCCTCGAGGATCGGCAGCGCGTCCATGTCGGCGCGCAGACCGATGACCTTGCCCGAGGCGTCGCTCTTGCCCTTGATCACCCCCACCACGCCGGTGCGGCCGATCCCCTCGACCACCTCGTCGCAGCCGAAGGCGCGCAGCTTCTCGGCAACCAGCGCCGAGGTGCGGTGGGTCTCGAAGAGGATCTCGGGGTTCTCGTGGAGGTCGCGGCGCCAGTCGGTGATCTCGGACTGAAGCTCGGCGAAACGGTTCTTGACGGGCATCGAAGTGCGTCCCTGTTGTTTGATCATATTTCGCGCGGAGCCTGCCACCGGCGTCGCGGCGTGGCAAGCGGAGCCGGGCGTGACCCTAGGGAAAACAGCGCGCGCCGCCGTCTTGTTCAGCGCCCCGCCCCGCCGGTCAGAGGTTCGGCCCGGGCACCAGCTTGCTGCCGTCCGAGAAGCGCGACAGGCGGAAGCGCGTCAGGTCATGGCCCGGGTCCCTGCCCTGCGCCATGTCCGCGACAACCCGCCCGAAGCCCGGCCCGATGCCGAAGCCGTGGCCGCACATGCCCGTGGCCACGATCAGCCCGGGGATCTGCGCCACGTTATCGACGACCGGCACCACGTCCGGCATGACGTCGATCATCCCCGCCCAGCTCGCCTGCAGCGGCACCTCGCCCATCTCTGGGAAGTGCTGCGCAAACTGCGCGCGGGTCGCGGCAACCTTGCCCGCGTTGGGTTCAGGCGAGAGGATGCGCATCCGCTCGAAGGGGCTTTGCTCGTCGTCGCGCCAGCTGCGCGGCGTGCCCCAGGCGTCCGGATAGCCCGCCGGCGCCTTGGCCCGGAAGTGCACGTCGAAGCTGCCCTGCCGGGCCAGCGCAAGGTAGGGGCGCGCGTGGCGCAGCGCGTCGGGACCGACGAAGAGCTCGGAAAAGGCCGAGGGCGCCAGCGTGTAGCCGCCATCGGCGCGCGGCCGGAAGGCCAGCACGTCATCCACCGCCGCCTTGTTGACCACCTGCGGCAGCGGCGCGGTGGCCATGGCCGTCGAGCGCACCGAGAGTTGCGGGATCGACATGCCGTGACGCTTGAGAAACAGCCCCGACCAGGCCCCGCCCGCAAGCACCGCCTGCTCGCAGCGCACCGTCCCCGCCTCGGTGACCACGCCGGTGATCTGTCCGCCGCTCCGCTCGAGCCCGCGCACCGCGCAGCGCTCGCGCACGATGACCCCTTCCGAGGCCGCCAGCCGCGCCAGCTCGGGCACCGCCTGCCAAGGCTCGCCCTTCATGTCGGTGGGCGTGTGCAACATACCGACCCAAGGGCTGTCCGTGGCCCCGATTTGCGCCTTGGTCTGCTCAGCATCCAGCAACTCGGAGCTGACGCCGAGCGGCTTGGCCTGCTCAAGCCAGCCGGCAAAATTCTCCATCTCGGCGCGGCTCTTGGCGAGGTAGCCGACGCCCACAGTGCGGATGCCGAGCCGTCCCTCGCAGAGCGCATCCAGCTCCTGCCAGAGGTCCTGCGCCTCGAGCGCAATCGGGATCTCGGCCATGTCTCGGCCCTGCACCCGGATCCAGCCCCAGTTGCGCGAGCTCTGCTCGGCGGCGATGCGGCCCTTTTCCAACAGCACCACCTTCAGCCCGGCACGGTTGGCAAAAAGCGCCGTACAGGTGCCGATGACACCGCCGCCGATGACCACCAGATCGGCGGCCTCGGGCAGCGCGCCCTCGTGGGCGACGGGGCCTTCGTCGCGAAACGGGAAGACCACGCTCATGCCAACCGCTCCAGCAGGCGCTCCATGAAGGCCTGCCCGGCCTCCAGCTGAGAGACCTCGATATATTCGTCCGGCTGGTGCGCGATGCCGATGTCGCCCGGTCCGCAAACCACCACGTCGTAGCCGCCGTTCTGGAAATGGCTGGCCTCGGTGCCGTAGCTGACGTGGCGCTTGGCATTGTCGCCGGTGATCTGTCGCACCATCTCCTCGGCGCGGTTGTCCGCGGTCGGGGCGAAGGGCGGCAGGTGGAAGGCATCGCGGACCTCGATCCAGGCCTCGGGGCGCACCTTCTGCATTTCCGCGTTCAGTTCGGCGACCTTGTCCAGCAGCCGCCCTTTCCAATAGGCCGGGTCCTCCCCCGGCACCACGCGGAAGCCAAGCGGGAACCAGCAGTCCTTGGCGGTGATGTTCTGCGCCGTGCCGCCGCGGATCTGCCCGACGTGCACGTTGGTGTAGGGCGGGGTGAAGAGCGCCGCCACTGGCCCCGGCTCGCCAGCCGCGTTCTCCGCGTTGACCGCGTTGCACCAGTCGATGAGCTTGGCACCCCACATGATGGCCGAGACGCCGGTCTCGAGAATCGAGCTGTGCACCTCGACGCCGTGAACATGCACCTCGAAGCTGATGCCGCCCTTGTGGCCAGTCACCGGCTTCAGCATGGTCGGCTCGCCCACGATCACGGCGCTGGCTTTCGGCACCACCCCCTGCATCGCCGCCACGAGATCGATCGCCCCCTCGCAGCCGATCTCCTCGTCATAACTGAACGCCAGCTGCAGCGGCCGCGTCACGCCCCGGTGCCGTGCCTCGACCAGCGCCCAGATCGCCAGAGCGTCGAATGCCTTCATGTCCGTCGAGCCGCGCCCGTAAAGCCGCCCCTCCCGCTCGGTGAGCGTGAACGGATCCGAGCTCCAGTCCTGCCCCTCGACCGGCACCACGTCCGTGTGCCCCGACAGCACCACGCCGCCCTCGGCCTCGGGGCCGACATGGGCAAAGAGCGCCGCCTTCAACTCGGGCTCGGAGGGCTTGGCGTGGCGGTGGCTCTCGATGCCGTGGCTGGCAAGATACGCCTGGGTCCAGTCGATGAGATCGAGGTTGGTTCCGCTGCTCACGGTGGGAAAGGAAACGAGCTTCTCGAGAAGCGCGCGCGGGGATAGCCGGGAAGTCATGGGGCGTCCTTGGTCTGTCTTTGCGGCAGACCTAAACGCGCCTTGGTTCCGATCACAAGGGGGAGCGGGGCCCAAGCCCCGGTATTCGCGCCGAGAAAGGACGCGATTGCCCGTTCCTCAGCCGCGCGCGACGCCCCGGCCCGACGCGGCCCAGGCCAGCCCGTCGACCACTGCTGTGAAAGCCTCGGAGCGGCGCAGCGCGGCGCCCGGGCACACCGCCCGCGCTTCGCCCTCGACCAGCGCCATCAGGCTCGAGCCCCCGACGAGAACCACGCTGTCCACCTGCGCGGGCGAGACCTGCGCCAGCATCAGCGTCTCGTAGATCGCTATGCGCAGCGCCTCTCGCGCCTCGGAAAGCGCCGCGTTGAGCGTGCCCGGCGTGACCCGCGCTCCGAGCCCCGGCTCGATCATTCCCATGGCGATCTGCGCGCCTGCCGTACCGGAGTTGGCCTCGATCTTGCCGCGCTCCACGGCGAAGGCCAGCTCGTGCCCGAGCTCGTCGGTGATCACCGTCTGCAGGCGTTTCATGGCTTGTGGCTCGACTGCGTGGCGCAGCATGTCGGCCACTGCCCGTTCGGTGTCGCGGTTGTAGAGGAAGGGGATCTTCGCCCAGGTCGAGAGATCAACGTAGAGCGCATTCGGCACCGGCAGAAGCCCCTCGCCGAAGTCGCGCCGCAGTTCGCCCCCGAGACCCAGCAGCGGCATGGCGTGGCGCATGGAGACCGCATGGTCAAAATCCGTGCCGCCGAGGCGGATGCCATGGCTGGCGGTGATGGCGATGCCGTCGCCCTCGCTGCGGAAGACGGTGAAGTCCGAGGTGCCGCCGCCGATGTCGACGATGAGCCCGATACCGCCGGTGCCCTCGGCGATGCGGCTCGCCAGCGCTGCCGCCTCCGGCTCGAACATCATGTCGACGCTCTCGAAGCCCGCCGCGAGATAACATCCGCGCAGGTCTTGCTCGGCCCGCGCGTCACGCTCTGCATCGCTGGTGTGGAAATGCACCGGCCGCCCCGAGAGCGCGCGGGTGAAGCGGCGCCCGGACTGCGCCTCGGCCCGCGTCTTCATCTCGGCAAGAAACGCCGTGACGATGTCCGCCAGCGTGCGGCGCGTCCCGCCGATCAGTCGCTTTTCGTGAAAGAGCGTGGTGCCGAGCACGCTTTTCAGCGCGCGCATGTAGCGCCCTTCCTCGCCGGCGATCAGCGCCTCCGAGGCCGCCGCGCCAATGCGCATGCCGCCCTCTTCGGGAAAGAACACAGCGGTGGGCAGGGTCTCGGCCCCGGTCTCGATCTCCAGCAGGCGCACCGCACCGCGCTCGACGATCCCCGCCGCCGAGTTGGAGGTTCCGAAATCGACAGCCAGGCAGTCGCCGCCCGAATAGTCCGCATCAGCCATGACATGCTCCCCGAGGATGGAAAGCCGCCCGGCTACCGAAAACGCAAACCTGGGGCAAGGCCGAAACGCCCGCCCCTTCTTCTGGGCAATTAAATCTTGGCGGAGGCCGCACAGCGGATGGTGGCGGCGTTCCCGAGGGACGTTGGGACCGCTCGGCGAGAACGACCGGACGCGCCTGCTCTCGGCGGCCTTGCGGCGAGGGGGATCAGCCCTTCGCCGCGGCCTTCTTGTCAGAGGCCTTGGCGGCCTCTTTCTGGTCCGCGGGCAGCTCGATGTTGATTTCGAGACTGGAGACGTCGCCGATGGAATCCATGCGGATTCCAACGGCATCGTCACTCACCTGCACGTAGCGCTTGATCGCCTCGACGATGTCGCGCTGCAGCAGCGGCAAGAAATCGGCGCTGGGACCCGACCCGCGCTCATGCGCGAGAAGGATCTGCAGACGCTCCTTGGCCTGGACCGAGGACTTGGGCTTGCGGTTGAAGGTGAACCCGAAAAGATTCATGCGCTCCTCCCGAAGAGACGTGACATCAGGCCCGGGACCTTCTCGCCTTCGATCTTCATCGGGATGTCCTCGCCATCGAGGCGCGCGACGGCTTCCTCGTAGGCGGTGGCGGCGCGGGACTTCTCGTTGAGGATCACCGGCACGCCGACGTTCGAGGCGCGCAGGACCGCGGGGCTTTCCGGGATCACGCCGAGCAGCGGGATCGCGAGGATTTCCAGCACGTCCTCGACCGACATCATCTCGCCGTCGCCCGAGCGTTTCGGGTCGAAGCGGGTGAGCAGCAGGTGGCTCTTGATCTGGTCTTCCTCGCCGCGCTCGGCGCGGGCGGTCTTCGAGCTCAGCAGGCCGAGCATCCGGTCGCTGTCGCGCACCGAGGAGACCTCGGGGTTGGTCACGACCACGGCCTCGTCGGCGTAGTACATGGCCAGTTGCGCGCCGCGCTCGATGCCCGCCGGGCTGTCGCAGATGATGTAGTCGAATTCCTCGCGGAGCTCGTTCAGCACCTTCTCGACGCCTTCCTGCGTGAGCGCGTCCTTGTCGCGCGTCTGCGAGGTCGGCAGCACGTAGAGGTTGTCGAGCCGGCGGTCGCGGATCAGCGCCTGGTTCAGCTTGGCGTCGCCCTGGATCACGTTGATGAAATCGAACACGACCCGGCGCTCGCAGCCCATGATCATGTCGAGGTTGCGCAGACCCACGTCGAAGTCGATCACGACGGTGCGGTGCCCGCGCGATGCGAGACCGGCGCTGATGGCAGCCGAGGACGTGGTCTTGCCCACGCCACCCTTGCCCGAGGTCACAACGATTACTTTGCTCACTGGCGGCTCCTGTTGAATGCCGAGGTTATCCGAACGGCGCGACGATCAGCCGCTCGTCCTCGAGGTAAATCTGCACCATCTTGTGGCGGACATCGGCGCCGAGGCTGTCCGAGGTCCGGTAGAGACCGGCGATCGCCAGCAA
Organism: Salipiger sp. PrR003; assembly: GCF_010500785.1. Taxonomy (NCBI): domain Bacteria; kingdom Pseudomonadati; phylum Pseudomonadota; class Alphaproteobacteria; order Rhodobacterales; family Roseobacteraceae; genus Salipiger; species Salipiger sp. PrR003. Next base: position 156,877 of record NZ_JAAGOV010000032.1, read on the forward strand.
CTCGGCGTCGAGCGACTGGCAGAAGATCCGGGCGTTCTCATCGCCGTCGATACCGGCGAAGGCGCGGCCGCGCATGCGCCCGTAGACGTGGATGTTGCCGGCGGCGAAGAGTTCGGCCCCCGAGCTCACCGGGCCGACCACGGTCAGATCGCCCTTGTCGGCGATCACCGTCTGCCCCGAGCGCACCGGCATGGTGACGATCTTGTTCTCCGGCGCGACGCGCTGCGGGATCGGCGCCGGTTCGGGCTGCGGTGCGGGTGCTGTCTGCGTCTCAGGCGCGGGCGCCCGCTCGGGGAACACCCGGCTCGGGCGCTTCTGCTCGGAGCTCGGCAGCGCCCCGCGCAGCGGCGCATCGCGCCCGCCGGTCACCGTGATCAGCCCCAGCCCGGCGGCGGCGGCGCGCAGCGCCTCATCCCCGCCCTGCAGGCCGAAGACCGCAAGCTCGCGGCGGCGCAGGTCGCCGACCAGCTCGGTCAGCGCCTCGGGGGTCACTTCGGCCTGGGATTGCTCGAGGTCGATGATGACCGGCGCGTCGGTGAAGAAGTTCGGGGTTTTCTCCAGCCGGTCGGCCAGCATCTCGTAGAAGCGGGCGTCCGGGGCCGTGCTGAGGCGCAGGGCGAGCGCGGTCAGGAACCGCCCCCGGAACTGGAAGGGTTTCAGTGTCGTCCCGACACCATCGATGTTGCCGCTGGCGACGTCTGTCTGCACGCTTGTTCTTAGCCTTCTGCTCTCGGGCCTGGCACAGATTCGTGTCTGTGCTTCGTTGCATCGTGCATAATCATCCCACGTCCGGGGATCCACCTCCAAGCCCTAATTTTCTCGTCATCGGCAGAGAAATGCCGTGACGAGACTACAACCCTTAGTAGCCGGACGCCGAAGTAAGCACGAAATGATCCGGCCCGACCTCTTGGTACACGTTCGGCTCCGGCTCGTATCCGACCGGGTGAATGGGCGATGGGATGGGCTTGAAATTGAGGTCCTTCTCGGACTTGCGGCGGCGCGGATCGGCGATCGGAACCGCCGACATCAGCGCCTTGGTATAGGGGTGCTGCGGGTTCTCGAAAACCGCCGCGCGCGGGCCGATCTCGACGATCCGGCCAAGGTACATGACCCCCACCTTGTGGCTGACCCGCTCGACCACCGCCATGTCGTGGCTGATGAAGAGATAGGACAGGCCCAGTTCGGCCTGCAGTTCCATCATCAGGTTGACCACCTGCGCCTGCACCGAAACGTCGAGCGCCGAGACGGCCTCGTCCGCGACGATGAGCTTGGGGTTGAGCGCAAGCGCGCGGGCAATGGCGATGCGCTGGCGCTGGCCGCCGGACAGCTCGTGCGGGAAGCGGCGCATGAAGCTGCGCGGCAGCTCGACCCGATCGAAGAGCATGGCCACGCGGTCCATCATCTCCTTGCCCTTGTGCGAGCCGAAATTGCGCATCGGCTCGGCCACTTGGTCGGCGAGGTTCATCTGGGGGTTCAGCGAGGCAAAGGGATCCTGGAAGATCATCTGCATCTCGCGCCGCGCATCCCGCAGCATGTTCGGGCCGAGCCCCATCACGTCGACGCCGTCCAGAACGACCCTGCCCTTCAACGGCTCGACAAGCCGCAGGATCGAGCGCCCGCAGGTGGACTTGCCGCAGCCTGACTCGCCGACGAGGCTGAGGGTCTGGCCCTTGTTGACGGTGAAGCTGACATCCTCGACCGCGTGGACGTTCGACACGGTCTGGCGGAAGAAGCCGCCCTTGACCGGGAAGCGCGTGGTCAGCCCCTCGACGGTCAGAAGAGGCTGCTCGGTGCCGGGGATCGGCTTGATCTCGTCCTGCTCGCGGCCCAGCAGGCGCATCGGCTCGGGCAGCGCCTTGCCGCGCATCTCCCCCAGCTTCGGCACCGCGGCGAGCAGCGCCTGGGTGTAGGGGTGCTGCGGGCGCTCGAAGATCTCCTCGACCGTGCCCTCCTCGACCTTCCTGCCACGGAACATCACCACAACGCGGTCGGCCATCTGCGCCACCACCGCCATGTCGTGGGTGATGAACATCACCGAGGTGCCGGTCTCGCGCTTGAGGCGGTCCATCAGCGCAAGGATCTCGGCCTGGATGGTCACGTCGAGTGCGGTGGTCGGCTCGTCGGCGATCAGCAGGCGCGGCTTGCAGGCCATGGCCATGGCGATCACCACGCGCTGGCGCATCCCGCCCGAGAGCTCGTGCGGATATTGCTTCAGCCGACGCTCGGGCTCGGGGATGCGCACCTGTTGCATCAACTCGAGAGCCCGGGCCTTCGCCTCGTCCTTGGTCATGCCGCGGTGCACGCGCAGACCTTCGGTGAGCTGGCGCTCGACGGTGAAGACGGGATTGAGCGCGGTCATCGGCTCTTGGAAGATCATCCCGATCTCGTTGCCGCGGATGTCGCGCATGACGTCCTGGGAGGCCTTCGCCAGATCCGTCTCGCCGCCGTCCTTGCGATCAAAAATTAGGCGGCCCTTGGCGATTTCTCCGCCGCCGAACTCGATCAGGCGCATCAAGGAGAGCGAGCTGACCGACTTGCCAGAGCCGGATTCCCCCACGACGCAGACGGTTTCGCCCGGCCCGATATCGAAGCTCACATCCTCGACACCGGCCACAGGGCCGTCTTTTGTCTCGAATTCTACGCGCAGGCTTTCGATCCGCGCGATGGGGTTGTCCAGCATGTCGGCCTCTCCGTCTGTATCAGTGCAAACGCTAAAGGCAGCTTCGACAAACTGTCAAACCCAAGCACGGAGTGACCCAAAGGCAATGCTTGCATTTTGCGCGTGTTCTGCTTCGATGACGCCCAAGCGGGATGGGAGCGATCTGAATGCCTGGCCACAAAAGGCCGCACCGACGTCATTTTCCCGCTGATACAAAGAAGAGACCAACCGGTCTTAGGTCGATAACAGGGAGTGACCTATGAAAACGAAGACCCTACTGCTCGGGGCCGCCGCCAGCTTTGTGCTGGCCCCCGCCGCCGCCATGGCGGAGCGCGGCTCGGACGGGCACGTGAACATCATCTACTGGCAGGCACCGTCGATCATGACGCCCTACCTGTCGAGCGGCACCAAGGACATCGAAGCCTCCTCGCTCGTGCTCGAACCGCTGGGCCGCTACACCGAGACCGGGGCCCTGGTTCCCTTCCTCGCCAAAGAGATCCCCACCGTCGAGAACGGCGGCGTGTCCGAAGACCTGAAGTCGATCACCTGGAAGCTGAAAGAGGGCCTGGTGTGGTCCGACGGCTCGCCGGTGACCTCGGCGGACGTGAAATTCACCGCCGACTACTGCATGAACCCCGAGGGCGGCTGCGCGCAGCTCGCCAAGTTCGACCACATCGCGTCGATCGACACCCCTGACGATCTGACCGTCGTGGTGAACTTCGACGAGGCCATGCCGAACCCCTACGGCCCCTTCATGGGCGGCCAGTCCCCGATCCTGCAAAAGGCGCAGTTCGAGAACTGCGTAGGCGCGGCGGCATCGACCTGCACCGAGGCCAACTTCAACCCGATCGGCACCGGCCCCTTCGTGGTCGACGAGTTCAAGCCGAATGACGTGATCTCGCTCTCGGCGAACCCGAACTACCGTGACCCGGCGAAGCCCGCCTTCGCGACCGCCACGCTGAAAGGCGGCGGCGATGCGGAATCCGCGGCCCGCGCGGTCCTGCAGACCGGCGAGTTCGACTACGCCTGGAACCTGCAGCTGGCGCCCGACGTCCTCGCCTCGATGGCAGAAGGCGGCCAGGGCACCCCGGTCTCGGCCTTCGGCACCCTGGTCGAGCGGCTCGAGATGAACATGACCGACCCCTCGCCGAACCTGCCCGAGGGCGAGCGTTCGACCGTGGCGCATCCGCACCCGATCCTGTCTGACTTCAAGGTCCGCAAGGCCCTGTCGATGGCGATCGACCGCGAACTGCTGACCGAGATCGGCTACGGCCAGGCCGGCCGCGCGACCTGCAACCTCGTGCCCGCGCCCGAGCTCTACGCGTCGGACAACACCGAGTGCCTTACCCAGGATCTCGAAGGCGCCAAGGCGCTGCTCGAGGAAGCCGGCTGGACCGACAGCGACGGCGACGGCATCCGCGAGAAGGACGGCATGAAGCTGAGCCTGCTCTACCAGAGCTCGACCAACGCCGTGCGTCAGGACTTCCAGGCCCTGATCAAGGATTGGTGGCGCCAGATCGGCGTCGAGACCGAACTGCGCAACGTCGACTCTTCGGTGTTCTTCGGCGGTGACCCGGGCTCGCCCGACACCTTCCAGAAGTTCTACGCCGACGTCGAGATGTACGCGAACAACTTCGACGGCACCGACCCGCAGTCCTACCTGCAGATGTACCGCTGCGGCAACGAGCCGAAGCCGTCCTCGCAGTGGCAGGGCGAGAACATCAACCGCTTCTGCAACGAAGAATATGACGCGCTCCTCGACGAGCTGGCCAAGACCGGCGAGCTGAGCAAGCGCGGCGAGATCGCCAAGAAGCTGAACGACATCATCACCAAGGAAACGATGACGATCGTTCCCCTCGTGGACCGTGGCCGCGTCTCGGCGCATTCCAACACGCTCGGCGGTGTCATCCTGAACACCTGGGACAGCGAGCTGTGGAACGCGGCCGACTGGTACCGTACCGAAGGCTGACCCTGTGACACGCACGCCCCCGCGCCCCGCGCGGGGGCGTGCCCCTTTTCGGAAGGTCTGCCCGTGACCTCACCTCTCCGGAACCCCGACCTCGGCCCGCGCGGCCGGTTCCCTTTCCCAGCCGCCTGCGCCAAACGGCGACAGCCGCTGCCGCCGCACGGGCCCCACAACAAAGACACGGAATTCATGACGCACACAGCCCGCATCCATGACCGGTGCCGGACGCTGCCGCTGCTTTCGCAGCGCCGCCGCCCCAGCGCCCCCGCCCGCGAGGTCCGCCCATGCTGACCTATGCAATCCGCCGCCTCGTCCTTTCGATCCCGACGCTGCTCTTCATCAGCTTCGTGATCTTCATGCTGCTGCAATTGGCGCCGGGCGATCCCATGGCGCAGGTGCCGCTGACCGTACCGCCCGAAGTGAAGCAGAAGATGCGCGAGGCGCTTGGCGTCGGCGAGCCCGCGCTGGTGCAATACTGGAAATGGCTGGTGCAGGTCTTCTGGATCGAGCCCAAGGTCTTCATCGACTGGCTGACCCGCGACAGCTGGCTGCTCGGCTGGCTGCCCGACACGCATCTCTACAACGGCGAGCTGCGGGTGATCTCCTGGCAGACCCGCTCGCCGGTGATGGACATCGTGCTGCAGCGCATCCCGCAGACGCTCTGGGTCGTCGGCCTGAGCTACATCGTCGGCGTGCTGATCGCCCTGCCCATCGGCATCTACTCGGCCTACCGGCAGTATTCGGTCTTCGACCAGGCCGGCACGTTCATCACCATGGTCGGCTTCTCGATCCCGCCGTTCTTCACCGGTCCGCTGCTGATCGTGATCTTCTCGGTCTACCTCGGCTGGTTCCCGTCGATCTATGACACCACCCACGTGGTGAATGACTGGGCGAGCTTCAAGGTCCAGTTGATGCAGATGATCATGCCGGTGATGGTGCTGGCGCTGCAGACCACCGCGCAGCTCTCGCGCTACATGCGCGCCTCGATGCTCGACAACCTCAATCAGGACTACGTCCGCACCGCCCGCGCCAAGGGCCTGTCCGAGGCCGTGGTCGTCATGATCCACGTGCTGCGCAACTCGATGATCCCGGTGATCACCGTGATCGCGCTCGGCGTGCCGGCGATCTTCGGCGGGGCGATCATCACCGAGAACGTGTTCAAGGTGAACGGCATCGGCCAGCTGCTGATCACCGCGCTCTTCGCGAACGATCTGCCGATGGTGATGACACTGACCTTCATCTTCGCCGTGCTGATCGTTGTCTTCAACCTGATCGCCGACATCCTCTACGGCCTTCTCGACCCGAGGATCCGCTATGACTGAACCCGTTCCCGCCTCCCCCGCCCCGATCGAGGCCCTGCGCGACAAGGGCCCCGACAAGCCGCCGCGCTCCAAGTGGAAAGACGTCTGGGCCCAGTTCCGCAAGCACAAGGGCGCGATGATCGGGGCCTTCTTCCTGATCTTCATCACCCTCGGCGTGCTGGTCGGCCCCTATCTCTGGACGCTCGATCCGCAGGCGCTGGACATCCGCGCCAAGGACATGCGGCCGATCTACACCGCGCTCTGGGACAGCACCGCCAAGGTGAGCTGGGCGCATCCGCTGGGCAGCGACCAGCTGGGCCGTGACAACCTTTCGCAGCTGATCGCCGGCGGGCGCGCCTCGATGGCGGTGGGCTGGGCGGCGATGATCCTGTCGCTGGTGATCGGGGCCGGCATCGGCGTGCTCGCGGGCTATTTCAGGAAGCTCGACGGGCCGCTCATGCGTCTGACCGATCTCTTCCTGAGCCTGCCTATCCTGCCGCTGCTGCTGGTCGCGGTGACGCTGTTCCGCCAGCCGCTGCGCGCCAACTTCGGACCCGAGGGCGGCATGTTCATCCTCATCGTCACCGTGGTCGGCATCACCTCGTGGATGCCCACGGCGCGCATCGTGCGCGGCGACGTGCTGGCACTCAAGGAACGCGAGTTCGTGCTGGCGGCGCGCTCGATCGGCACCAAGCCGTTCCAGATCATCAAGCGCCACCTGTTGCCCAACGTGCTGTCGCCGATCATGGTCTCGGCAACGCTGGGCCTTGCCACGGCGATCATCACCGAGAGCGCCCTGTCGTTCCTCGGGGTGGGCTTTCCCTCGGACTTCCCGACCTGGGGCAAGATGCTGGCCGACGCGGTCGCGCGGATGGAAGACTTCCCCGAGCGGGTGATCCTGCCGGGCATCGCCATCTCGCTCACCGTGCTCGGGGTGAACTACCTCGGCGACGGGCTGCGCGACGCTCTGGACCCACGCATCCGGGGCCGCTGAGCCAGACATCCACTGAAACCGCACAGGGCGGGAGGCGCAAGCCCCCGCCCTTTTTCATGCCGCGCGCCAGCCCTGCGCCGGGCAAGGGGCCGTGCCTTGAGTATTTGAAGAGAGAAGAATCCACAGCGCGCGCGGAAGGCCCGCCTTGTTCCCGGCACAGATATCCCGGAGCTGAAGTGCCTGCAGGCAAAGAGAGGGGGGCGGCCCCCCTCCTCTTCCCTGATCAGTAAAGACCGCCCGAACTCAGCGTGCCAAAGGAGGCCTTCGGACCCACCGTCGCCTTGCGCCCGGTCGACGTGGTGACCTCGCGCGGGCGGGTCGAGCCGTCGGGCTGGATCATGTCGAAATTGCCGGACATCGCCCATCCGCCGTCGAGCTGGATGCCGAAGAGCGGCTCCTCGCCCGAGCGGAAGCATTCGGCGACGACATTCTCGCCCGAAGCGTCCGGCCCCAGCCGCGCGCCGGTGAAGCGGTCCATCTTGAGGAAGTTGCAGGCGGGCGGCACCTTGAACTGGCCGCCGCCGTATTTCTCGACCGCTTTCAGCATGAACCGGTTGAACACCGGCCCGCACATGCCGCCGCCCGATGCGCCGCGGCCCAGCGGGCGCGGCGTGTCGTAGCCGATGTAGCAGCCGGCCACAATGTTCGAGGTGAAGCCAAGCATCCAGACATCCTTGGCGTCATTGGTGGTGCCGGTCTTGCCGGCGGTGGGCACCGGCAGGTTCACCGTGCGCGACGCGGTGCCGCGCTGTACAACGCCCTGCATCATCGAGGTCAGCTGGTAGGCGGTCACCGCGTCCATGATCCGGTCGCGGTTGTTGCGGATGTCCGGCCCGCGGCCCGGCGGCAAGTTGGGATCGGCGCAGTCGAGGCAGCTGCGCTCGTTGCCCTTCTGGTACTCGTGGTTGTAGACCGTGCGGCCATAGCGGTCCTGCACCCGGTCGACCAGCGTCGGCTCGACCCGCTCGCCGCCGTTGGCAAACATCGCATAGGCCGAAATCATCTTGTAGAGCGTGGTCTCGTCCGCGCCGAGCGCATTGGCCAGAACCCGGCCCATGTTGTCGTAGACGCCGAACTTCTCGGCGTAATCGGCGACCGTGTTCATGCCGATTTCCTGCGCGAGGCGGATGGTCATCAGGTTGCGCGACTGTTCGATCCCGGTCCGCAGCGGCGTCGGGCCATAGTAGGTGTTGGACGCGTTCTTGGGCCGCCAGACGCCCTGCGGCGTGTCGATCTCGATCGGCGCGTCGATGATGATCGTGGAGGGCGAGTAGCCAGAGTCCAACGCCGCCGCATAGACGAAGGGCTTGAAGCTCGAACCGGGCTGACGCAGCGCCTGGGTGGCGCGGTTGAACACCGAGTCCTGGTAGCTGAAGCCGCCCTGCATGGCGATCACCCGGCCGGTGTTCACGTCCATCGCCATGAAGGCCCCCTGCACGCGCGGCACCTGGCGCAGCGTCCAGCGAATGAACTCGCCGGTCTTGTCGTCGGTCATCGCACGCACATGCACCACGTCGCCTCGCTCGAAGTTGTCGGCGAAGCTGCCCTTGGCCCAGCTGATGTCATTGCGGGGCACCACGGTCGGACGCTCGGCGGTGTCCTCGACCCCTTCGATGCCGAGCCGCATCTGCTGCTCGCCCACCTCAAGCACCACGGCCGGATACCATTGGCTGTCGAGATCGATGTCGCGCGCCACGGCAACGGACGCGAGTGCCGCGCGCCAGTCCGCTTCCGAGCCGAGCTGCTCTTCGGCGATGGTCTTGCCGGTGCCGCGCCAGCGGCCCAGGCTACGGTCGTAATCTTCGAGCGCGACGCGCAGCGACTTGGCCGCCTCGACCTGCATCTCGGGATCGAGCGTCGCACGGACCGACAGGCCACCGGAGAAGAATTCGCCCTCTCCGAACTCAGAGGTCAGCTGACGGCGGATCTCGTCGGTGAAATAGTCGCGCGGCGGCAGCGAATGCTGGTAGGGCTCGAAATCGCCGTTCTGCACCGAGCGCAGCGGCTGGGCCACCTCGGTCTCGAAGGTGGCCTCGTCGATATAGCCATTCTCGCGCATCTCGCGCAGCACGTAGTTGCGGCGGTCGAGAAGGCGCTGCATGTTCCGCACCGGGTGGTAATCCGACGGCGCCTTGGGCATCGAGGCCAGCGTCGCCGCCTCGTGCGGGGCGAGCTCCGACAGGCTCTTGTTGAAATAGGTCTGCGCCGCCGCGGTCACGCCGTAGGAGTTCTGGCCGAGGAAGATCTCGTTCAGGTAGAGCTCTAGGATCTTGTCCTTGCTCAGGGTTTCCTCGAGCCGCGAGGCGAGGATAATCTCCTTGATCTTGCGCTCGATCTTTCGGTCGCCCGAGAGCAGGAAGTTCTTCATCACCTGCTGGGTGATGGTCGAGGCGCCGCGCACGTCGCGGCCGCGGGTACGTACCGCGTCGACCACGGCGGCGGCGATGCCGCGCACGTCGTAGCCATGGTGCTCGTAGAAGTTCTTGTCCTCGGCGGAAATGAAGGCCTGCTTCACCATGTCGGGGATCTGGTCCGCTGGGGTGAAGAGCCGCCGCTCCTGCGCGAACTCGTCGATGATCTTGCCCTCGGTCGAATAGATCCGGCTGATCGTGGGCGGGGTGTATTGCGCCAGGCTCTCATGGCTCGGCAGGTCGCGGCCATAGATCCAGAAGATCGCGCCGATGGACAGCGCGATCGCCATCAGCCCGAGGGTGATGACGCTGAAGATGGCCCCGAAGAAGGAGAAGATGAACCTGATCACGAGCAATGCCTCTTTGGATTGCAGACCCATTATACTGCGTTGGACTTCAGGTCAAAACACATAGGTGCCACTGGGGCGATGACGAGCGCGAGCCCGCTGCCCCTGCGTCAGAGCTTCCGGCCCATGACCGCGTTGGATGGCCTGCCTGCTCGGCAAGACCTCAGGCACTGCCGTTGCACCGCACAGATGCGCCAGACACCGGGCACGGCTGCGCGCCGCATCACCTGCGCCCACGCCCTTGGACTCGCCTCTTTCCCGCAAGGCGGCATATCGAAATTGCATGGTTGCACCGACTCCAGTGATATTGACCTTTTTGGGGAACGCGAAGGATATTCAGGCACACAGGGGGCGCAAATTTCTATCGAAAGATAGGATCAAGGGACATGCGCGAGTTGTACCCTATGTCCTTCGATACCACGGGGCATGATTCCGGACCCCGAGAGACACCAAAGGATAAAGCCGCCCGGCAACCGAAATGCATGATCAGCGCAAAGGCATTATCCGAAGGAACTTCTCTCTAATATTCATATACTTGTCGGCGCACCATCGGATCACCAACTCTCTATCAGAGGGAGTATGTGATTACTCCTGAAAAGGTGCCACTATTCCCGCATAAGCCACAGACAAATTGACACCAACGGCGGAGGTAGCCTTATGCTGTCGAGACTTATTTCCGCGCAGATTTCCAGCATCGGTAAAATGCTCAATAAAAGTGATTGGTCTGATCGAGTTATCGATCGGGCGATTGATATGCTGGATCGGCTCGCGGACCGTATAGAGCGCCTGACTGATCGCAACGATCGAATTTCAGATCGTCACCACCATCAGGATCACGACAATGATAGGCCGGTAGAAACGGCCATCGATATGGAACTCGGAGGCAGCGCGGAGGCCGTCGGCGAACATACCATCGCCTCAGCGGACCTGCGTGCCAAACTGACGGACACCGACAATGCGTCCTTCGCGGTGGCCTCGTCGACCTTCAGAGCGGCGGCAGAAGGCGGGGCGGAATTTGCGCTGACGGACGCCTATTGCGACGTGGACGGCGCGGACTTCGTCTTCAGCCGGACGGTGACGACGACCGGACGGAACTGGGAGACAACGACGACGAAGGTCATTGCCGTGGATTTCGCCTTCCTCGACAACGGCCGACCTATCATGGTCACACCTCATTCGACCTATACCGTGAACAGCTACCAAAGCGTGGCCGACGGCAACGTGGCCACGGCAGACTTCGACGTGAAGGCCAACGCAGAGGACACCCTGGCGGATGTCTACGCCGGCGTGCTGGCGATCGAGGACACCTATTCCGGTTCGTCGATCGACGCGATGCTGGCCATCGGCTGAAACGGCGCCCAAGCTGAGGGGACGCGGCGGAGTTTATCCTGCCGCGTCCCCGTGCGTCTGTGTCGCCGAGGCCTTGGGCCCGGCGTCATTCAACCTGCCCCCGGCGCCCCCCGAGAACAGCTCACGAGAGGCGGCGGCCGGGTGATGCATCTACGGTTGCGCCGGCTCCGCTGTCACCTCCGCACCGAGCCGAAGGAGTCCAAACGCGCGCTTCTGGGGCTCGAGCTCAGCCTCCCGGATGTTCCCGAATATCAGCCACATAGGCTCGCAATTTCCGGGTATCCGCCGATTTATCCAGACGAATAGGTATCGCAATTGCACCCCTTCCAGCACTTGACCGGGTGTAAACTGTGAGCGCACGAAGGAGGATACCATGCTTGATTTGACCGCCACTCCAGCCTCGAAGGGCTTGCCCGAGGCGACCACAGAAGCGCAGACACCGATCCAATGGCCGAACGATCAAAATGACGACGTCTTTGATTTCCAAGACGCGTTTGATTTCGGCTCGGGCAGGCTGACCACAAGAACCTTGCTCGACTTTACCGAATGGGACGAAGACTCTCCGGTCAGTGGAAGCTACGACGTCTCCGTCAATGAAGAGGCCGCGAGTTGGCAATCAGAATTGCTGCTCGAGACCGAAGACGACGGCGGCCCGGAGATGACCCTGAAGAGCCTGGTAGAGTTCCGCTCGGATGCGGCAGGCAAGGCCTTTGAGACCCATATCAGCTTCAAGGCGCAATCCCCGGGGTTTGCGGAACCCCCCGCTGAGGTTCCGGAGACCCCAGCCGAGCCCAGCGCCTTCGCGTTTTCATTCTTTTTCGATTTTATTTAGACCAGATCGAATATATACGCGCGCCGCTCGGTATATTCACCGGCATGCGCTGACATCACGATTGTGACGCAATTTTCCGAAAAACCCCGCGAGCAGACAATCTTCCGGCTAATACCCATTATTGCAGTTGTAAAGAATTATTTCCCGAGTGAATGTTCTCCTACATCGAGAATTCTCGGTGCAATTAGACTAATACGAATTACCAACAACGAGGAGATAAGATATGACATTCCCACACTACCCGCCGTCGTCGCCGGATGTGGATTTCGACAAGGACATTGATGTCGATATCAACATTGATCTCGATACCACTGTCGATATCTATAAGACTGTCGACATTGATGTCTGGTCGACTGTTTACGCGGACGTTTGCATCGATGGCAACACCGCTGACGTCACCTTCGATATCGAAGCCGTGGGCGAGGACACGTTCACCTCGCTGGACATCGCGGTGCTCACCATTGAAGACGATCTGTCGAGCATCTCCGGCGCCATTACCTCGGCCGTAGGCTGAAGAACGCGCAGCGGGCGGTCAATTATGGCCGCCCGCATTTCACGTTCGCGCATGCGAGCCAGGCCGAAATTCAATTCATGTCTGACGGCCACGCAACCCCTTGCGCCGATCGGCGCCTGAAGGCGTTACGCGCTCTATATTAGACAGGATTTTCCAAGGCTCAATTTTCGGAGCTGCCTCCGTAATCAAAAAAAGACAGGGAGTTGAAAATGGACAAGATCGGCACCGAGGGCAACGATACTCTGTACATAAGAGATCCGGGCGCATTCCGCATTCTTGGGCTGGGCGGAGATGATTTCCTGCGGGTCTACATTTCGCGCCGAAACGCCTCGCAGGATCTCGCGGACTACTTCGATGGCGGAGACGGCAACGACACGATCATGGCTGCGGGGACCGACGACACGGCGCTCGGCGGCTCTGGCGACGACCTGCTGAGAGGCGACGACGGCAATGACGTCCTCTACGGCGACGCAGGCCGGGAGGATTTCGGCGATGCCCGCACGGAATCCGCCAATGATGGCGACGACACGCTCGATGGCGGCGATGGCGACGACAGCATGGACGGCGGCGGCGGGGACGACCTTCTGCTGGGCGGCCGTGGCAATGATATCATGATCGGCGGCTCGGGATCGGACACCCTCTCCGGCTCGTCGGGCAACGACCTGATCTTCGGCGGAGATGGCGGCGATACGCTGATCGGAGAGACGGGCGACAACTATCTCGACGGCGGGTCAGGTGACGACCTGCTGCAATCGTCAGGCGGCAAAGACACCATCACGGCCGGGGACGGCAACGACACGATCACCTCCGGTGGCGGCAATGACTCTGTCTGGGGCGATGGTGGCCATGACGAAATGATCCTCGGGTCGGGAGTTGACGAGGCTCACGGCGGCGATGGCAATGACACGATCAATGGCGGCGAAGGCACGGACTTTCTGTTTGGCGATGCCGACAACGATATCCTGAACGGCGGGCTCGACAATGATACGATCGTGGGCGGCGCGGGTGACGACACGATCGACGGTGGCGGTGGCGGCGATCTCATGTACGGCGACTCGGGCACCGGCGATAGCGGCTACGATTTCGTCACCTATGAAAGCAGCGCTTCGGCAGTGACCGTACAACTGTCGTCCCTTGGCGCCACACAGGGCGCCGGAGGCGCGGCGGGGGACTATTATCTCGAGATCAATGGCGCCATCGGCAGCGCCTTTGCCGACGCCTTGGTCGGAGGCAGCGGCAACCAGACCTTCTACGGTCTGGACGGCAATGACACGCTCTCCTCCGGCCTGGGGAACGACAGCCTTTTCGGCGGACTGGGTGACGATATCCTCCAGGGTGGCGAGGACAACGATTACATGGTCGGTGGGGCCGGTGCAGACACGCTGAATGGACAGACCGGCATCGACACCGTCAGCTACGCAGGCTCCGGCAGCGCCGTCACCGTGACGGTCTCGGCGCTCAACGCCTATGCGGCAACAGGTGGTGACGCCCAGGGCGACGTGCTCGCAAGCGTGGAAGTCGTCGAGGGAAGCGCCTTCAACGATCGCTTCAACGGCCTGGATGGGAATCAGAAATTCGTAACCGGCGCCGGTGTGGATACGATAACTGCCGGCGCTGGTGACGACATGCTGGTCGGCAATGGCGGCACGAATTACCTCTATGGTCAGGACGGGTCGGACACGTTTGTCGGCATCTCGGGCACGAACCTCGTCCTCGACTATGACTTCTACGACACGGCCGGACACGATCAGATCGGTATAGACGCGGGCTCGAGTACGCGGTGGCGGACGCTCTCCGGTGCCTACGCCCTGGAATTTTACACCGCGGACCAGTCTACCTATGTCTGGACGGGAACCGCCGACCCGACACTCGCGAGCCAACGCGCGGCCCTCATCGACGTCTTCGCGTTCAGCGACCCCGACGCCTTTCTGGTCTGAGGCAAGCGGGAGCAGAGTGCCATGGCCGGGAAATCCGATCGCCGCCCGGAGCCGGAAACGGTTCTTGATGAAGCATTGCGCAAGTGCCGCGGGGCCTTCCTCACCGTGGGGGTCTTCAGCCTCGCCATCAACCTGCTGATGCTCTCCTCGCCGCTTTACATGCTGCAGGTCTACGACCGGGTTCTGAGCAGCGGCCGAACCGAGACCTTGGTTCTGCTGACCGGCATTCTCGGCCTGGCGCTGCTCACCATGGCCATGCTCGACACCGCCCGGAGCCGCGTGGCGCTCCGCATCGGCGTCTGGCTCAACGAGACCCTCGGGCCCGAGCTCCTGCGGGTCGGGCTGAAGGCCCGGCTCAGCGGGCGGGCCGCGGGCGGGCAGGCTTTCCGCGATCTCGGGCAGGTGCAGTCCTTCATCGGCGGTCAGGCGATGACCGCCTTCTTCGATCTGCCCTGGACCCCGTTCTTCATCGCGGTGACCTGGGTGCTGCATCCGGTGCTGGGAATGATCGCGCTCGGCGCGGCCCTGCTGCTCCTGGCGCTGAGCGTCGGGAACGAGCTTGTCACCCGGCGACTTCTGCGCTCCGCGAACAGCAGCCAGCTCAAGGGAAACAGCCTCGCCGAAGGCACGATCAGCAACGCCGAGGTGGTGCGGGCCATGGGGATGATCGGATCCATGGTGCGGCGCTGGCAGGCGCAGAACGCGGAAACCCAGGCGGATACCCTACGCGCCAGCGAGCGGAACAGCTACATCACCGGGACGGCGAAGTTCCTGCGCTACTTTGCCCAGAGCTTGATGCTCGGCGCGGGCGCCTACCTCGTCATCCATGGGCTGACCACGCCGGGATCGATGATTGCGGGATCGATCCTCCTCGGCCGGGCGCTGGCGCCGGTCGACATGGCCATGTCTGCATGGAAGAACTTTTCCGGGGCCCGGCTGGCCTACGGCCGGCTGAGCGAGCTGGTCACCGACTTCCCCAGGGAGCCGGCACGGATGGCCCTGCCGGCGCCAAGCGGGCGGTTGCAGGTCAAGGACCTGACGGTGATCGGCCCCAACGGCCCGCAGCTCGCGCGGGTGAGTTTCGAGATCGCGCCGGGCGAGGTCGTCGCGGTCATCGGCCCGTCGGCCGCGGGCAAGAGCACGCTCTGCCGCGCCATCGTCGGGCTGGTGAAGCCCAACTCCGGGACGGTCTCGATCGACGGGGTGAGGATCGATCACTGGGACCCCGATGAACTGGGCCCGCACATCGGCTTTCTCCCGCAGGAGGTCGGCCTCTTCGAGGGTACGGTCCGCATGAACATCGGACGGATGGCCGAGGCCGCACCGGAGGAGGTGGTCGAGGCCGCCACCCGGGCGCGCGTCCACGAGATGATCTCGCAGCTGCCGCAGGGCTACGAGACGCGGCTCGGCGACCGCGGCGCCGGCCTGTCGGGGGGGCAGAAGCAGCGCATCGGCCTTGCGCGTGCGGTGTTCCGCTCGCCGGCGCTCATCGTGCTGGACGAGCCGAACGCCAATCTCGACCAGGCCGGCGAGGCTGCGCTCTCGGCTGCGGTGCTGGAGCTCAAGGAGGCCGGTGCCTCGCTGCTGATCGTCGGGCACCGCCCGTCGACCCTCGCCCAGAGCGACAAGGTGTTGCTGCTGCGGGGCGGCGTGGTGCAGGCCTTTGGCCCCCGCCAGGAGGTGCTGGGACGGATGCGCGAAGCCACTGCCGCGAGTAGGGCGCAGGCGGTTCCCCCGGCCCCTTCGCAGGCCGAGCAGCCTGCGCGGCGCCCATCGGCTGCCGCGCAGGCAGAATTCGCGGGAGACTGACCCATGACCATTGCTGCCAGACACTCCCTGCACGGTGCCGAGGGTCTTTCCCCTCCCGCGGACCCGCGGCGCCTGCCGGAAAAGTTGCCCCAAAAGACCGCCTCTGGCGACGCCCCCCCGCACCACCGGCAGCGCAGCATCTCGGAAGCGATCCGCGCGCCGAGACGGGCGGGGTTTCTGATCCTGCTGGGCTTCGTCGCCTGCTTCGGCGTCTGGGGCGCGATGGCCCCACTCGCCGGCGGCGCGATCGCCGCGGGCCAGATCAGCCCCGACAGCGGCGTGCGGACAGTCGAGCACCTCGAAGGCGGCCTTGTGCAGCGCATCCATGTCCGGGACGGCGACAAGGTCCGACAGGGAGATATTCTGGTGACGATCGATGTCACCGCGCCGCGCAGCGAGGCGGAAGCGCTCGAGGACCGGCGCCTGACCCGGATGGCCGAGCAGGCCAGGATCGCCGCCGAGATCGCCGGGACACCGGCTCTGGTCGTTCCGGCGGCGTTCGACCTGTCGGATCCGGTCGTCGCGTCAGCCTTCGAGGCCGAGCAGCGCACCCTCGACGCGCGACTGGCGCTCCGCAATGCGCGCGAGCGCGTGCTCAGGCAGCGGATTGCGCAGCTTTCGGAAACCATCGCCGGCCACGGCCTGCAGGAGCGCAGCGCCTCCGAACAGCTCGAGCTCATGCACGAGGAACTGGCGGACAAGGTCGCGCTTCTGGACAAGGGCCTCGCGGCCAAGGGCGAAGTGCTCCGGCTGCGCCGGGGAATCGCCGAGGCCGAGGGGATGCGTGGCAGCCACGTCACCGCCGCCTCGGAAGCCAAGAAGGAAATCGGCGAGATCGAGTTGAACCTCAAGGCACAGGATGCCGAGGATGCCGAGAAACTGGCGGTGCGCGCCGCGCAAATACGCAGCGAGCTCGCCGAGATCGACAAGTCCCTGTCGGCGCTCACGGCCATCCTCGACCGCGAGGTCCTGCGCGCGCCGGTCGATGGCGTGGTGGCGAACCTCAAGGTGCGCAACTCCGGCGCCATTATCCAGCCGGGCGAGGCCATTCTCGACGTGGTGCCCGCGCGCGAGCGCCTGCAGATCGACGCGCAAATCTCGCCGAACGATATCGATGCCGTCGAGGTCGGCATGGAAGCAAACGTCCGCCTGTCGGCCTTCTCTGGCCGCACCATGCCCCAGATCGTGGGGGTGGTGACCATGGTCTCTGCCGACACGTCACGGTCCGAGCATTCGAACGCGACCTACTACCCGATCCGCGTCGAGGTCGATGCCTCCGAACTCTCGGACCACGACATCGAACTGCGCTCGGGAATGCTGGCGAGCGTGCTGGTGGTGACCCGCGAACGATCGATGCTGAGCTATCTCTGGGAGCCGTTCCAAGCGCTTCTGCAGAACGGGATGCGCGAAGGGTAGCGGCGCGGAGCGGAAGGCCCCACGGGGCGCACCGGACGCCCCTGCCCGCGGCGCCGGGCTCCGCCAGCGAGGACGCACCGGCGACCGGAACAAGTTTCGGCGACAACATGTCGCCCGAAGGGGGGAAAAGACGATGGCACTTCCGAAGACACGGACCCCGATCCTCTATCTCGTGGACGAAATGCCGCTGACCCGGGCGCAGCTTTCCCATTTCCTGGCTGGTTTCGCGCAGTTGCACGGCATGCGAATCGAAGAGATCGAGCCGAGCGACCCGGCGTTCATCGATCAGATCACCCGGCGGGGGATGTGCATCGTCAACACCCGGAGCACCCCTCGCGCGCACGACTGGTTCTCCATCGTCCGCAGGATCAGCCAGCTCGGGCTGGTCGAGCCGATCCTGCTGCTCTGCGAGACCGCCAGCGCCGAGTTTGTCCAATCGGCGCTGAAGGCCGGGGCGCGCGGCGTGATCCCCGCTTCCATGAATCCCAGCAACGTGCTCAATTCTCTCGAACTGGTGCTGCATGGCGGCATCGTCGTCCCACCTTCGGTCCTGGACAATGACCTCAGTCCTCCTCTGCTGGAGGATTTTGGCGCCAAGCAAGGAGAGCCAGACGGGTCTCCCGACGACACGGACACCACGCCGAAAGGCACGCCATCCAAGCGGAACGGGCACGAGCTCCAGCCCCGGCCAACGCAGGGCGATCAGGATGAAGCGGCGAAACTCGAGGGGCTGACCGAGCGCCAATCGGCCGTGCTCATGAACCTCACGCAGGCGCGCTCGAACAAGGAGATCGCCAAGGTCCTGTGCACTTCGGAAGCCACGGTGAAGCTGGAGGTCCGCCAAGTGATCCGAAAGCTCGGCGCGAAGAACCGCACCGAGGCCGCGCTGATCGCCTCGGCCCTCGACTGGCAGGACGTAGAGGCCGAGCAGGACGCCGAAACGGCGCGCGCCGGATCGCCTGACCGCGGCGATCCCCCCCGTGGAGGCGCGATGGACGGCGTCGAGGGTCTGGACCCCTGCGAGCTCGGTCGGGGAGGCGCGCTGCGCCGCAATCTCCTCGGTGGTGCCGATGAAAAGCTGCACACACTCGCGCAGCCACCGCGACGGTTGACCTGAGACGCCCCCTTTCGCAGCAGGTGACGGCCCTGTCGCCCTCGACGGCGCCCAGCTTCACAAAGCACTGCAGACGCACAAGGGTCAGAGGTCGCGGACCACGGGCCTCCTGACGGATAGTCCCGCGCGCATCTCGCCGGATCGCTGCGAAAAAACATGGCGGAGGCTGTGGGATTCGAACCCACGGGACCCGCAAAGGCCCAACGGTTTTCAAGACCGCCGCATTCGACCACTCTGCCAAACCTCCGGTTCGACCGACCTAGCCTGCTTCCCGCGATTCTAGAACAGGCTTTCCGGGAAAAACCGCCGATCACGGCTTTGATGGCTTTTCTTGACCTGCGCCACCCGCTACCATCCGCGAAAAACCGGGATGTTCCGCTCCGTTTCCCAGCGCCGGTGGCGCAGCCCTCCGACAGCCAAGGCCCCGCGCCGCGGCAGGTCCGGCGTGGCAGGCCCCGACCCAAGCGCGCCGCCGAAGCGCGCCGTGGCAAAGGAGCGCGCATCCCGCAAATCACGAACCGGGCCAGGCAGCCCGGGAGAGGGGACATCCGGCAAGGCGCGACAGACGCCACCGGTCAGGCGGGAATGCAGGGGGCATTATGACCAGAGCAAAGCGAACGCGGCCCATCATCGGACAGGGGGCCGCAAGAGGAACAGTCGTGGCACTGCTGACAACGCTCGCGCTCGGCGCCTGCAGCGAGTCGCAGATGCCTGGATTCCTGAAGGGCAAGGAAAGCAGCGCGGGCGGGGCAGAGGTCTCGCGCGGGGCCGCCACGGCGGAACGCGACATCGAGGCGCCCGAGGTCTTCCAGACCACCGAGGCCGGACTTTGGGACGGGCGCCCCTCGCTTGGCGGCGTCTGGGTCGCGCATCCCGACGTCAGTGAACCCGAGCGGGTGATCATTCGCAACGAAAAGACCGGGCAGTTCGTCATTGGCGCGCTGTTCCGCCGCGAGCGCATGAGCCCCGGACCGCGCCTGCAGGTCTCCTCCGACGCCGCCGCCGCCATCGGCATGCTCGCGGGCGAGCCGGTGAACCTCAACGTGGTCGCTCTGCGCCGCGAGGAGGGCCCGGCAGAACCCGAAGCTGGCACCGGCCCCGCCGGTGTCGAGGCCGCGACCCTGTCGGATGCGCCCGCGGTCGAGGCAAGTACGCTCGACCCGGTGACCGCCTCCGCAGCCGCAGCGATCGAGGCGGCCCCCACCACCTCGGCGCCCGCACCGAGCGCGACACCCGCAGCCGCGGCGCCCAAGGCACCCGCGTCCCCCGCGCCGACGCAGGCCACGTCGCTGTCGCGCCCCTACGTGCAGATCGGCATTTTCAGCGTCGAGACGAACGCCGAGAACACCGCCACCGCGATGCGACAGGCCGGCATGGTGCCGACCGTCAAGAAGCAGAGCAGCTCGGGCAAGACCTTCTGGCGAGTGCTGGTCGGTCCCGCCGCCGACAAGGCCGAGCTCGACGCGCTGCTGACCAAGATCAAGGGCACCGGCTTCTCGGATGCCTATGCCGTCAAGAACTGACCGGAGCCATAGAGAGGATCCGCCCATGCGCCGCCTGAAAAGCCCCCTTTCGAGCCTGCCCCTGCGCCGCCTTCTGGCCGGCGCGGCCGCCGCAGCGCTGCTTGCCAGCGGTGCACAGGCCTTTGATACCAGTGCCCGTGCCGCCTTTGTGCTGGATTACACCACCGGCACCGTGCTGCTGGCCAAGGATGCCGACAAGGCCGTCCCGCCCGCCTCCATGTCCAAGCTGATGACGCTCTACATGGCCTTCGAGGCGATCCGCGACGGCCGGCTCAAGCTCGACGAGGAGCTGCCCGTCTCCGAGCACGCGATGTCCTACGGCGGCTCGACCATGTTCCTCGACACCACCGACCGGGTGAAGGTCGAGGACCTGCTGCGCGGCATCATCGTGCTCTCGGGCAACGACGCCTGTGCGGTGATCGCCGAGGCGCTCTCGCCCAACGGCACCGAGGCCGGTTTCGCCGACCTCATGACCCGCCGCGCCCAGCAGCTCGGGATGACCAACTCCAGCTTCGCCAACGCTTCGGGCTGGCCGGCGCAGGGCCACGTGATGTCGATGCGCGACCTGACGCTTCTGGCGCGGCACATCATCGAGGACTTCCCCGAGTTCTACCCGATCTTCTCGGAAAAGCAGTTCGCCTTCGACGGTCGCGCGCCGCAGAACGTGCGCAACCGCAACCCGCTGCTGCGCCTCGACATCGGCGCTGATGGCCTTAAGACCGGCCACACCTCGGAAGCAGGCTACGGCCTTGTCGGCTCGGCCAAGCAGGGTGACCGCCGGGTGATCTTTGCCATCTCCGGGCTCGAGAGCGAACGCGCCCGCGCCGAGGAGAGCGAGTCCATCGTCAACTGGGCCTTCCGCCAATTCGCCGAGCGCAAGCTCGTCGAGAAGGGCAAGGAGGTGGCCCGCGCCCAGGTCTTCCTTGGCAACACCGAGACCGTCGGCCTCGTGGCGCGCGACGACATCGAGATGCTGATTCCGGTGACCCCGGGCACCGAGCTTGGCGCCGAAGTCGTCTATACGGGCCCGCTCAAGGCGCCGATCACCGCCGGGCAGCAGCTCGCCGAGCTGATCATCACCCCCGAAGGGCTGCCCGAGCACCGTGTGCCGCTGTTTGCCGCCGAAGACGTCCCCTCCAGCGGGTTCGTCAAGCGCATGATGGTGGTCAGCAGCAACCTGATCGGCCGCCTGCAGACCCCCGCCGCCTCGCCGGAGGCCATGTGACCAAGCCAGAAGGCGGGGCCCAGCCGAAGGGCCTCTTCATCAGCTTCGAAGGCATCGACGGCTCTGGCAAGTCCACCCAGGCGCGACGGCTGCACGCCGATCTGTTGGCCGAGGGGCGGCAGGCGGTGCTCACCCGCGAGCCCGGCGGCTCGCCGGGCGCGGAGGAGATCCGCGCTTTGGTGCTGCAGGGCGATCCCGACCGCTGGTCCGCCGAGACCGAGCTGCTGCTGTTCACCGCCGCCCGCCGCGATCACCTCGAGCGGCTGATCCGCCCTGCCCTCGAGATGGGGAAGATGGTGATCTGCGATCGTTTCGCCGACAGCAGCCGGATGTATCAGGGCCTTTCGCGCGGCGATCTGCGCGACAAGGTCGACGCGCTGCACGAGCTGATGATCGGCACCGAGCCTGACCTCACCTTCCTCATCGACATGGACCCGGCGGCGGGCCTTGCCCGCGCCAAGGCCCGCGCCACCGCGGAAGAGCGCTTCGAGGACTTCGGCCTGGCGCTGCAGGAGCGCATGCGCGCGGGCTACCTCGCGCTCGCTGGGGAGTTCCCCGAGCGCTTCATCGTGATCGACGGCAACCGCCCGCAGGACGAGGTGGCCGCCGACATCCGTGCCCGGCTGAATGAGCGGTGCCCGGCATGAGCGCCGAAGAGGAAATCCCCGAGGCCGATAGGATCGAAGGCGCCCCGCATCCGCGCGAGACCTTCACGATATATGGCCAGGACCGGGCGCAGGAAGATTTCCTCACCGCCTTCAGCTCGGGCCGGCTGCATCACGGCTGGCTGATCACCGGCCCGCGCGGGCTCGGCAAGGCGACGCTGGCCTGGACCATCGCGCGCTTCCTGCTGGCCACGCCAGAGGACGACGGCGGGCTCTTCGGCGCGCCGCCCCCGCCCAGCGATCTGCGCATCGACCCCGAGCACCCGGTGGCGCACCGCGTGCACGCGCTTTCCGAGCCCCGGCTGCACCTGCTGCGCCGGGGCTGGGATCCGAAGACCAAGAAGCTGCGCAGCGTCATCACCGTCGAAGAGGTGCGCGCGCTGAAACGGTTCTTCTCGCTGTCGTCGGCCGACGGCGGGCGCCGCGTGGTGATCATCGACAGCGCCGACGAGATGAACCCCAACGCGGCCAACGCCATCCTCAAGCTGCTCGAGGAGCCGCCCGCCAATACCGTGCTGCTGATGGTCAGCCACCAGCCCTCGCGCCTCCTGCCGACGATCCGCTCGCGCTGCCGCGAGCTGCGGCTCTCGCCGCTGCAGCCGGAGGCCATGGCGCGCGCGCTCGACCAGGCCGGGGCGCAGGTGGCGCCGCAGGAAGCCGCTGCGCTGGCGGAGCTCTCCGCCGGCTCGGTCGGCGAGGCGCTGCGGCTGCTCAATCTCGGCGGGCTGAAGCTCTATGCCGATCTCGTGTCGCTGGCGGACACCCTGCCCCGGCTCGACCGGCCGCGCGCCATCGCGCTTGGCGAAAGCACCGCCGGACGCGGCCAGGAAGCCCGGCTCGACTTGATGCTGACGCTGGCGGACCGGCTGATGGCCCGCCTTGCCCGTGCCGGGGTCACCGGCATGGCGCCGCGCGCCGAGGCCGCCCCGCAGGAGGCAGAGGTGTTGAAGCGCCTCGCCCCTCACCCCGCCGCCGGACGGGCCTGGGCGCAGCTCGCACAGGACGCCGGCGAGCGCGCCCGCCACGCGCGGGCGGTGAACGTCGATCCCGCGGCGCTGGTGCTCGATCTTCTGCTGCAGCTGCGCAAGGTGGACTGAGCTCCGCGGTCGGGGGCCAAGTGCCCCCGCGTTGCAAGCGCCAGGCTGCCACGAAAGCGGGAGGCGCTGCTCTCGCCGCGCCTCCCACTGGAAATGCCTTCCTGAAAGACCCGCGGGTGACGGGTTGCAGGGTCAGACCGCGCCCTTGGCGATCAACTCCTGCGCCAGCTTGGCGTAGGCCTGCGCCATAACGCCGTCACCAAGCGCGACGGGCGCACCGCCGTCCCCCGCAAGGCGGGTGTCGAGGTCGATCGGCAGCTGCGCCAGAACCGGCAGGTTCAACCGCGCCGCCTCGGCCGCGACGCCGCCATGTCCGAAGATATGGCTCTCGAGGCCGCAGCCCGGGCAGACGAAGGCAGACATGTTCTCGATCATCCCCAGCACCGGCACGTTCAGCGTCGCAAAGGCGTCGAGCGCCTTCTTGGCATCGATCAGCGCCACGTCCTGTGGCGTGGAGACGACGATGGCGCCGTCGAGCTCGGACTTCTGACCCAGCGAGAGCTGCACGTCACCGGTTCCCGGCGGCAGATCGATGAGCAGCACGTCGAGCTCGCCCCACTCTACCTGCATCAGCATCTGCTGCAGCGCCCCCATCAGCATCGGGCCGCGCCAGACCACCGCCTTGTCCTCGGGCAGCATGAAGCCGATCGACATGAGGGTAACGCCATGCGCCTCGAGCGGGATGATCGTCTTGCCGTCGGGCGAGGCCGGGCGCTTCGAGACGCCGAACATCCGCGGCTGCGACGGGCCATGGATGTCGGCATCCAGCAGACCGACCGTCTTGCCCGCGCGCGCCAGCGCCACCGCGAGGTTGGAGGAAACCGTCGATTTGCCGACCCCGCCCTTGCCCGAGCCGATGGCGATAAGCTTCTTCACCCCGGGCGGGATCATGCGACCCTGCTGCGGCTTGGCGTGGCCGCCGAGCTTCAACGAGGGCGCCTTGGGGGCCTGGGTCGGCGCAGAGAGCACGACCGAGACAGTCTCCACCCCGGGCAGTTCGGCGATGCGCGCCTCGAGCATGGCGCGGAAGCCCTCCATCTGGCGGGCGATCTCGGGGCTCGGAGCCTCGATCACGAAGGCCACCTGGCCGGACTCGACGCGCATCGCTCGAATCATGTCACGCGAGATCAGCGTGCCCCCGCCGGGCAGATCGAAGCTGCCAAGCAGCTCGGTGATGGCGTCGGACAATTGGGTCATGGTCACTTCCTTTCCTCGGGCGCATGCCACCCTTGCGTCACCTTGCGCCAGGCGCAAACCGCAGACATGGTCCGCCCAAATCTTGTGCGCGAGCCCGCATGTTTGCGCAATCCAAAGCGCTTTTTCCCATGCATTTCGCGCATAGCGGCATTGAACCCTCCCGGGATTGTGCAACCGCAGCATCTGGCCCATCTATGGGTCAACGAAAGACAGACGCAACCCTCCAGCCACACGGGTACAGACGCAAATGGCATACGCAACCGACACCACCCGCATCGCAGGCCGCTCCGAAGGACTCGTCGAGCGCTTCCGCACTGCCCTCGCTCGTCGCCGCCTGTACAAGCAGACCTTCAGCGAGCTGTCCGCGCTGAGCAACCGCGAACTGGGCGATCTTGGGCTGCACCGCTCGATGATCCGCCGAATCGCCTACCAGGCCGCCTACGAGGCATAAGAATTCGAACACGTCCCGGCTCTCTCCTCCTCCCTGAGCCGGTTCGTTACGGCGGTGACCTCTCTCCTCCTCCCTGAGGTCACCGCCACACGAACAAGGGCCGCAAGGCCTAGACATCGACAGCCCCTCTCCTCCTCCCTGGGGCATCGATACAGCGGCGATCTCTCTCCTCCTCCCTGAGATCGCCGCACCAGATACCGGGGCACCTGACAAAGGTCGCCCCAGAACTTCGGAGCCCCTCTCCTCCTCCCTGGGGCGTCGATGCAGCGGCGGTCTCTCTCCTCCTCCCTGAGACCGCCGCACCAGATACCGGGGCTTCCTGCCAAAGGTCGCCCCAGAACTTCGGAGCCCCTCTCCTCCTCCCTGGGGCGTCGATGCAGCGGCGATCTCTCTCCTCCTCCCTGAGACCGCCGCACCAGATAACGGGGCGCCTGCCAAAGGTCGCCCCAGAAGCTTCGGAGCCCCTCTCCTCCTCCCTGGGGCGTCGATGCAGCGGCGATCTCTCTCCTCCTCCCTGAGATCGCCGCACCCTACATAGGGCCTGTCTCGGGCCCGATCGGATCGAAAGCCCCTCTTCTCCTCCTCCTCGGGCTTTCGTGACACGGAACGGCGGTGCCTCTCCTCCTCCCTGGCACCGCCGTTTTCCGTTTCCCACTCCCGCCAAGTTGCCCCGCGCCGAAAAGCGCGCCCCGCCACGCCCCTCCGGGCGCAAGCGGCGCTTTCCCTTTGCCGAGCCTTTCGGTAGGAGGGTTCGGACAACAGCACAAAGCAGGCATGGGAACGCAGCCATGGCGATGGAAAAGACCTTCAACGCGGCCGAGGCCGAGGCGCGCATCTACAAGGCGTGGGAAGACAGCGGAGCCTTCAAGGCCGGGGCCAACGCCTCGCGCGATGAAAGCTTCTGCATCATGATCCCGCCCCCGAACGTGACCGGCTCGCTGCACATGGGCCACGCGTTCAACAACACGCTGCAGGACATCCTCGTGCGCTGGCACCGGATGCGCGGCTTCGACACGCTCTGGCAGCCCGGGCAGGACCACGCGGGCATCGCCACGCAGATGGTCGTCGAGCGCGAACTGGCCAAGGACAAGAACAACGCCACCCGCCGCGAGATGGGCCGCGAGGCCTTCCTCGAGAAGGTCTGGGAGTGGAAGCAGCAGTCCGGCGGCACGATCATCAACCAGCTCAAGCGCCTCGGCGCCTCCTGCGACTGGTCGCGCAACGCCTTCACCATGTCGGGGGCCGAGGGTGCGCCCGCGGGCGAGGAAGGCAACTTCCACGACGCGGTGATCAAGGTCTTCGTCGACATGTACGACAAGGGCCTGATCTACCGCGGCAAGCGTCTGGTGAACTGGGACCCGCATTTCGAGACCGCGATCTCCGACCTCGAGGTCGAGAACATCGAGGTGCCGGGCCACATGTGGCACTTCAAGTACCCGCTCGCGGGCGGAGAGACCTACACCTACGTCGAGAAGGACGAGGACGGCAACGTGCTCTTCTCCGAGGAGCGTGACTACATCTCCATCGCCACCACCCGCCCCGAGACCATGCTCGGCGACGGCGCGGTCGCGGTGCACCCCTCGGATGAGCGCTATGCGCCCATCGTCGGCAAGCTCTGCGAAATCCCGGTGGGGCCGAAAGAGCACCGCCGCCTGATCCCGATCATCGTGGACGAATACCCCGATCCCACCTTCGGCTCGGGCGCGGTGAAGATCACCGGCGCGCATGACTTCAACGACTACGGCGTGGCCAAGCGTGGCGGCATTCCCTGCTACCGGCTGATGGACACCCGCGGAGCCATGCGCGAGGACGGTCACCCCTACGCCGAGGCCGCCGAGATCGCCCAGCAGGTCGCCCGCGGCGAGCTGGACCTCGACGAGCACGAGGCGGACAAGCTGAACCTCGTGCCGGATCACCTGCGCGGCCTCGACCGTTTCGCGGCGCGCGAAGCGGTGATCGCCGAGATCACCGCCGAGGGTCTCGCGGTGATGACCGAAGCGACCGACCCGCGCCTCGGCAAGGCCGCGGGCAAGGCCCCGGTCGCGCCCGAGGAAGGCGGCGAGGCGCTGGACGAGCCCGCACAATGGGTGCCGCTGGTCGAGGCCAAGCCGATCATGCAACCCTTCGGCGACCGATCGAAGGTGGTGATCGAGCCGATGCTCACCGACCAGTGGTTCGTCGACACCGCGCAGATCGTCGGCCCGGCGCTCGATGCCGTGCGCGACGGCCGCGTGCGGATCATGCCCGAGAGCGGCGAGAAGACCTATTACCATTGGCTCGAGAACATCGAGCCCTGGTGCATCTCGCGCCAGCTGTGGTGGGGCCACCAGATTCCTGTCTGGCACACCCCGGGCATGGGCGACGAATGGCGCTCGTTCTGCGCCGCCTCGGAAGATGAGGCGATCGAGAAGATGAAGGCGGTCTTCGGCGAGGATGCCGAGTTCCTGATCGTCGAGGATGCCGCCGCCGCCGAGGATCACCTTGCCGACTTGCTGTCGCAGGGCATGGATTACACCGGCGTCGACCAGCGCCGCCGGCCGCAGGCGATCCCGGTGTTCCGCGATCCCGACGTTCTGGACACCTGG
This sequence comes from Salipiger sp. PrR003, assembly GCF_010500785.1. Lineage (NCBI taxonomy): Bacteria > Pseudomonadati > Pseudomonadota > Alphaproteobacteria > Rhodobacterales > Roseobacteraceae > Salipiger > Salipiger sp. PrR003. The sequence continues at coordinate 184,270 of NZ_JAAGOV010000032.1, forward strand.
TTCTCATCGGGTCTCTGGCCGATCGGCACGCTCGGCTGGCCCGAACAGACGCCGGAGCTGAAGAAGTACTTCCCGACCGACGTTCTGGTCACTGGGCAGGACATCCTCTTCTTCTGGGTCGCCCGGATGATGATGATGCAGCTCGCCGTGGTGGACGAGGTCCCCTTCAAGGACGTCTACCTGCATGGCCTCGTGCGCGACGCCAAGGGCAAGAAGATGTCCAAATCGCTGGGCAATGTCGTCGATCCGCTGGAGATCATCGACGAGTACGGCGCCGACGCGCTGCGCTTCACCAATGCCGCCATGGCCTCGCTCGGGGGCGTGCTTAAGCTCGACATGCAGCGCATCGCCGGCTACCGCAACTTCGGCACCAAGCTGTGGAACGCCGCCTCCTACGCGCAGATGAACGGCGTCTTCGAGCTGGCCCACAGCGATGCGGTGCCCGAGACCACCCTGCCCCTCAACCGCTGGATCAAGGGCGAGGTCGCCAAGACCCGCGAGGCCGTGGACGCAGCGCTGGCCGACTACCGCTTCAACGACGCGGCGCAGGCACTCTACGCCTTTGTCTGGGGCACCTTCTGCGACTGGTACCTCGAGTTCACCAAGCCGGTGTTCCACGGCGAGGACGAGGCCGCCAAGGCCGAGACCCGCGCCACCTACGCCTGGGCCTTCGACCAGTGCCTGATCCTGCTGCACCCGATCATGCCCTTCGTCACCGAAGAGCTCTGGGCGCAGCGCGCACGGCCGAAGATGCTGATCCACGCCGACTGGCCGGAGTACACCGCGGCCGAGATGGTCGACGCGCAGGCCGATGCCGAGCTGAACTGGGTGATCCGCATGATCGAGGCGATCCGTTCGGCGCGCGCGCAGATGCACGTGCCCGCCGGCGCCTACGTGCCCTGCGTGGTCAAGGGGCTGACGCCGGAGGCCCGTGCCGCCTATGCCACCAACGAGGCCTTCGTGAAACGCTACGCGCGGATCGAGGACCTGACCGAGGTCGAGGAGATGCCCAAGGGCACCGCAGCCTTGGCTCTGAGCGGCGGCACCTTTGGTCTGCCGCTGGCGGGGATCATTGATGTCGAGGAGGAAAAGGCCCGGCTCGAGAAGGCGCTGCAGAAGCTCGCCAAGGAACTCGGAGGCCTGCGCGGCCGGCTGAAGAACCCCAAGTTCGCCGAGAGCGCGCCGGAAGAGGTCGTGCAGGAGACCCGCGACAACCTCGCCGCGCGCGAGGAGGAAGAGGCTAAGCTGAAGGAAGCGCTGGCACGGCTCGCAGAGCTCGGCTGACGCCTAGAGGCAGCGAAACGGAAAGGCCCGCCCGGAACGCTCCGGGCGGGCCTTTTTCATTGCCGGTGCCTCTCCCCCGGCGCCGCGCGCGTGGCAGGCGGCGGGTGATGCGTATTTGGAAAGTGAAGAACCGCACGGAAAACGATTGGGACGGCGCGCCGCGCCCGTCCCTTCTTCAATTTCCAGATACGCAAAATCCCGTGGGACGCCTGCGCCTCAGCCGACCAGAAGCGCCCGCGCCGCCGCCCGCGCCTCGGGGGTGACCGTGTCCCCCGCGAGCATCCGCGCGATCTCGTCCTCGCGCTCGCCTGCGCCCAGCGGGGTGACCGACGACAGGGTGACGTCGTTCTCCACCCGTTTCGCCACGCGCCAGTGATGCGCGCCGAGCGCGGCGACCTGCGGCGAGTGGGTGACGACCAGCACCTGCCCACCTTCGGCCAGCGCCGCGAGACGGCGGCCCACGGCGGCGGCGGTGGCGCCACCGACGCCCCGGTCAATCTCGTCGAAGATCATCGTGACCTCGCCGCCCTGCTCTTCCGAGAGGCTCACCTTGAGCGCCAAGAGGAACCGCGACAGCTCGCCGCCCGAGGCGATTTTGTTGAGCGGGCCGGAGGGTGCGCCCGGGTTGGTGGCGACGGTGAAGGCGACGGCATCACGCCCCTCTGGGCCCTCGGAGGTCTCGGTGACCTCGGTGCGGAAGACCGCGCGCTCCATCTTGAGCGGCGCCAGCTCGGCGGCCACGGCAGCGTCGAGCCGGCCAGCCGCCTCGCGCCGGGCCTCGGTCAGCGCAGCGGCAGCAGTGTCATAGGCTTTCTCTGTCCGGCGCAACTCGGCGCCCAGCGTGTCCAGCTCCTCGGCGGAATTGTCCAGCGCCGACAGCCGTGCCGAGAGCGTCTCTCGCAGCGGGGCCAGCTCGTCGGGCAGCACATTGTGCTTGCGGGCAAGGCCGCGGATGGCGAAGAGCCGCTCCTCGGTGTCCTCGAGCGCGCGCGGATCGAAGTCGAGCGCCTCGAGCGTGTCTTCCACCTCGCGCGCGGCCTCGTCGAGTTCGGCCATGGCACGGGTCAGCGCCGAGATTGCCGCGTCGAGTCGCCCCTCCGCGCCCTCGGAAGCCCCGTCGAGCCAGCGCAGCGCATCGGCCATGGCGCCTTCTGCCCCGTCGCTGCCGAGCGTGTGGCCGGCGCGGGCGATGTCTGCGCGGATGCGCTCGGCGGCCTGCATCATGCGACGGCGCGCGTCCAGCTCGGCCTCTTCCCCGGCCTCGGGCGCGAGCTTGTCGAGCTCGGCCACGGCATGGCGCAGAAAGTCTTCCTCGGCGCGCACCGCTTCGAGCGCCGCCTCGGCCTCCGACAGGCGCTTGCGGGCGTTGCGCTGCTCGGCCCAGGCCGCGCGGGCGGCGGCGAGCTCGGCGGTCACCGCGGCATATGTGTCAAGGATGTCGCGGTGCCCCGAAGGGTTCAGCAAGCCGCGGTCGTCGTGCTGGCCGTGCAGTTCCACCAGCGTTTCGGACAGGCGCCGCAGCACCTCGCCGCTGGCGCGTCGGTCGTTGATCCAGGCGGTCTTGCGTCCGTCGGCGCTGTTCACCCGGCGCAGGATCAGCTCGTCCGAGACCGGCAGCCCGACCTCGTTCAGCACCGCGCGGGCGGCATGGCCGGGGGACAGCTCGAAGACGGCGGTCACCTCGCCCTGCGCGGCACCGGCGCGCACCAGCTCGGCGCGGCCGCGCCAGCCGAGCACGAAGCCGAGGCTGTCGAGAAGGATGGATTTGCCCGCCCCGGTCTCGCCGGTGAGCACGTTGAGGCCCGGCTGGAAGTTCAGGTCCAGCCGGTCGATGATCAGCAGATCTCGGATTTCAAGCGCTCGGAGCATCCATTCAGGCGGTCGAGCCGCTCTCCCTCAGATCCACTGGCCCTTGATCATCTGGCGGTACACCTGTGCCAGCCAGCTGTCGCCCGCGGCCTCAAGTTCAAGCCCGCGACCTGTCAGCAGCTTGTAGCTGTCCTGGTACCATTGCGTGCCCCGGAAGTTGTATCCAAGGATCGCCCCGGCACTTTGCGCCTCTTCCACCAGACCCAGCGAAAGATAAGCCTCGACCAGCCGGTGCAGCGCCTCGGCGGTGTGGGTGGTGGTCTGGAAATCCTCGACCACGACGCGGAAGCGGCTGATCGCGGCGCCGTAATTCTCGCGCTTGAGATAGTAGCGCCCGATCTCCATCTCCTTCGCCGCGAGGTGGTCGAAGGCGAGATCGAACTTCAGGATCGAACTGCGGGCATATTCGCTGTCGGGATAACGCTCGATCACCGTGCGCAGCGCCTGCAGCGCTTGGAAGGTGAGCCCCTGGTCGCGGCCGACTTCCTCGATCTGGTCGTAATAGGACAGCGCCAGAAGGTACTGCGCGTAGGCGGCATCCTCGTCGCTGGGATAGAAGTCGATGTAGCGCTGTGCCGCCGAGCGGGAATTTTCATAATCCTTGGCCCGGTGGTAGCTGTACGCCTGCATGATCAGCGCCCGCTTGGCCCAGTCCGAATAGGGATAGAGCCGCTCGACTTCGCCGAAGTAGTACGCAGCGCGCTCGGCGTCGCTACGCTCCATCTCGAACTCGCCGCGTTCGAAGATCTGCTCGGCGGTGTAGTTCTCGATCGGAACCCCGCCAGGACCGGTTCCGGGCTGCTCTTGAGCCGAGCAGCCTACCAGGAGAATCGCGGAGAAAGCCGCCCCGATCACCGCATTTCGCGACCTGCCGCCTGCCATGCCCGACTTACCTCACATTCCTTGCCAAGCCCCCTCCGGGGCCTTGGCTCGGTCCTAGCACAGAAATTTCCGGGGCAAAACGCCTTAACGGCGATTTGAGCACGCCGCCGCTGTCAGGCAACCGCGGGGATCTCGTCGCGTTCGACACCGGCGCCTGGAAGGCGCGCGGACATCCGCGCATCGCACACTGTCAGCCGGTAGGCACCGTCTGTCGAGAAGAGCGCATGCAGCAGCTTGTTGGTGATCGCGTGGCCAGCCTTGAAGCCGGTATAATGGCCGATGATCGGCGCGCCAGCGGTGTAGAGATCGCCAAGGGCGTCGAGCATCTTGTGGCGCACGGCCTCGTCGGTGTGGCGCAGGCCGCCCGGCGAAAGGACCTTGTCGCCATCGACCACGACGGCGTTCTCGTAGGTGCCGCCGAGCGCCAGTCCATTGGCCTGCATCGCGTCGACATCGGCCTGGCGGCAGAAGGTGCGGCTGTCGCAGAGCTCACGCACGAAGCTGCCGTTGGCGAGGTTGATCGCCTTGTCCTGGGTGCCGATCGCGGCGTCGGCGAAATCGATGTGGAACTCCATCGTCGTGCCCTGCCCCGGGGACAGGCGCGCCCAGCCACCGGGGGTCTCGACCTCGACGGTCTTGAGAATCTCGATGGCGCGGACCGGAGCACGCAACTCGCGCACGCCGCGCGCGAGGATCGCGCGAACGAAGGGTGCGGCGGAGCCGTCGACGATCGGAACTTCGGGGCCGTCGATCTCGATCAGCGCGTTGTGGATGCCGCAACCGGCGAGCGCGGCCATCACGTGCTCGATGGTCGACACCGAGACGCCGGCGCGGTTTTTGATGAGGGTGCAGAGCGGCGAGATCTCGACCGCGTCAAAGCGGGCGGGGACGAGGGCGTCGCCGATTTCGATGTCCGTGCGCTTAAACCAGATGCCGTGCTCGGCGGCGGCCGGGCGAATGGTCATCCGGACAGGCGCGCCTGAATGAAGGCCCACGCCCTGGAAGCTCACTGCACTGCGGATCGTCGTTTGCACTTTGGTCACCTTTGTCTGGAGCGCCCCCTCCCCAGCGGCGCGCACCTTTGCTGGGAGGGAGATACTCACAGGGGGACAAGTTCTCAAATCAAGTATTGCAACGAAGTGAAACATGCGGGTTTCCTAATGGGCGGATGCACGCCGGACCTTCGCGAACCTCCGCCAAATACTTGGTTTACAACGAAAAACACCCTCTCTTCCGAGAGGGTGTTCCGACGCGCCTTGCGCAGATCGTGCACCCGCGCGAGCCCGCGCGGGTGAAATATGTCAGTTTGCCTGGCGGCGCAGGAAGGCCGGGATCTCGATCCGGTCCTGCTCGGGCGCCTCTTCCGGGGCCGGGGCGGGCGCCGGACGCTGGGCCTGCATCGGCGGCTGGCGGCGGGCCTGCGGCTGCGGTTGAGGCGCTGCCGGCGCAGCGGGCTGGGCCTGCTGTTCGTGGGCGTGGTGGCCAGTCATGCGGTTGATCAGCGAGTTGATCCCGAAGCGGGGCTTCTCGGCTTCCGGCGCGCGCTGCGGCTCGGCCTGCTGCGGACGCGCCCCGGCGGGCTGGCCCTGGCGGTTGTTGCGGGCCGCCGCGGCGTGCAGGCGCTTCATCGTGTCGGCCGACGGCTGACCCGGGGCGCGCGGCGCCACGAAGCTGTCAGGCGCGACATCGAGCGGCGCGTGGTCGGGCTGACGCTGGACCGGCTGCGGGCGGTAGGCGGGCGGCGGCAGACCGTCATCGGTCTCGGCCACCTCCTGCTGGGCGCCCCCCATCTCGCCGAAGAGCGACGGTTCGTCTTCTTCGTAGGTTTGCTGGGTTGCCACCGGAGCGTGCTGCGGCGCGGCCTGTGCGGCCACCGGCTGCGGGGCGACGGGCTGCTGCGGCGCCGGGGCGGCGGCAACGGGCTGTTCTTCCGGCTGGGCGAGCGGCTGCGACAGCGGACGGCGCGGCACGGGCATTTCACCCTGCGAGCCCGAAGCGTCGATGCCGGTCGCGACGACCGAAACCCGCATGCGGCCTTCCATCGTGTCGTCAAGGGTCGAGCCCACGATGATGTTGGCGTCTGCGTCCACTTCCTCGCGGATGCGGTTGGCCGCCTCGTCAAGCTCGAACAGGGTGAGGTCGTGGCCACCGGTGATGTTGATGAGCACGCCCTTGGCGCCCTTGAGGCTGATCTCGTCGAGCAGCGGGTTGGCGATGGCCTTCTCGGCGGCCTGGATGGCGCGATCTTCGCCGTCCGCCTCGCCGGTGCCCATCATCGCCTTGCCCATCTCGTCCATCACCGCGCGCACGTCGGCGAAGTCGAGGTTGATGAGGCCCGGGCGAACCATGAGGTCGGTCACACCCTTGACGCCCTGGTAGAGCACGTCGTCGGCAAGGCTGAAAGCCTCGGTGAAGGTGGTCTTCTCGTTGGCCAGACGGAACAGGTTCTGGTTCGGGATGATGATCAGCGTGTCGACCACCTTCTGCAGGTGCTCGACGCCGTCTTCCGCCTGGCGCATGCGCTTGGCGCCTTCGAACTGGAAGGGCTTGGTCACCACGCCGACAGTCAGCACACCGAGTTCACGCGCGGCCTGCGCGATGATCGGGGCCGCGCCGGTGCCGGTGCCGCCGCCCATGCCGGCGGTGATGAAGCACATATGCGCGCCGGCGAGGTGATCGACGATCTGCTCGATGCTCTCTTCAGCGGCCGCCGAGCCAACCGAAGGACGGGCGCCTGCGCCAAGACCCTCGGTCACCTTCACGCCAAGCTGGACCTTGGCGGTCGACAGGCTCTGCTGCAGCGCCTGCGCGTCGGTGTTGGCAACGACGAAGTCCACGCCTTCGAGCTGCTTGGTGATCATGTTGTTGACTGCGTTGCCACCAGCGCCGCCGACGCCGAATACGGTGATCCGGGGCTTGAGCTCTTCCTGGCCGGGCATCGAGAGATTGAGTGCCATGTGATGTTCCGCCTGTCGTTTATGACTTGTTTCGCGCCTGTCCTGCGCCTTGCGATAATTATTACCGGGATCCTAGCGCTGGGTCACGTAAAAAACACAGATCCACCACGAAATATGGCTTTAGGATTGACTATTCGCGCGAGATTTCGCCAGTCCCTACCAAGTCTTGCGTCTGACGCTTACGGTAATACAAAACACCTCAGGGACGCCCCCTGCTTGGCAGAAGGCGCAGCCGAATCTCTTTGTCTGTGTCGGAGATGCCTGCTCGCCTCTCCCTGACCGCGTCTTGCGCGCGGATCAGCCTTCATATTACGCGGTTTCTCTGCGCGGCGTCACCCCGAACTCTTCGTGAACAGAGCGTTTTCTGCGGCAAGAAATGCGCTTACCAGTTGTCGCGGAACCACTTCACCGCTTTCAGGAGCGACCGCGAGGAATAGCGCTCGATCGGGATTTCGAAGTCCCACCATTCGTCCTGCGGATGCGCCGCGAAGAGGCACATGCCCACCGCCGAAGCGAAGCCCGGTCCGGTGACGGCCTGCGGCAGCCCGTGCACGCGCATCGGACGGCCAAGGCGCACTTGGCTGCCGAGGATCCGGCTCGCCAGCCCGTCGAGACCGGGGATCTGGCTTGCGGCGCCGGTCAGCACGATCTGCTGGCTCGGCAGGTGCTCGAAGCCCGCCGCGTCGAGGCAGGCGCGCACCTCCTCGAGGATTTCCTCGACCCGCGGGCGCATGATGCCGATCAGCTCGGCACGGCTCACCTGCCGGCGGTCGTGGTGCCAGTCGCCGGTGTCGCCCGAGATCTCGATCATCTCGCGGTCGTCCATCCCGGTGGCATGCACGCCGCCGTAGAAGGTCTTGATGCGCTCGGCCATGGCCATGGGGATCTGCAGCCCCATCGAGATGTCGCCGGTGACGTGATCGCCGCCCATCGGCACCGCGTCGCCGTAGATCATGTGCTTCTTCATGAAGATCGACACGCCGGTGGCGCCGCCGCCCATGTCGATGCAGGCCGCGCCCAGCTCCTGCTCATCCTCGACGAGCGCCGCGACGCCCGACACGTAAGCCGAGCTGGCGATGCCCGCGAGCTCGAGATCGCAGCGCTTGACGCAATGGGCGAGGTTCTGGATCGCCTGGGCGTTGACCGTCAGCATATGCATATCGCAGGTCAACTCGCGGCCGATCTGGCCGCGCGGGTCACTGAGGCCCGAGCGATGGTCGAGCGCGAAGTTCACCGGCTGCGCGTGCAGCACCTCGCGGCCATGGCCCACGTCGGGCACGTCACAGGCCGAGAGCACCCGTGCCACGTCTTGCTCGGTCACCATGCTGCCGTCGATGCTCACCTTGCCGTCGAGCCCGTAGCTGCGCGGCTCGGCGCCCGAGAAGCAGGCGATCACGTGGTCGACCCGGATGCCCGCCATCTTCTGCGCCGCCTGCACCGCGGTGCGGATCGCGCGTTCCGTCTCGCTCATCGCGGCGATCTCGCCGAAGCGCACCCCGCGCGAGCGGGTGGTGGCCGCGCCGATCACCCGGAAGCCCGCCTGACCAGCCAGCGAGCCGACGCCGCTGTCGGTGCCGCGCTCGGTGCCATCGAAGCGAAGCACCAGGCAGGCGATCTTCGAGCTGCCCACATCCAGCACCGCAACGACACCGCGCTGCATCGCCGCCTTGCGCATGTTGCGCATCGCGCGCTGGGACTCGTAAAGCTCGAACATTATCGTTTTTCCCCGGTCTCGATGGACTTGATCCGCCAGTATTCCTGTGCCGCGTCCTGATGCAGCCGCAGCGTCGGGCGCTGCGCCAGCCGCAGGTCCACCGCCGCGATGTCGCGTGAAAGCATGTCGACGGCGCCATCCATCGCCATCGCCCGTTCGAGCGCCTGCACGGCGCCCTCTTCGGGCAGCAGAATCCGCTGCCCCTCGTCCAGAACCACGTCCCAGCGCCGGTTGCCGATGCGCTCCAACCCGCGCAGACGGCCCGCCAGCGGCGCCGCGGCAGCGAAGAGTTCAAGCGCCTCGGGCACGTCGGCCTCGGCCCCTGCCCCGGCGATCACCGGCAGTTCCGGATGCGCGGCACGGGTGCCTGCCGGACCGACGAAAACGCCGGTCTCGTCCCGCAACTCGAGCCCGCGCAGACCCCTCCAGAGCACCACGGGAACCCGTTCGACAACGGAGACCTCGAGCACCCCGCCCTGCTTGATCCGCAGGCTCGCCGATTTGACCGCGTCGAGCCCCGTGACGATGCGATGCATCTCTTCGAGGTCGAGGTCGAAGGAGCTGAGCGGGAAGTCCAGCGAGAGGATCTCGCGCACGTCCTCCGCGACGCTCTCACTGGCGCCGTCGATGGCCATGAGGTTGACGCGAAACTCCGGGCGACCCTCGATCTGGTCACGCACCGACTGCACGGCGCCGATAAAGGCCTCGCGGTTGCTGTCGATCGAGAAATACCAACTCGCGCCGCCGAGTCCGACCAGGAACGGCAGCCCGAAGCGCAGCGAGAAGCGGAAGAGCGGCGTCAGCATGAGCCGCTCGAGCCGGTACTTCAGCCGCGACGGCGCCGGATCGGACCGGAATACCTGTGCGCGACCGGCCTGCGCCTGTGGCGCGCGGGCGGGCGCGGCTCCTACCTGTCGCATGAGGCGTCCTCCACCATCCAGCGGCAGAGCGCACCGAAGGTCATGCCGCAGGCCTGCGCCTGCTCGGGGGCCAGCGAGGTGGGCGTCATGCCCGGCTGGGTGTTCGTCTCGAGCAGCACCAGCCCGTCCCGACCGCGACTCTCGTCCCAACGGAAATCGGTCCGGCTGAGGCCGCGGCAGCCAAGCGCCTTGTGAGCGCGCAGCGCGTAATCGAGGCAGGCGTCGAAGATCTGCTGCGGGATCTCGGCGGGCACCACGTGGCGTGAGCCGCCGGCCTTGTACTTGGCGTCGTAGTCGTACCAGCCCTCGGTGATGATGTCGGTCACCGTCAGCGCGCGGTCGCCGAGCACCGTGGTGGTCAGCTCGCGGCCCGGCGCATAGGTTTCGACCATCACCGTCTCGGGCATCTCCTCGGAGAGCTGCGGCGGCTGGTTGGCGCCATCCATCACCAGGTAGACGCCGACCGAGCTGCCCTCGTTGTAGGGCTTCACCACGTAGGGGGGCGGCAACAGGTGGCTGGCGCCAACCTCGGCCTTGGAGGCCAGCAGGCTGTCGACCACCGGCAGCCCCACGTCGCGATAGACCTGCTTGGAGCGTTCCTTGTCCATCGCCACGGCAGAGGCCAACACGCCGGAATGGGTGTACGGAATCCGCATCCACTCGAGCAGGCCCTGCACGCAGCCATCCTCGCCCCAGCGGCCATGAAGTGCGTTGAAAACGACGTCGGGAGACAGGTCCGCAAGCCGCGCGGCCAAGTCGGGCCCCGCGTCCAGGTCGATCACCTCAAATCCCTCATTCCGCAAAGCGGCGGCACATTCCCGACCGGAACTCAGCGAGACCTCGCGCTCAGCCGAAGGTCCGCCCATCAATACCGCCACTTTGGGAGCTGCCCTGCTCGACATCCCCAAAACCGCCTCGTTGCGCGGGCCATGCCCGCCATGCCTGCCGCCGGGGTTTGCCCCGGTCAGCTGCCCGCGTGCCGCTCAATTCGGCGCGCGAACCTGATTCACCACGGCGTGCGACCCTGAGTTGATTCTGGGAAGACTGCCGCCTCGTTCACCGCGCCCTGCCTGGGGGCGCTGCTTTTATAGTTGGAGCGCGTAACGCCCTCAGTTTTCAAGCGGATCGCCGACCCGCATGATTTCCCACTGTAGCTGCAAACCACTGTGTTGGAAAACCCTTTTTCGAACTTCCTCGCCCAGCCCCTCAAGATCGGCGGCACTTGCCTCGCCGGTGTTCACCAGGAAGTTGGAATGCATCGGGCTCATCTGCGCCCCGCCCTGCGTGGCACCGCGCATCCCGGCCTCGTCGATCACCTTCCATGCCTTCATCTCATGGGTGTCGTCCTCGCGCCCGGTCGAACTGAAGCCCGCCGGATTGCGGAAAGTCGACCCCGCCGTGCGGTCCTTGGTCGGCTGAGTCTCGTCGCGCTTCTTCAGCTGCGCCTCCATGCGGGCGTCGAGTTCCGCCGGATCGCCCTGCGACCCCTCGAAAACCGCCTCGACCACCACTGTGCCCTCGGGCAGCTCGGACTGGCGGTACTGCAGGTTCAGCTCGGCCGCCGGAAGGGTCACCAGCGCGCCCTGCCGGGTCACGGCGCGAATCTCGACGAGGCGGTCGGCGACATAGGTGCCGTAGCAGCCGGCGTTCATCCGCACCGCCCCGCCGATCGAGCCGGGAATGGTGCGCAGGAAGGTGAGATCCACCCCCGCCCGCGCCGCACGCTTCGCCACATGGGCATCGAGCGCCGCCGCGCCAGCTGTGACGCGGGTGCCTTCGGCTTCGATGCCGTTGAAGCCGCGCCCGAGGCGGATCACCACGCCGCGCATGCCGCCGTCGCGCACGATGAGATTCGATCCGACCCCCATCGGGAAGACCGGCACTTCGGCAGGCAGCGCCGCCAGGAAGTCCTGCAGGTCCTGAAGGTCGGCGGGCTGAAACAGCACCTCGGCGGGTCCGCCGACGCGCAGCCAGGTCAGTTCGGAAAGCGGGCGGCCCTCGGTGAGGCGGCCACGGACGGGGGGAAGCTGATCAATCATGCACAGGGTTCTGCCGCGTTCCGCAGCGCGGGTAAAGGCCCTGCGAGCAGCTCAGCCCAGCCGGGCGCGCACCCAGCGGATCAGATAGAGCATCGGCCAGCGCAGCACGCTCATCCCGGCCAGCAGAACAACCATCCCGACCCAGGGCCCGCTCTGCCACCAGACCCAACCGATCAGCGGCACCCCGAGCGCGATCAGCACATAGGCACGCGTCCAGTGATTGTCGCGCGAGGGCAGCATGCCGAGCACATTGGCCAGCACCAGCCACAGGCAGGCAAGAAAGAGCGATGGGGTCATGCTGCATCTCCGGCGGTCGGAACCAGACTGGCGCATGCCCCGCCAGCTCACAAGCCGGTCAGGACAGCATCCCGGTCAGGAAGCGCCGCACCGGCCAGGCCACCAGCAGCCCTCCCCCGGTGCTCGCTAGCAAGGCGGCGCTGCCCGAGGGATCGTGGTGGATCTGCAGCGCCAGCCCCGCGAAGAAGGCCAGCGCGAAGAAGAAGACGAGGCGGCGCAGAATCCCCAGCACCGCCACCGCCGAAAGAAGGACGATCACCCCCGCGATGGCCCAGAGCACGCTCACGAGCGCCCCCTTCTCAGCTTTCCAGCCGCGCAGGCAGGTTGTTGGCCCAAGCCGAGATCGTGCCCGCGCCAAGGCAGACCACCATGTCGCCCGGACGCGCCTGCTCGCGCACCAGCCGCTCGAGGTCGTCCTCGGACAGGATCGCGCGGGCATGGCGATGGCCGTGGCGGATCAGCCCGGCGACGAGATCGTCGCGGGTCGCGCCCTCGATCGGGTCCTCGCCCGCGCCGTAGACCTCGGCGATGGCGACCACGTCAGCCTCGTTGAAGCAGGTGCAGAAATCGTCGAAGAGCGTGTGCAGCCGCGAGTAGCGGTGGGGCTGATGCACGGCGATGACCCGGCCTTCCGATGCCTGCCGCGCCGCCTTCAGCACGGCAGCGATCTCCACCGGGTGGTGGCCGTAATCGTCGATGATGGTGACGCCGTTGACCTCGCCGACGCGGGTGAAGCGGCGGTTGACCCCGCCGAAGCCCGCCAGAGCCGCGCGGATCTCGTCTGCGGTCATGCCGAGGTGATGCGCAATGGCAATGGCCGAGAGCGCGTTCGAGACGTTGTGATCGCCGGGCATCGGCAGGGTGCACCCCTCGATCACCATGTCTTCGGCCTGGAAGGCGACGTCGAAATGGGCCACGCCCTTTTCATAGCGCAGGTTTACCGCACGCACGTCGGCCTGGGCGTTGAACCCGTAGGTGATCACCCGGCGGTCGGTCACCCGTCCGACCAGAGCCTGCACCTCGGGGTGGTCGGTGCAGCAGACGGCAACGCCGTAGAAGGGAATGTTCGAAACGAACTGGTAAAAGCCGTCGCGCAGCTTCTCGATCGAGCCCCAGTGCTCCATGTGCTCGGGGTCGATATTGGTGACGATGGCGATGGTCGCGGGCAAACGGTTGAAGGTGCCGTCGCTCTCGTCGGCCTCGACCACCATCCACTCGCCGAGGCCGACGCGAGCGTTCGAGCCGTAGGCGTGGATGATGCCGCCGTTGATCACCGTGGGATCGAGGTCCCCTGCGTCGAGCAATGTCGCGACCATGGTGGTCGTCGTGGTCTTGCCGTGGGTGCCCGCCACCGCGATGTTCGACTTCAGCCGCATCAGTTCGGCGAGCATCTCGGCCCGGCGCACCACCGGCAGGCCGCGCCGCCGTGCCTCGTCGAGCTCGGGGTTGCCCGGCTTGATCGCCGAGGAGATCACCACCACCTGCGCGTTCTCGAGGTTCTCGGCGCGCTGACCCTCGAAGACCACCGCACCCAGCGAGACCAGCCGTTCGGTGATCTTGGAGCACTTGAGGTCCGAGCCCTGCACCGCATAGCCGTGGTTGAGCAGCACCTCGGCGATGCCCGACATGCCGATGCCGCCGATGCCGACGAAATGGATCGGGCCGACATCGCCCGGAAGCTTGGTTGCCGGGCTCATGCGCGCGCCTTCCTCGGTGAAGTTCTCATGTTTCATCTCTGCCCCGTCTCCTGCTCATACGCCTGTTCTTCTTCGCCGGGCACATAGGCTTCCGGCTCCGCGTCGTATGTATCGTCGGATCCGAATCCTGCCAGTTCCTCGACCATCTGCGCCAGACCCAGCGCAGCGTCAGGATGCGAGACCGACAGCGCGGCGCGCGACATCTGCGCCGCGCCCTCGGGGTTGCAGAGCACGGCCATCATCGCCTCGGTCATCGCCTCGACCGAGAGCTTGCTCTCGGGGATACGGATCGCCGCGCCAGCATCGACAAGCCCTTGCGCGTTGACCGTCTGGTGATCCGCCAGCGCCGCCGCATAGGGGATGAGGATCGACGGACGCCCGATCACCGAGATATCGGCCACCGAGGACGCTCCCGAGCGCGAGATCACCAGCTGCGCCTCGGACATGCGTGCGGGCACGTCGTTGAAGAAGGGCTGCACCTCGGCGTCGATGCCGTGTTCGTAGTAGAACTTCGCCACCCGCTCGCCGTCCTCGTCGCGCGCCTGATGGCTGATGCGCAGATGCCGCAGCAGCTCCATCGGCAGGCGCTCGATCGCCGGGGGCACCACGTCGGACAGGATGCGAGCGCCCTGCGAGCCGCCGATCACCAGCAGCGACATCGGGTAATCGCCCGGCGGGATGTAGCCCGCCCCTGCCCGCTCGCGCACGGCGCTGCGCACCGGGTTGCCGACAGGAATGCCCTCGACACCCTCGGGCAGCCGCGTCGGCCATGTGCCGCAGGCCACGGCGTCCACCTTGTGGGCGAACTTCTCGTTCACCTTGCCCAGCACGCCGTTCTGCTCGTGGATCATCGCGGGAAGCTTCAGCAGCCGCGCCGCGCCGAGCGCCGGGATCGACGGGTAGCCACCGAAGCCCACGACCACGTTCGGCCGGTCGCGGCGGAAGCGCCGCGCCATGGACAGCACACCCTTGGCAATGCGCAGCGGCACCATGGCCTTGGCGATGAGGCCGCCGCGGGCGAAGGTGGCCGAGGAGACCTCTTCGATCTCGGTGGAATGCGGAAATCCCCCGGTGTAGCGCGCGCCGCGTGCATCGGTAGAGAGCTTCACCCGCCAGCCGCGCCGCAGCATGATCTCGGCCAGTGCCTGTGCCGGGAACATGTGCCCGCCGGTGCCGCCGGCCGCGATGACCAGAAGCGGCTGCCTGCCTTGGTCCGGCCCGCCGTGTTGCGCCATGTGCTCGACCTCGTTCCTGCGCGGGATCTTTTGCCCCGCTGGTTCAGCTCGTCACCGCGAGGGCACTCGTCTCGTGACTCGGGCGCGGTGACATGGTTTCGCGCCCGTCTATCGCAGCGGGACCGGGTGCGAAAGCGCCCCGGCCCCGCTCCGGGATCAGCGCATTCTTGCGCGCAGGATCTCGCCGATCTCGCCCTGCGGCCGGGTGCGGGTGAACGCCAGCAGCATGCCGACGGCGATGCCGCCCGCAATAAGGGACGAGCCGCCATAGCTGACGAAGGGCAGCGTCATGCCCTTGGCCGGAAGCAGGCGCACGGCGACGCCCATGTTGATCATCGCCTGCACGCCGAACATGGCGGCAAGGCCGGTGCCGGCAAGCCGAATGAAGGGATCACGCTCGCGCATCAGTCGCAGCATCGAGCGCACCACCACCGTGGCGTAGAGCGCGATGATGACCATGACCAGCACCAGCCCGTACTCCTCGGCGGCGACGGCGATGATGAAGTCCGTATGCGCGTCCGGCAGCGACCATTTCACCTGCCCCTCGCCCACGCCGACGCCGAAGAATCCGCCCTCGCGGATGGCGTTGGTGGCGTAGCCGAGCTGCGTGGTTGGGTCGACGTCGGGCGTCAGGAAGCCGTCGATGCGGCGCGCGAAGTGCTCGGAGTTGTTGTAGGCGAAGGTGCCGCTCAGCACCACGAGCCCGGCGAGGCCAAGCAGCAGGAACATAGGCGCGCCGCCGACGAACCACATCACGCCCCAGCCGAAAAGCACGAGGCAGGCCTGCCCGAAATCGGGCTGCAGCGCGAGCGTGAGGACGATGGCGCAGGTGAGCGCGAAGGACCAGCTCTTGCCCGGCGGGCCGCCGATCTCCTGACTCGCGGCCATCAGCCAGGCGGCGACAACGGCGAAGACCGGCTTGAGGAACTCCGAGGGTTGCACCGAGGCAAAGCCCAGCGAGTACCAGCGCACCGCCCCCTTGCCGAAGTCGGTGCCGAGCACCGGCAGCGCCAGCAGCGAGGCAAAGGCGCAGGCAAAGCCGATCACCGCCGCACGGCGGACCATTACAGGGGTCATCAGCGAGGTGAAGAACATCGCCGCCAGCGCCAGCCCGCCGAAGAAAGCCTGCCGCTGCACGTAATGGAAGGGGGCGAAGCCGTTGCGCTCGGCCAGAGGCGGCGAGGCCGCAAGCCCCAGCAGGATGCCCACCCCGAAGAGCATCAGCACGCAGGACAGAGACCATCTGTCCACCGTCCGCCACCACTTGGGCAGGACAGGTTCGCCATCGCGCACGGAGACCGCGCCGTAGACCATTTCCGTCATGGGAATACCGCTCAATTTGCCTGATCGCCCGGGTTTTCCCGGATCTTGCGGCGAGGCTAGCACCTGCGCTGCCCTTTGGGAAGAGCGCGGGGCTCCGCCAACCCGTGCGACGTGCTGCAGCCGCCCACCCTTGCAGCGCGCGGCGATCCGGTGTTTCAGGGCACCATGCAGATCAAGACGCTCATCCTCGGCGCCGGCGCGGCCGGTCTCATGTGCGCGGCCCACGCGGGGCCGGACACTCTGGTCATCGACCATGCCCGCGCGCCGGGCGAGAAGATCCGCATCTCGGGCGGCGGGCGATGCAATTTCACCAACCTCGGCACCGAGCCCGCGCGCTTCCTGTCTCAAAACCCGCATTTCTGCAAATCGGCGCTGGCGCGCTATACCCAGTGGGACTTCATCGAACTGGTTTCGCGCCACGGCATCGCCTGGCATGAAAAGACCCTCGGCCAGCTCTTCTGCGACGGCAAGGCAACGCAGATCGTCGCCATGCTGCTGCGCGAGATGGAGGCAGTCGGCGCCGAGCTCTGGCTGCAGACTTCGCTGCGCGAGCTGACCCATGCCGAGGGCGTCTACACCGCCCGCGTCGAGCGCGACGGCCGCGAGACCGTGATCCGGGCCACGAACCTCGTGGTTGCCACCGGCGGGCGCTCGATTCCCAAGATGGGGGCCACCGGCCTTGCCTATGAGATCGCCGGCCAGTTCGGCCACGCGCTGGTGGCGCCCCGCCCGGGCCTCGTGCCGCTGACCTTCCCCGAGGGGCGCTTTGCGGGTCTCGCCGGGGTGTCGTTGCCCGCTCGGGTCACGGCGAATGGCACCAGCTTCGACGAGGCGCTGCTGTTTACCCACCGCGGCCTTTCGGGGCCGTCGATCCTGCAGGCCTCGAGCTACTGGCACGAGGGCGAGGAGATCACCGTCAACCTCTCGCCGGCCCTCGATCCCGCCGCCCACCTGCGCGCGGCGCGCAAGGGCGCCGGAAAGCGGTCGCTGACCACCGAACTGCGGCAGATCCTGCCCGAGCGGCTGGTCGCACACCTCACCGATCAGCTCGACCTCTCGGGCAACCTCGCGGATCTCTCGGACAAGCGCTCCGAGACGCTGTCTGACTCGCTGCGCAACTGGACCCTGCGCCCCTCGGGCTCCGAGGGCTGGCGCACCGCCGAGGTCACGCTTGGCGGGGTCGACACGGACGGGCTGAACAGCAAGACCATGGCGTCGAAAACCGTGCCCGGACTGCATTTCATCGGCGAGGCGGTGGACGTGACCGGCTGGCTCGGTGGCTACAACTTCCAATGGGCCTGGGCCTCGGGTGCGGCAGCCGGGCGGAGCCTTGCTGCGGGCTGAGGCTGGGCTCTTGAATTTGTCACCCGCTCGTTACATTTTGTCATGCGATTGTCACAACAGGCAGCGTCATGGCCTTCACCGACCACCCGACTCTTTATCCCAGCAACTGGCTCCGGGACCTGCACGCGCAGGTGCCGCGCAAGGTCGCGCGGGATGTCTGGAACCGCCTGCGCTACGGCGCAGGGGCACCACTGTCGGACGAGTTGATCCGGGTCGACGCCTGCGACGTGAACTTCACCTATGCCGGCAAGCCGCGACTGCGCCGCCAGCAGAGCGGGATGATCCTCGGCGGTGACTGGGACTTGCCGCGGCAGTCGGTCGAAGAGAGCCGCAAGCTGCAGAGCTGCCGCCTGCACTTCGAAGGCGGCACCCCCTGGCGCGACACCCCGCTCTTCCAGAAGCTGCTGACCGAGATCGCCGCGGGCAAAACGCCCGACGATTGTGCCACGGAAGAGGAGCTGGTGACGCGCTACCAGCGCCTCGACGCGGTCTTCGAGCAGACGCGCCGCCTTGGCCGCCTGCTGTCGCGCGCCGAGCTGCCTGAGTATTTCCGCCGCGAGCACGGCGGCATCCTGCTGCATGTGGGGCGCGACGGCACCTTGCTGCGCGCCGGTGGCGGCGCGCACCGTTTTGCCATCGCGCGAATCCTCAACCTCAAGAAGATCCCCGCGCAACTTGGCGTGGTGCACCCGCAGGCCTATAACGGCGGGCTGCTGGCGGAGCTGCGCGCGGCCTGACGCCCCTTGCCCCGGCGGGGCTCAGAGCGCGGCGCGCACTTTTGCCGCGAAATCCTCGCCGCGCTTTTCGAAGCTGTCGTATTGGTCAAAACTCGCCGCAGCAGGCGCCAGAAGCACCACGTCGCCCGGCTGCGCCTCGGCGCGGGCTTTGGCTACAGCGGTCGCCATGTCGGTGCAGATCTCGGCCTCGACCCCAGGCAGGCCGAGCGCGAAAGTCGCGGCCTCGCGGCCGATGACATAGGCCTTGGTCACGTTGCCCAGACCCGGCGCAAGGCCCGAAAGCCCGCCCTCCTTCATCAACCCGCCGCAGATCCAGCGGATGTTGCTGAACGCCTGAAGCGCCTTCACCGCCGCGTCGACGTTGGTGGCCTTGCTGTCATTGACGTAGCTCACCCCGTCCGCCTCGGCGACGATCTGGCTGCGGTGCGGCAGCCCCTCGAAGCTGTGGAAGGCCGCCTCGATCTGCCGCGGCGCCACACCGAGCGCCCGGCAGGCCGCATAGGCGGCGCAGGCGTTCTGGTGGTTGTGCGCCCCCGGCAGCCCCTTGACGGGGCGCAGGTCGATGGACGCCACCTGCCGCCCCTTGCGCCATTCGGTGAGGAACCCCTTGCGCGCATAGACCAGCCAGCCCGGCCCGCCGAGCTTGGTGCCGGACGACACGCGGATCACCCGGTCGTCGGTCGCCGCCTCGGCAAGCTGGTTGGCGAGGTAGAGCCCCTCCTTCTCGTCCACGCCGATGACGCAGCGGTCCGGGCCGCCCTCGGCGAAGAGCCGGCGCTTGGCGGCGAAATAGCCGCCCATGCCTGCGTGCCGGTCGAGATGGTCGGGCGAGAGGTTGGTGAAGACCGCCACGTCCGGGGTCAGCGCGCGGGCGAGATCTGTCTGGTAGCTCGACAGCTCCAGCACGACGAGCCCGCCGTCCCCCGGCGGGTCGATGTCGAGCACGCCCCGACCGATGTTGCCGGCAAGCTGGCTCTCACGCCCCGAGCTCTGGAGGATATGATGGATCAGCGCCGAGGTGGTCGACTTGCCGTTTGAGCCGGTCACCGCCACGACGCGCGGCGGCATGTCGTACATGTCCCAGTCGGACCCGGCGGCAGAGAGCGCGCGGAAGAACAGGCCGATGTCGTTGTCAACCGGCACACCCGCCGCCCAGGCGGCGGCGATCACCGGGTTCGGCTCGGGGTAGAGATGCGGGATGCCCGGCGAGACCACCAGCCAGTCGACGCCGTCGAAGCCGCCCTCCCGGCCCAGCTCGCGGCTTTCGAAGCCCTCGGTCTCGGCCGTTTCGCGCGCAGAGGCATTGTCGTCCCAGACCAGAACCGAGGCGCCGCCCTCACGCAGCGCCCGCGCCGCCGAAAGCCCCGAGCGCCCGAGCCCAAGCACCGCGACGGTGCGCTCCTCAAAGCCGGATACCGGAATCATGCCACTGCCCTCATGCCTGCGATTGCCCTTGCTTCACGGCTAGCGCATCGGCGCGGCGCGCACCAGAGCGCGGCAAATCTCAAACGAGATTTGCACCCTCCTTCGAAGGAGGGTGCGCCCCCGCCTCAGCGCAGCTTCAGCGTGGCGAGGCCGATCAGCGCCAGGATCAGCGAGATGATCCAGAAGCGGATGACGATCTGCGGCTCGGCCCAGCCCTTCTTCTCGTAGTGGTGGTGGATCGGCGCCATCAGGAACACCCGCTTGCCGGTGCGCTTGAAGTAGAGCACCTGGATGATCACCGAGAGCGCCTCGACCACGAAGAGCCCACCGACAATGGCCAGCACGATCTCGTGCTTGGTGGCCACCGCGATGGCGCCGAGCGCGCCGCCCAATGCCAGCGAGCCGGTGTCGCCCATGAAGACCGCCGCGGGCGGCGCGTTGTACCATAGGAAACCGAGCCCGCCGCCGATCAGCGCGGCGGTAAAGATCAGGATCTCGCCGGTGCCGGGCACATAGTGCACGTCAAGATACTCGGTGAAGTCCGTGCGCCCCACGGCATAGGCGATGATGCCGAGCGTGCCGCCCGCGATCATCACCGGCATGATCGCGAGCCCGTCAAGCCCGTCGGTCAGGTTCACCGCGTTGGCAGCACCGACGATGACGATCATCGCGAAGGGCACGAAGACCCAGCCCAGATCCAGCAGCGCGTTCTTGAACACCGGAAACGCCAGCTGGCCGGTCAGATCCGCAGGGTGCAGCCAGGCTGCCCAGGTCGCCGCAATCGCCGCGATGCCAAAGCCGATGGCAAGGCGCACCTTGCCCGAGACGCCGTCTGTATTCTGCTTCTTCACCTTGGCATAGTCGTCGGCGAAGCCGATCGCCGCGTAGCCCATGGTGACGAAGAGCACCATCCAGACAAAGCCGTTGTCGAGCCGCGCCCAGAGCAGCGTCGAGGTCAGCAGCGCGCCGACGATGAGCAGGCCGCCCATGGTCGGGGTGCCAGCCTTGACGAAATGCCCCTCGGGGCCGTCGGTGCGGATCGGCTGGCCCTTGCCCTGCCGCTTGCGCAGCACGTCGATCAGCGGACGCCCGAAGAGAAAGCCGAAGATCAGCGCGGTCAGAAACGCTCCGCCCGCCCGGAAAGTGATGTAGCGGAAGAGATTGAAGACATCGCCGCCGTCACTCAGTCCAGTCAGCCAGTAGAGCATGAGCCCCGGTCCTTCTTGTCAGATCGTGGCGGGCGCATGACCCATTTTGTGGATCGCGTCAACCACGCGCGCCAGCGCCATCGAGAGCGAGCCCTTCACCAGCACCACGTCGCCGGCGTCGAGGTCGTGGCGCACCCGCTGGGCCATGGCGGCGCTGGTCTCGGCCCAATGGCCGCGCTTGCGCTCGGGCAGCGCCTCCCAGAGGTCGCGCATGAGCGGGCCCACGCAATGCACGATGTCGATGTTTGCCATCGCAGGGTGCTCGGCCAGCGCCGCGTGCAGCGCGTGCTCCTGTGCGCCAAGCTCCTTCATGTCGCCGAGATAGGCGATGCGCCGACCATGATCGACACGCCCGATGCCGTCCTTGGGTTTGGCCCCGGCAAGAACCTCGAGCGATGCGCCAAGCGAAGCGGGGTTGGCATTGTAGGCGTCGTCGATGAGCTCGAGCGTCAACTGCGTCTCGACCGGGTCGAGGGTGATGACCTCGCGCAGGCCCCGTCCCGCCCCGGGCTCCCATTGACCGAGCGCGGTGATCGCCATGGCCCGGTCCAGCCCCAGCGCGTGTACCACCGCCAGAACGCCCATGGCGTTGACGGCAAAGTGACGGCCCGGCACCGCGACCTTGTAGAGGACATGTGTCCGCCAGGCGCGGCCCTGCGCCACGGTGGCCGCGTCGCAGATGGTAACCTGCTCGACCCTGTGATGGTTGCCCGCCGCCTCGCCAAAGGTGATGACCTGCTCGGCCCTCGCCTCGGCCAGTTCGATCAGCAGTGGCGAAACCTCGAGATCGCCGTTGACCACCGCGATGCCGCCCGGCTCCAGCCCCTCGAAGATCGCCGCCTTCTCGCGGGCGATGACCTCGAGGCTCTCGAAGGCCGCCAGATGCGCCGGCGCGACAATGGTGATCATCGCCACATGCGGCCGCGCCATGCACGACAGCGGCGCGATCTCGCCAGGGTGGTTCATGCCGATCTCGATGACCGCGAAATCAACGTCTGCGGGCATGCGCGCCAGCGTCAGCGGCACGCCCCAATGGTTGTTGTAGCTCTTCTCGGCGGCATGCACGGTGCCCTGCGCGCTCAGAACGGTGCGCAGCATCTCCTTGGTCGAGGTCTTGCCGACCGAGCCGGTCACCGCCACCACCTGCGCCCGGGTGCGGGCACGCGCGGCGCGCCCCAGCGCCTCGAGCCCGGTCAGCACGTCGTCCACCAGCAAGAGCGGCGCGCCCTCGGGAACCCCTTCGGGAATATGGCTGACGAGCGCAGCGGCGGCGCCCTTTTCCAGCGCCTGCGCGACGAACCCATGCCCGTCCCGTGCCGCCTTCAACGCGACGAAAAGGTCACCCTTCTGAATCGTCCGCGTGTCGATCGACACACCGCTGACCGTCCAATCCCCGATGGCCCGCCCGCCTGTGGCGCGCGCTGCGTCTTCTGCCGTCCAGAGCGTCACAGGCCTCTCCCGTCCAGCGCCGCCACGGCGACACTCGCCTGCTCGACATCGTCAAAGGGGTAAATGGTGTCGCCGACGATCTGGCCGGTCTCGTGACCCTTGCCGAGGATCATCAGCGCATCGCCGGGCTGCAGCATGTCGACGCCGCGCAGGATGGCCTCGGCACGGTCGCCGACCTCGAGCGCGCCGGGCGCGCCGCCCAGCACCTGCGCGCGGATCGAGCCGGGCTCCTCGGAGCGCGGGTTGTCGTCCGACACGATCACCATGTCGGCGTGTTCGGTGGCGGCCGCGCCCATCAGCGGGCGCTTGCCCGGGTCGCGGTCACCGCCCGCGCCCACGATGGCGATCAGCCGGCCCATGACATGCGGGCGCAGCGCCTGCAGCGCGGTCGCGACCGCGTCAGGCGTATGGGCAAAGTCGACATACACCGCCGCGCCATTGTCGCGGGTCGCGGCAAGCTGCATGCGCCCGCGCACCGTCTCGAGCCGTTCCAACGCCGGGAAGACCTGCTCGGGATCGGCGCCGCAGGCCAGCGCGAGACCGGCTGCCAGCGCTGCGTTCTGCCCCTGGAAGCCACCGATGAGGCCGAGCCGAAGCTGTTGCACCGCGCCGCGCCAGTCGAGCCGCAGGTCCTGCCCCGTGGCATGGAAGCGCTGACCGAGGATGCGGAGGTCGCAGCCCGTCGCCTCGCCGAC
This sequence comes from Salipiger sp. PrR003, assembly GCF_010500785.1. Lineage (NCBI taxonomy): Bacteria > Pseudomonadati > Pseudomonadota > Alphaproteobacteria > Rhodobacterales > Roseobacteraceae > Salipiger > Salipiger sp. PrR003. Next base: position 207,345 of record NZ_JAAGOV010000032.1, read on the forward strand.
CGAGATCACCTTCTGGCCGCGGGCGCGGGCGATGGCCATCATGTCGATGCCGCGCGGGTCGTCGATGTTGATCACCGCGACGCCTTCGTCGGGCAGCACACGCGCGAAAAGCCCGGCCTTGGCGGCGAAATACTCCTCGAAATCCGCGTGGTAGTCGAGGTGATCCTGGGTGAAGTTGGTGAAGCCCGCGGCCTTCAGCTGCACGCCGTCGAGGCGGCGCTGGTCGAGCCCGTGGCTTGAGGCCTCCATGGCGCAGTGATCGACTCCGGCCTCGGCGGCACCGGCAAGCGCGCGATGCAGGGTGATCGGCTCGGGCGTGGTGTGCTTGAGCGGCGCCTGCCAGTCGCCCTCGACCCCGGTTGTGCCGAGGTTGATGGCGCGAAAGCCCATGTCCTGCCAGATGTGGCGCAGGAAGGTGGCGACCGAGGTCTTGCCGTTGGTGCCGGTCACCGCCACGGTGACCTCGGGCTGCGCGCCGAACCAGAGCGCGGCGGCATAGGCCAGCGTCTGCCGCGCATCCGCAGCGATGACCAGCGCGGCCTCGGAGCCCGCGAGCGCCTCGGCAGCCAGAGCGGCGCCTTCGGCATCGGTGAGAATGGCAGAGGCGCCCTGTTCAAGCGCCGTGGGGATGAAGGCCGCGCCGTGCACCTTGGTGCCCGGAAGCGCGGCAAAGAGGTGTCCCGAGGTCACCTCGCGACTGTCGACCGACAGTCCCGTCACCCGCGCCTCGCGACCGCCCCGTGCGGTCAAACCCAGCTCGCTGAGGCTTTTGCCCTCTCCAATGACGGCGCCCATGACGGCCCTTTCATCTTTGTATTCCGGATATACACGGCCCCGAAAAACGGGCCGGAGGCCAGCGCCGGATCAGTTGCGAACCAGCGTGACCTCCTCCTCTTCTGGCACATCGTAGTCCGGACGCAAGCCCAGAAGCGGCGCGATTCTGCCGATCATCTCGGCCCCCACCGGCACCGAGGTCCAGCCGGCGGTGCGGCGCGGACGGCTGCCAGAGGTCTCGACCGGCTCGTCGAGCGTGACGATCAGCACATAGCGCGGGGCCTCTGCCGGGAACATGGTGGCAAAGGTGGTGATCGTCTTGTCCTTGTAGTAGCCGCCGCCGCGCTCCTTGGGCTTGTCGGCGGTGCCGGTCTTGCCGGCCACGTGATAGCCGGGCACGTCGCCGAAGCTGGCGGTGCCCTCGGTCACCACCGCGCGCAGCATGTGGCGGGCGTTGGCGGCGTTCTTTTCCGACAGGACGCGAGGCCCGTAATGCGGGCCGTCCTGCTTGAGCAGCGTGGGCTGCACCTTGTGGCCGCCGTTGGCGATGGCCGCGTAGCCTGCAGCAAGGTGCAGCGGCGAGGCCGAGAGCCCGTGGCCATAGGAAATCGTCACCGTGCTCAGATCCGTCCAGCGCTGCGGCAGCAGCGGCTTGCCGGACTGCGCCTCGGAGATCTCGACCCCGGTGGGATCGAAGAAGCCGAGCGATTTCATGAACTCCTGCTGGCGCTCGGCACCGATGGCGAGCGCGATCTTGCCGGTGCCGCGGTTCGAGCTGTGGGTGATGATCCCCTCGACGGTCTGCTTGCCGTAGTTGTGTCCCTCGAACTCGCCGATGCGGAAGCCCCCGACCTTGAAGGGCGGCGATGTGTCGATGATCGTGCCGGGGTTGACCAGCCCCAATTCCATCGCCTGCGCGGCGGCAAAGATCTTGAAGGTCGAGCCCAGCTCGTAGACCCCCTGCACCGCGTGGTTGAAGAGCGGGCTGTCGGAGGGGCGACCCGAGACCGGCGGGTGCGGCCGGTCGTTCGGGTCGAAGTCGGGCAAGGAGACCATGGCGAGGATCTCGCCGGTGTGTACATCCATCAGCACCGAAGCCGCGCCCTTGGCGTTCATCAGCTTCATGCCCGAATAGAGCACGCGCTCGGTGGCGGCCTGCACGGAAAGGTCGATCGACAGCTCGAGCGGCGCGCCGCCCCGTGCCGGATCGCGCAGCTCCTCGTCGAAGAAGCGCTCGATCCCTGCGGTGCCGATCACCTCGGCAGAGGCCACGCCCTCGCGGCCGAAGCTGGCGCCGCCAAGGATGTGCGAGGCCAGCTTGCCATTGGGATAGAGCCGCATCTCGCGCGGGCCGAACAGCAAGCCCGGCTCGCCGATGTCGTGCACCGCCTGCATCTGCTCGGGGCTGATCTTCTTCTTGACCCACATGAACTTGCGCTTGGGGTTGGTGAAGTCCTTCAGCAGCCGCTCGCGGTCGAGGTCGGGGAAGATCTTCATCAGCTCGTCCGCCGCGCGCACCGGCTCGATCATCTGGTGCGGGTGGGCGTAGAGCGAATGCGTCTCCATGTTCGTCGCCAGGATCCGGCCATGGCGGTCCACGATATCGGCGCGCGACGCGAGGATCGAGGCACCCGACGCAGCGGCCTGCGGCTCCTCGGCCTGGGACTGGGCCAGCATGCCCATGCGCAGGCCGATCACCACGAAGGCGCAGAAGAAAACGAGGCCAAGCACCAGCAGTCGGCCCTCGGCGCGCGTGCGGGCCTTGTCGCGCATCTGTTCGTGGCGGATGCGCAGGTTTTCGCGTTCGATCGCATCCGGGTTCTCGCCGCGGCGCCGGGCGTCGAGAACGCGGGCCAGCGGGCGAAGCGGGATGCGGCCGTTCATTGCAGCGCCCCCGTCCGTGCTCCGGCGCTGGTCACATCCACGAGGTCGTTGAACACCAGCGCGCGGTTGTCGGGGTAGTTCACCTGGTCGATGCGGCCGAACTGCTCGGGGCGCATCGGCAGCAGGCCCAGCCGCTCGAAGTTCAATTCGGCAAGATCGCGCAGCCGGTCGGGGCGGTTGAGATAAGCCCATTCGGCGCGCAGGATCGACAGCCGCGCGCGGGCGTCACCGATGTCGCGCTGCAGCTGGCGCACGTGGTCCAGCGAGGCCTGGGTCTTGTAGTTCTCGTGGTAGGCCCAGAAGGCCAGACCGATCATCGCCATGAATGTGGTGACATAGAGAAGCGTTCGCATCAGCTCTTTCCTCTCAGTTGGGGCATGGAAAGCACCCCCGACTCGATATCTCCAGCCTCGGCTGTGGTGCGGCGCCCGACGCGCAGCCGCGCCGAGCGCGACCGCGGGTTCTGCGCCAGCTCCACGTCGTCCGGCCCCACAGCCTTGCGGGTGACCAGCTCGAAGCGCGGCTGTTCGGTTTCGACCTCGGGCTCGTAACGGCTGACCGAGGACAGCCGGCCCGAGCGCGCCTGCAGGAAGCGTTTGACCATGCGGTCCTCGACCGAATGGAAGGTCACCACGGCCAGCAGACCGCCCGGCTTCAGCGCCCGCTCGGCGGCCATGAGGCCGCGCCAGAGCGCGCCATACTCGTCGTTGACCGCAATACGCAGCGCCTGGAACGAGCGCGTCGCGGGGTGGGACTGGCCGGGTTTGGGACGCGGCAGGCAGGCCTCAACGATGGACGAGAGCCGCGCCGTGGTCTCGATCGGCTCCAGCGCGCGGGCCTTGACGATGGCCTTGGCGATCCGGCGCGAGGCGCGCTCTTCGCCGAAGGTGTAAAGCACATCCGCCAGCGTGGTCTCATCGAGCCGTTTCACCAGGTCCGCCGCGGTCTCGCCCGACTGCTCCATGCGCATGTCGAGCGGCCCGTCCTTCTGGAAGGAAAAGCCCCGCTCGGCCCGGTCGAGCTGCATCGACGACACGCCAAGATCGAGCACAACGCCGTCGACGTCCGTCGCGTGCGCGTCCATATTGGCAAAATTGTCGAGCACCAGCTCGAGCCGTCCGCCGTACTCGCCGATCCAGCTTTCCGCCATCTGGTGCGCCAGCGGATCGCGGTCGATGCCGATCACCTTGTCGGCGCCGGCCTCGAGCAATCCGCGCGAATAGCCCCCTGCCCCGAAGGTTCCGTCAATCCAGGTGCCGCGCACCGGGGCCACGGCGTCCAGCAGCGGCCGCAGCAGGACGGGGACATGCGGAGCGGCGTTGGGGTCTTTGGGCGCCGCCATGGCTCAGGCCTCCTCGGTTTCGTCGTCTTCGTCGAGCAGCTCGAGCGGATCGAAGTCCGCCGGCATCTCGTCGAGGAATTCTGCGGTGCCGCCAAGCTCGATCTCTTCGAAGGTCTCGGGCTTCCAGATCTGGAAGGTGTCGACGTTGGAGGCGAAATACGCCCAGTCCTCGAGACCGATCTTATCACGCAGCTTGGCCGGAAGCACGATGCGTCCGGTTTCATCAACGCTGGTGGTGACGGATTGAGTCGAGAAGAGACGCTCCAGAAGGCGGCGCTTCTGCGAGCCGCGCTTCATCGCCGAGATGCGGTCCTCGACGGCCTCCATCTCCTCGATCGTGTAGCATTCGAGATATTGGCGGCGGTGATCGCCGTAGACGATCACGAAATTCGGGTTGTTCCCGGCAGACCAGTCAGGGTCACCAGCTTCGAGCACACGGCGAAAAGAGGCTGGGATCGACACCCGCCCCTTGCTGTCCACCTTGTTGCGGCTCTCGCCTCTGAACCTTAGCCTGCGGCCCACTGTCCCTACTCTCGCCCCCTAGAACGAAATACGGCGGGTTGATCTGCTGCCACCGATCAACCCGCCGCCTTGACCCGTGTTACGGGCTGGTCCAGCTACGCACGCCACCTGGGGGGATGTCTGCTCGCTCACGCGCTGGATTCTTCATGTCAACGAAGGGCGGGTGCCTGTATGAACCTGCTCGTTTTATATTTCTGGGATGTTCGCCGGGGTCGTTTGCTGCCCCTTATCCCGTCCCTTCGTCGTGATTAACGGTATGTCATGGGATTTCATGGGAAGCAATAGAAATCTGCGGGAGAATCCCACTGCATGTTGTCCTGCAGACCCTGCAGAACAACATATTGAGGCAAATTTGCACCTCATTCACGAATATGTGGTAAGCGGGAACCCACCCATCACAAGATGTGGTAACGCCAGCGTGAGAAAAAAACTTCCACAAAATCCCAAATAATTTTTCAACGACGGGCGGAATCGCGGTTTCGTGAGCATGTGTCATGGCGCGGAGAGTGCTTCAACCCTTGAATCAGCGCGGATTTGCTTGCCGTTGCGACCTGCGCCCGCGGGGCCACAAACGCTCCGGTCAGCCCGGTCCCACGTTTTCCCATGCCGCCCATGAAATCCCACGCCATGCATTCCCATCGCGCCGCGCGTCCGGGCAGTGCCCGTTCGCGGCGCCATCCCTCTGGGCGCTGACAGGAACGTGTAGCCGCGGAGCAGCGTCGCCTCTGGCCTTTGTGCACGCCGCATGGTCTCTCGCAGGCATGGATCGCATCTCGCTTCTCACCCTCGCCCTCGTGCTCGGCATGGCCGCGCTGGTCACCACCCTCACCGTGGGGCCGCGGCTGCCGTTGGCCGACGCGCTGATGGACGACAAGTTGCAGCATGCGCTCGGCTTCGGCGCGATCATCGCGCCCGCCGCCTTCCTGCGGCCGCGCTGGCTCTGGGTGCTGGCACCGGCGGCGATCGCCTTCGGCGGGTTGATCGAGGTCGTGCAGGCCTATGTCGGGCGCGACGCCGAACTCACTGACTGGGCCGCCGACATCCTCGGCGTCATGGCCGCCTCGACGCTGGCCATCGCCCTGCGGGCCCAGCTGCACCGGCGCGGACTACTGCGCGGGCTCTGAGCCCCATCCCGGGTTCAGCCCGCCTCGAACTCTTCGAAAAGCCCTGCGTAATGGGCATAGGCCTCCGGGTCGAGGTGCCATAGGGCCCGGTACTGGGGAATGAACCGCTCTCCGCCCCCGGCCACCAGCGCGCGGATGTTCTCGGGCTTCGGCCCGTGGAAATGCACGATCGAGACGTCGCGCCCCAGCCCCCAGTACGGCTTCCAGTTCATCCCGTGCGGCAGTCGGGCGTGGCGCCAGCGGAAAAAGCTGTTGTAGCTCACCTGGTCATGGCCCGGCGGCGACCAGGGCTCGCGAAAGCGTCGCGCGATCGAGGCGGCAAAGGGCTCGGCCAGCGCCCGCAACTTCGGCACATTCATCAGCAACACGCCGCTGTTGAAATGCGGGTAGCGCCAGCGGTAGCGCTCCGGCGCCGCGGCGAGCGGCTTGCGCAGGCGTGGCAGCGCGGGGTGGGCAAGAAACATGACGTCGACATCGGTATAGAGGACGAGATCATCCTCCTGCTCGAGCGCGGGAATGTCGATCCGCAGCCAGTGCCCGGAAAAGGTGTCATAGGACGGACCATAGGCCCGGCGCAAAAGCGGCTCGAGCGAGCTGCGGTGCGCGATGACCTCGACCCCGAGCCCGCGCAGCTGCGCCACATGCGCCTCGGACTCGCCGTTGTAGAGGCATATCGGGCGCAGCCGCGTGCGCGCCAGACAGGAGGCGACGGCGACGCGCACCTGCCCCCAGACCTGCTCGAAGCCCTTCTGGTTCAGGCAGAAATACCACTTCCGAAGTTCCGTCGTCATTCCGCCCACGCATCCAACCTTCACGGCGCCGTTAAAATCCATGCCCGCGCGGCCATCAACCCCCTTCCCCCGGACCCGGACACATCCCTGCCCGCGCATCCGGCACCCGTGGCCCGCGACCCGGACGCAGGGCCGCCCCCTCCTTGACCCTGCCCCGCGCATGTCTGATACCTGCGCGCAAAGGACGTATTCATGACCACTCCCCTGATCACCGACAGCCACTGCCACCTCGACTTCCCCGATTTCGACGACGAGCGCCCCGAGGTCATCGCCCGCGCGCTCGAGGCCGGGGTGCACCGCATGGTCACCATCTGCACGCGGATCGCGAACGAGCCCAAGGTGCGCGCCATCGCCGAGGCGAACGACCCGGTGTTCTACACCTTCGGCGTTCACCCGATGAGCGCCGCCGAAGAGCCCGCGACCACGGTCGATGAGCTGGTCACCCTGTCGCAGCACCCGAAATTCGTCGGCATCGGCGAGACCGGGCTCGACTACCACTACACCGCCGAGAGTGCCGAGGTGCAGAAGGCGTCGCTGGGCATCCACATCGAGGCGGCGCAGGAGACCGGCCTGCCGCTGATCATCCACGCCCGCGCCGCCGATGACGACATGGCCCGGATCCTGACCGAGGCCTATCGCCGCAAGCCCTACGCCTGCGTCATGCATTGCTTCAGCTCCTCGGCCGAGTTGGCGCGCGCCGCGCTCGACTGCGGCTTCTACCTGTCGATGTCCGGCATCGCCGCCTTCCCCAAGTCGCAGGAGCTGCGCGATATTTTCGCCGCCGCCCCGCTCGAGCGCATCCTGGTGGAAACCGACAGCCCCTACCTCGCGCCGCCGCCCTACCGCGGCAAGCGCAACGAGCCGGGCTACACCGTCCACACCGCCAAGGTCGGAGCCGAGACCTTCGGCCTCAGCTTCGAGGAGTTCGCCGCCGCCACCGAGGCAAACTTCGAGCGCCTCTTTGCCAAGGCCGCGGCCTGGTCCCCTGCGACGGGCGGCGCCGCATGAAGGGCGAGCTGCGCTTCACCATCCTCGGCTGCGGCTCCTCCGGCGGCGTGCCGCGGCTCGGCGGCAAATGGGGCGATTGCGATCCCGCGAACCCCAGGAACACCCGCCGCCGCTGCTCGATGCTCGTCGAGCGCGAGACCCGCGACGGCACCACGCGGGTGCTGATCGACACCTCGCCCGACATGCGCGCGCAGCTGCTCGACGCGGGCATCGGCCATCTCGACGCCGCCGTCTGGACCCATGCCCACGCCGACCACACCAACGGGCTCGACGACCTCCGCCAGATCGTCTTCAACCGCGGCTCGCGCTTGCCGGTCTGGGCCGATGGCGACACGCAGAACGACCTGATCTCGCGCTTCGGCTATGCTTTCGTGCAGCCCGAGGGCAGCCCCTATCCGCCGATCTTCGATCTACACGCGATCCAGGGCCCCTTCACCATCGAGGGCGCCGGCGGCGCGATCGCGCTGACCCCGATCAAGGTCGATCACGGCAGCATCGACGCGCTCGGCTTCCGCGTTGCGGGGCTCGTCTACATGCCCGACGTGGTGCGGATTCCCGAGGACGCCTGGGCGCACCTGCAGGATCTCGACTGCTTCGTCGTCGATGCGTTGCGCCGCACCCCGCATCCGACCCATGCGCATCTCGACCTGGCTCTGGAATGGATCGCCCGAGCGCAGCCGCGCGAGGCGGTGCTGACCAACATGCACATCGATCTCGACTACGAGACCCTGGCGGCGGAAACCGCCGAGCACATCCACCCGGCCTATGACGGGATGGTCCTGCGTTATGCGCTCTGAGGAGAAGCGCCGCGCTGACCATCCCGCCGCCCGTCGGCACCCGGCCCCCTTCCTCTGCAAGTCCGCCCGCCGGAGGCCCCGCGCCGACCGGCGCGCAACGTGAAAGCCCTGCGTCCATGCAAGCCCTCCTCGACGTCATTCTCCCGGTCTTCATCGTCATCGGCGCGGGCTACCTTGCCAGCTGGCGCAAGCTGCTGACCGACAATGCGATCGACGGGCTGATGGGCTTTGCCCAGACCATCGCCGTGCCCTGCCTGCTGTTCCGCGCCATGTGGCAGCTCGACCTCGGCGAGTATTTCCGCTTCGACCTGCTCTTCTCCTTCTACGCCGGCGCGATCACCTGCTTCATTGTCGGCCTGTTCGGCGCGCGGCTGATCTTCGGCCGCGACTGGGAAGACAGCGTGGTCATCGGCTTCTCCGCGCTTTTCTCCAACTCCCTGCTGATCGGCCTGCCGATCACCGAGCAGGCCTATGGCGAGGACGCGCTGAATGGCAATTACGCGATCATCGCCCTGCACTCGCCGCTCTGCTATGCCATCGGCATCACCACCATGGAACTCGCCCGCGCCCGCGGCACCGAGCTGCGCCGCCTGCCACTGACCATCCTGCGCTCGCTCTTCCGCACGCCGATGGTCATCGGCATCAGCATCGGCATCGTGTTCAACCTGCTGAGCGTCGAGTTGCCCACCCCGATGACCGAGGCGCTCGGCCTGCTCACCCGCACCGCGCTGCCCTGTGCGCTCTTCGCGCTCGGCGGCGTGCTCTTCCGCTACCGCCCCGAGGGCGATCTGCGCACCATCCTCTTCGTCTGCGCGCTCTCGCTGGGGCTTCACCCGCTGGTCACCTACACGCTCGGCACCGCCTTCTCCCTGCCCACCGACGCCTTCCGCTCGGCGGTGGTCACCGCCTCGGTGGCGCCCGGGGTGAACGCCTATGTCTTCGCCAACCTCTACGGCCGCGCCAAGCGGGTTGCGGCCTCTTCGGTGCTGCTGGCCACCGGCATGTGCATCGTCACCACCTGGGCCTGGCTGCACTTGCTGCCCTGAGGGCCGCGCCGTCTTCGGGGGAATACCCCCGGGGGTGAGGCGCGCAACGCAGAGGGATAGCGCCCCCGGTCGGCGCGGTTTCTTTCGGGCCCCGCCCGACAATCCCCAATTTGATGGTTCCCACCGCCGCCGCGCGGATCTATACGGAGCCCGTTTGAACCGCCGGCAAAAGGACAGGTGAGCAATGGCTAACGTGGTCGTCGTGGGCGCCCAGTGGGGCGACGAAGGCAAGGGCAAGATCGTGGACTGGCTCTCTGAGCGGGCCGACGTGGTCGCGCGCTTCCAGGGGGGCCACAATGCAGGCCATACGCTCGTCATCGACGGCAAGGTGTTCAAGCTGAACGCCCTGCCCTCCGGTGTCGTGCGCGGCGGCAAGCTGTCGGTGATCGGCAACGGCGTGGTGCTCGATCCCTGGCACCTGGTGAAAGAGATCGAGTCGATCCGCGCCCAGGGTGTCGAGATCACCCCCGAGACGCTGATGATCGCCGAGAACACCCCGCTGATCCTGCCGATCCACGGCGAGCTCGACCGGGCCCGCGAGGAGGCCGCCAGCAAGGGCAGCAAGATCGGCACCACCGGCCGCGGCATCGGCCCGGCCTATGAGGACAAGGTTGGCCGCCGCTCGGTGCGCGTCGCCGATCTCGCCGATCCGTCGACGCTGGAGACCCGCGTCGACCGCGCCCTGCTGCACCACGACGCGCTGCGCCGCGGCCTCGGGCTGGAGCCGGTCGACCGCGAGGCGCTGCTCGCCGCGCTGAAAGAGATCGCGCCGCAAATCCTCGAATACGCCGGCCCCGTCTGGAAGGTGCTCAACGAGAAGCGCCGCGCCGGCAAGCGCATCCTCTTCGAAGGGGCGCAGGGCGCGCTGCTGGACATCGACTTCGGCACCTACCCCTTCGTGACCTCCTCGAACGTGATCGCCGGCCAGGCGGCCACCGGCACCGGCATCGGTCCGGGCGCCATCGATTTTGTGCTGGGCATCGTCAAGGCCTACACCACCCGCGTCGGCGAAGGCCCCTTCCCGACCGAGCTGGATGACGAGGACGGCAACCGTCTCGGCACCCGCGGCCGCGAGTTCGGCACGGTGACCGGCCGCAAGCGTCGCTGCGGCTGGTTCGACGCGGTGCTGGTGCGCCAGACCTGCGTGACCTCGGGCGTCAACGGCATCTCGCTGACCAAGCTCGACGTGCTGGACGGCTTCGAGACCATCAAGATCTGCACCGGCTACGAGCTCGACGGCCAGATGCTCGACCACCTGCCCATCGCCACCGAGGAGCAGCAGCGCTGCGTTCCGGTCTACGAGGAAATGGAAGGCTGGTCGGAATCGACCGAGGGCGCCCGCAGCTGGAACGATCTGCCCGGCGCGGCGGTGAAATACGTCCGCCGCATCGAAGAGCTGATCGGCTGCCCGGTGGCGCTGCTCTCGACTTCGCCCGAGCGCGACGACACCATCCTCGTCACCGACCCCTTCGCGGACTGACCCGGTATGGCCCTCAGCTACAAGTCCCGACGCCGCTGGTCGCTGGTGATCCTGCTGGTGGGCCTGCCGCTCTACATCGTCGCGGCGGTGAGCGTGGTCAACGCGCTCGACCGCCCGCCGATCTGGCTGGAATTCGCGGTCTACGTCTTCCTCGGGTTCCTGTGGATGCTGCCCTTCAAGTTCGTCTTCAAGGGCGTCGGCAAGGCCGATCCGGATGCGGAACCCCCGCGCGAGGACTGAACGGTCGGACGCACGTATCCGGCGAAAAATGAAAGGGGCGCGGCCGGTCAGGCTGCGCCCCTTTCACATGGCCCCGCGGCCGCATCTGCCCTGCGATGAAAAAGGGCGCCGCAGCGGGCGCCCTTCTCCATGCGTCAGGCAGGCCGCCTCAGACCTTGCCCTTGCCGCTCGCAAAGATGCAGAGCAGCGTGACAGCCGCCGCCGCCAGCACGTAGTAACCCACGTAGGCGAGGCCGTAATTGCTCTGCAGCCAGGTCGCGATATAGGGCGCGAGCGAGGCGCCGAAGATGCCGGCGAAGTTGAAGGTGATCGACGAGCCGGTGTAGCGCACCCGGGTCGGGAAAGGCGCCGCCAGCGCGGTGCCGATGAGGCCGTAGGTCATGCCCATCAGCGCCATGCCCAGCGTCACGAAGCCCATGATGCGCATCTCGTTCTCGACCATGAGCACCGGCACAAGGAAGCTGAACAGGCCGATGAACACGGTGGTCAGCGTCAGGATCTCGCGGCGGCCGAAACGCTCGGCCAGCTTGCCGGCCAGCGGGATGAAGGCCCCAAAGACCACCGAGCCCCAGATCTGGATCGCCAGCGCGTCGGTGAAGGGGATCTTCACGACCTTGACGTTGTAGCTCAGCAGGTAGGCGGTGCAGATGTAGAAGAGCACGAAGGTCGCCAGCGCCACGAAAGTGCCGAGTACGATCGAGACCTTGTGGTTCTTGAAGAGCTCCACGGCAGGAACCGCGACGCGCTCCTCGTTGTCGATGGCCTTCTGGAAGTCCGGCGTCTCGGTGATCGACAGGCGCACCCAGAGGCCTACGGCGATCAGCAGCAGCGACGAGACGAAGGGAATCCGCCAGCCCCAGCTCAGCAGCGCCTCTTCGCTCATGAAGTGCAGCAGGATCCAGAACAGGCCCGACGACAGGAACAGCCCCAGCGGCGCGCCGAGTTGCGGGAACATGCCGTACCAGTTCTTCTTGCCCTCGGGCGCGTTCTCGGTGGCCATGAGCACCGCCCCGCCCCATTCGCCGCCAAGCCCGAAGCCCTGGCCGAAGCGGCAGAGCGCCAGCAGCAGGGGGGCGATGACGCCGATCTGCTCGTAGCTCGGCAGGAAGCCGATGATGACGGTCGAGATGCCCATGGTCAGCAGCGCCGCGACCAGCGTCGCCTTGCGGCCGATGCGGTCGCCGAAGTGGCCGAAGACCAGCGCGCCGAAGGGACGCGCGAAAAAGGCGATGGAGAAGGTGGCGAAGCTGGCCAGCAGCGCGGTCATCGGATCGCTGCTCGGGAAGAACAGCGCCGGGAAGACCAGCACGGCGGCGGTCGCGTAGACGTAGAAGTCGAAGAATTCGATCGTGGTGCCGACGAGGCTCGCGGTCAGGACCTTGGCCGGTGAGTTGAGCGCCGGTTTGGCCCCGGCGCGCGGCGTGTCATAGGCAGCGTCTGAGAGGGACATTTTATTTCGTCTTTCCTTGCGTCTAAAACAGCTTTGTTCCGGGATGGACCCGGTTAACGCAATCAGTGGGTGGACGGAACCCGCGTGCCTGACTGTTTTCGTCAGGGCCGTCATGCAACCTACGCATGGCTGGCGCGCGCACCAAAAAGCCCGGAACCAGCGGTCCCGGGCCCCTCCCTCTCGTCAGAGGAGGCGCGTCACTCCTTGTCGGCCTCCAGCGCATAGCGCTTGAAGAGCCCGCCCTGCGTCATGAAGAAGACGAAGACTGCCGCTGTCAGACCGAAGGTCTTGAAGTAGACCCAGCTCTCGGTGCTCATGGTGCGCCAGACGATCTCGTTGAGCAGCGCCAGCCCGAAGAAGAACGCGCAGATCCGCTTGGTCAGGATCATCCAGCCCTCGTCCTGAAGCGGCATCAGCCCTTCCATGACCTTGCGCAGGTAGCTCTCGCCGCGCAGGATCCCGGCCAGCAGCGCGAACCCGAAAAGCAGGTAGATCAACGTCGGCTTCATCTTGAAGAAGCGCTCGTCGTTGAGCCAGACCGAGAGCCCCCCAAAGACCACGATCAGCACCGCGGTCACCACCTGCATGGCCGAAAGATGCCCGGTCAGCTTCCACAGGATGCCGGTGCAGAGCAGCATCAGCGGGATGAACCCGGCGGTGACCAGCACGAAACCCTGGTACTCGCGCCCGCCGACCACGTAGCTGTTGTCCTTCAGCAGCAGATAGGCGGCGAAGAAAGCCAGCACTGGCCCGAATTCGAGCGCCGATTTGAGGAACGGGTTGATCTGCTTTTGCGCCATGCGGGTCTCCTTGTGCGAGAGCAGAGATAACCTCGCGGCGACGGCTTCTCAATGGCGGAACTGCCCTGCCCGCCATCACGTTGGTCACGGGCCAGCAGAGGAAACGTGATGATCGAGGAAATCCTGAACGAATTCAAAAACACCTTCTCGGTGATCCCCCCGGCCGCCGCCTTTGCGCGGCTGCTCGCGGCCATCTTGCTGGCGGGGCTGATCGGCCTCGAACGCGAGCGCCGGGGCAAGGCGGCGGGGCTGCGCACCCATATCCTTGTCTCTGTCGCTGCCTGCCTTTTCGTGCTGCTTGGATTGGAGCTGGCCGCGATGGACTTCGGCGGCTCGAGCGAACAGCGCAACGATCCGCTGCGGATGATCGAGGCGGTGACGGCAGGCGTGGCGTTTCTGGCGGCGGGCCTGATCTTCACCTCCGGCGGCAAGGTGCGCAACATCACCACCGGCGCCTCTCTGTGGCTCGCGGGGGCCGTTGGGCTCGGCTGCGGCGCGGGGCAGATGCCGCTCGCGGCCATGACCACGGTGATCGTGCTCGTGGTCCTGACGCTGCTGCGCTATGTCGAGAACAAGATGGGCTGGAGCGAGGAGTAATCCCCGCCACTCGGATCGGGCCCTGCCTCAGCCCCGCTCAAGCCCGGTGAGCGCCGCGGCGAATTCCTCGGGGTCGAAGGGCTGCAGGTCGTCGATCTGCTCGCCCACGCCGATGGCATGGATCGGCAGACCGAACTTGTCGGCCAGCGCCACGAGAACGCCGCCGCGCGCCGTACCGTCGAGCTTGGTCATGACTAGCCCCGACACATCCGCCACCTGCTGGAAGATCTCGACCTGCCGCAGCGCGTTCTGCCCCGTGGTCGCGTCGAGCACCAAGAGCGTGTTGTGCGGGGCATCGGGGTCCTTCTTGCGGATGACGCGGACGATCTTGGCCAGTTCCTCCATCAGGTCAGCCCGGTTCTGAAGGCGGCCCGCGGTGTCGATCATCAGCAGATCAGCGCCCTCGGCCTGCGCCTTGGTCATCGCGTCAAAGGCAAGGCTGGCGGGATCCGAGCCCTCGGGCGCGGTCAGCACCGGCACCCCGGCGCGGTCGCCCCAGATCTGCAGTTGCTCGACCGCGGCGGCACGGAAGGTATCCCCCGCGGCGATCACCACCGATTTGCCCGCGGCGCGGAACTGGCTGGCGAGCTTGCCGATGGTCGTGGTCTTGCCCGAGCCGTTGACCCCCACCACCAGCACCACCTGCGGCTTCTTGGGATAGAGCGGAAGCGGCTTTGCGACGGGATCCATGATGCGGGCAACCTCCGCCGAGAGCAGCTCCTTGATTTCCTGCGTCGAGACCCGCTTGCCATAGCGGCCCTCGGCGATGTTGGAGGTGACGCGCAACGCGGTGTCCACCCCCATGTCGGAGGCGATGAGCAGCTCTTCGAGGCTCTCGATCATCTCGTCGTCGAGCGCCCGGCGCACCACCGGCGCGGCAGGCTGGGACTTGCCGAAGAGCCGCCCGATGAGACCGCCGCCGCGCTGCGTCTGCTGCGGCACCTCCGGATCCTGCAGAGGCGCCGGGATCTCCAGCGGCGCGGGCATGGGCGACGGGTCCGAGGGCGGCATCACCGGCGCTTCCAGCGGCGCGGGCCGGGGGTCGGCGGGCGGCGGCGCACGCGGCGTTTCCGGCTCGGGCTGCGGCTCCGTCTCTGGCAGAGGCGGCGCCTCGGGCTCTGGAGCGGGCGGGGTTTCCTGCGGTGGTGCGGGCGGCACTTCTTCCGGCGTCGGCGGGGTCTCGGGCGCAGGCGCGGGCGGGGTCTCGGGGACCGGCGGCGGCACGTTCGGGCCGGGGGTCTCGGGGGCCGGAGTCCCGGGGGTCGGCGTCTCGGGGGCCGGCGTCTGCGGCACCTCGGGGGTTTCGGGCGCCATTTCGGGAGCGTCTTGCGTGCCCCCCTCCTGGACGATCGCGTCCAGCCCTTCCTCGAGCTTCGAGGAAGATTTGAAGAGCTTGCTCTTGAGCTTGCCGAAGAAGGACATGGCTGGACCTCTCAATGCCTTTGCTTTCACCTAATACGTGCCGCGCGCAGATAAAAGTGTGAGTTGACCTTTCCGCCCCGCGGCGCCTTCATGGGGGCATGTTGCGGGCCGTGTTTTTCCTTGTCCTCCTGCTTGCCGCGCCGCTGCTGCGGGCCGAGCCTCCCGCCCCGTCCGACGGCGCCCGGGAGCCGGGAACGCTCTGCTCGCCCGGCGCCTTCGGGCCTGTGCATTGCATCCGGCCCTCTTATTTCGTGCATGACACCTGCGAGGCGCTCGAGGAGCTCGCCCTGCGCAACGGGCTCGACCCCGGCTTCTTCGCCCGGCTCATCTGGCAAGAAAGCCGGTTCAACCCCAACGCCCTCAGCCCCGCCAACGCCCAGGGTATCGCCCAGTTCATCCCGTCGACCGCGAAGCTGCGCGGCCTCAAGGATCCCTACAACCCCGCAGAAGCGCTGGAATATTCGGCGCAATACCTCGGCGAGCTGACCCGTCGATACGGCAACCAGGGACTGGCGGCGGTGGCCTACAACGGCGGCGAGGCACGGGCCGACGGGCTGATGTCGCGGCGCGGCGGGCTGGCGCGCGAGACGATCAACTACGTGGCGATCGTCACCGGGCTCGCCGCCGAGACCTGGCGCGACACCCCGCCCGAGACCCATGACTTCCGGCTGCAGGGCGAAAAGCCCTTCCAGCAGGCCTGCCACGAGCTGGCGCGCGAGCGCAAGCTGACCAAATATCCCGAGGCCCGCCCCCCACTGCATCCTTGGGGCGTGCAGATCGCCTTCGGCACCACCCAGGACCGGGCGCTGGCGCAATTCCGCCGCCGCGCCAAGGCCTGCTCCGGCCCGATCAGCGGCGAGCAGCCCGAGCTGGTCTGGCAAAAAAGCCGCGCCAGCCCGCGGGGTGGCTACTGGATGGCGCGGATCGGGCGCGACGGTCGCACCGCAGCGGCACATCTCTGCGCAGAGCTTCGGCAATCGGGCTGCATCTGCGCCGTCTACCGCAATTCCTGAGCGCCCCCGGCGCGCGTGGCCACTTCTCCCTTTCGCCGCCGACCCTCCTCTGGCAGGCTGCACCCATGACACGCCTCGTGCTCCTCCTCTGCCTGCTTGCCAGCCCGCTCGCCGCCGCCCAGCCGATGAGCGCCGAGGAATTCGAGTCCTATGTCACCGGCAAGACGCTCTACTTCGGCAGCGGCGGCGCGCCCTACGGGGTCGAGCAATACCTGCCGGACCGCCGGGTGCGCTGGTCCTTCCTGGACGGCGAGTGCAAGGACGGCCGCTGGTACGCCGAGGCCCAGATGATCTGCTTCGTCTACGAGGACATGAACGCCCCGCAATGCTGGAGTTTCTACCGCGAGAGCGGCAAGCTGCGGGCGGTGTTTCAGAACGACCCGCAGAACACGGTGCTCTACGAGGCGCAGCAGGGCGACACGCCGATGCTGTGCTACGGGCCAGACACCGGCGTGTGAAGACGCCGCCTCGCCGATCGCGCGCACCGTCCGGCTGCATTCTATGGGCCGAGATATCCCTCGGCGCGGCGGGGGCCGAGCCCCGGGTCCCGCCCCCTCAGAACAGGCTCCCCTGCTCCGGCGCCTTGGCCTTCCTGGGCTTGCCCGAGGCCGCGCCGCCAATCTTCATCCGCCCGTCGGCAAATTCGATCTCTAGCCCGGCGGCCTCCTTCGCGGCGGAAGCCGTGGTCAGCACCTGCCCGCCCTCGCCGCGCACCACCGCGTAGCCGCGCGCCAGCGTGCCCTTGTAGCTCAGCGTTTGCAGCAGACGGTCAAGCCCGTCGAGCTTGCCCCGGGGCTCCTCGACCCTGCGTGTGCCAGCATCGTCGAGCCGCTTGCCGAGCGCGCGCAGCCGGTCGGCCCCGAGCGCGATCTCGCGCTGGATTGGCCGGATCGACAGCCGGTCGGCGCGGCGCCCCAGCGCCTCGGCGCGGGTGGCAAGCATGCGGCTCAGCAGCCCCGGGCGCAGCGCCCCGGCGGGCTGCGAGAGCGCCAGCCGGCGCCGGTCGACCCCGCGGATCAGCGCCTGCGGCAGCCGGTCCGACAGCAGGTCGAGCCGCTGGCGCGGCTGGTCCAGAAGCGTCTCGGCCCGCGGCAATGCCCGGGCCAGATCGCGCAGCCGCTGGCCACGCACCTCGAGCCGGTGGCTGAGCGCGCGGGTCAGCCGCAGCTGCCCCTCCCCGGTCCGCGCCAGAAGCTCCATGCGCACGGGCACCGCCATCTCGGCGGCGGCGGTTGGCGTCGGCGCGCGGCGGTCCGAGACGAAGTCGATGAGCGTGGTGTCGGTCTCATGCCCCACCGCCGAGATCAGCGGGATCTTCGAGGCCGCGGCCGCCCGCGCCACGATTTCTTCGTTGAAGCCCCAGAGATCCTCCACCGAGCCGCCGCCCCGGGCGACGATCAGCAGATCGGGCCGCGGCAGCGCGCCGCCCGGGCTGAGCGCGTTGAACCCCTCGATGGCCCGGGCGACCTCGGCGGCCGAACTCTTGCCCTGCACCGCGACGGGCCAGATCAGCACCTTGCGCGGGAACCGCTCGCGCAGCCGGTGCAGGATATCGCGGATCACCGCGCCCGAGGGCGAGGTGACCACGCCGATGATCTCGGGAAGGAAGGGCAGCGGCTTCTTGCGGGCGGGATCAAAAAGCCCCTCGGCCTGCAGCATCGCCTTACGCTTTTCCAGCATCGCCATGAGCGCGCCAAGCCCGGCGGGGCGCATGTCCTCGATGATGATCTGGTAGCGCGACTGGCCGGGATAGGTGGTCAGCCGCCCGGTGGCGATCACCTCCATGCCTTCCTCGGGCTGCATCTCGAGCTTGCCGGCGACGCCGCGCCAGACGATGCCCGAGATCACCGACTTGTCGTCCTTGAGGTCAAGGTAGAGATGCCCCGAGCGCGGCCGCGAAATCCGCCCCAGCTCGCCGCGCACCCGCACGAAGCCGAACTCGCCCTCGATCACCCGTTTCACCGCGCCTGACAGCTCCGAGACGGTGAACTCGGGCATGTTGCCGTCGCCTGCATCCCCGGGGGTATCGTCTTCGAAAAGGTCCATGGTGCCCGTCTTGCCCCGTCTTGCCGTAAGTGCCCTGTCCGGGCTGGTCCGCCCGCGCTTTGCCCAGACTAGCGCCCGGTGGCGCCAAGGGAAAGGTGGGCGCGTCCTGCCGTCTTGCCAGATCCCCCCGCCGCCGGTAGGAAGCCCGCGATCCTTACCTTGAAAGAGCGGGCCCCATGAACATCCTCATCCTCGGCGGCGGCGGTCGCGAACATGCCCTGGCCTGGGCCGTGATGCAGAACCCCAAGTGCGACAAACTGATCGTCGCGCCGGGCAATGCCGGGATCGCGCAGATCGCCGAATGCGCCTCGCTCGACGTCGAGGACGGCGGCGCGGTGGCGGAATTCGCCGGTGAGAACGCCATCGACCTCGTCATCGTCGGCCCCGAGGCGCCGCTCGCCGCGGGCGTTGCCGACCGGCTGCGCGAGGCGGGCGTGCTGGTCTTCGGCCCCTCCAAGGAGGCTGCCCGGCTCGAGGCCTCGAAAAGCTTCACCAAGGAAATCTGCGACGCCGCCAAGGCGCCCACCGCCGGCTACGGCCACTTCACCGACGCCGCAAGCGCCAAGGCGCACGTGCGCGCCCAGGGCGCGCCGATCGTGGTCAAGGCCGACGGGCTCGCCGCCGGCAAGGGCGTGATCATCGCCGAGACCGTGGCGCAGGCCGAAGAAGCGATCGACGACATGTTCGGCGGCGCCTTCGGCGGGGCCGGCGCCGAGGTGGTGATCGAGGAGTTCATGACCGGCGAGGAGGCGTCCTACTTCGTGCTGGTCGACGGGACCGACGTGCTGCCCATCGGCACCGCGCAGGACCACAAGCGCGTCGGCGAGGGCGACACCGGTCCCAACACCGGCGGCATGGGCGCCTATTCCCCCGCCCCGGTTCTCTCGGACGAGGTGGCGCAAAAGGCGCTCGACGAAATCGTCCGCCCCACCATGGCCGAGATGGCGCGCCGCGGCACGCCCTACCAGGGCGTGCTTTACGTCGGCCTGATGATCGAAAACGGACAGCCGCGCCTCGTGGAATACAACGTCCGCTTCGGCGATCCCGAGTGCCAGGTGTTGATGATGCGCCTTGGTGGTCAGGTGCTGGACCTGCTGCACGCCTGCGCCGAGGGCCGACTGGCCGAGGCCAAGGTGACCTGGGCCGACGATCACGCGATGACCGTGGTGATGGCCGCCGAGGGCTACCCGGGCGCCTACGAGAAGGGCACGATGATCTCCGGGCTCGAGGGCCTGCCCGAGGACAGCTTCACCCAGATGTTCCACGCCGGCACCGCCGAGAAGGACGGCAAGATCGTCGCCACCGGCGGCAGGGTGCTGAACGCCACCGCCCGCGGCGCCACGCTCGCCGAGGCGCAGGCGCGTGCCTATGCGCTGGTGGATGCCGTGGACTGGCCCGAAGGGTTCTGCCGGCGCGACATCGGCTGGCGGGCGCTCTGACACCGGCGCTCCCGGCACAGCCGTGAAACCGGGGCGTACCGGCATCTGCCGCGCCCCACACTGGCCTGCCTCGCGGGGCGCGCTCAGCCTCGGCTCGGCGCGATCACCTCGGTCGGGGTCACGATCATGTCGAGCGGCGCGTCGGTGGGCTCGAGCGGGACCTGCCCTGCCTCCTGCGCCGCGTAGGCAAACCCGATGGCCAGCGTCGGGCGCGCAGCGCGCAGCGCCGCAAGCGTGCGGTCGTAGAAACCGCCGCCATAGCCCAGCCGATGGCCGTCCCGGGTGAAGGCCAGCAGCGGAACGATGAGGATCTCGGGCGTCACGAACTCGGGGTACTCCGGGATCATCGCGCCGAAGGCGCCGGGCACCAGCGCCATGTCGGGCTCCCAGCGGGCAAAGCGCAGCGGTGCACCGCGCGCCTCGATCACCGGGATCGCTACCGGACCATGCGCCGCCGCCTCGGCCATGGCGGGCAGCGGGTCGATCTCGGAGCGGATCGGCATGTAGCCCGAGAGCGGCACGCCGCGGTAGCCCGCCAGCACCGAGCTCAACATCCCTGCGCCAGCCCCCGCATCGGCCGCATGGGCCTCGGTGCGGCGCCGCGCCGCCTCGGCGCGGGCGGCGCGCTTGGCCTCGTCGAGGTTCACAGCAGCACCGCCTGCGCCAGCCCGAGGAAGGCGAAGAACCCGACCACGTCGGTCACAGTGGTCACGAAGGTGCCGGAGGCCAGCGCCGGGTCGACATTGAATTTCTCGAGCACCACGGGCACCGCGATCCCCGCCAGCCCGGCGACGACAAGGTTGATGACCATCGCCGCGGCGATCACGACCGCCAGCATCGCACTGCCGAACCAGAGGTATTCCAGAACCCCCATCACAAGCGCAAAGCTGACGCCATTGATCAGCCCGACCATCAGCTCACGCCGGATCACCCGCCAGAGGTTGGCGCTGGTCAAATCCTTGGTCGCCAGCGCGCGCACGGCCACGGTCAACGACTGCGTGCCGGCATTGCCGCCCATCGACGCGACGATCGGCATCAGCACCGCCAGCGCCACCAGCTGGCTGATCGTACCTTCGAACTGGGCGATCACCAGCGACGCGAGGATCGCCGTCATCAGGTTCACCCCCAGCCACGGCAGACGCTGCCGGGTGGTCTCGATCACGCTGTCCGAAATGCGGCTCTCGTCGCCGACCCCGGCGAGGCGCAGGATGTCCTCCTCGTGCTCCTCATCGAGCACGGCCATGGCGTCGTCGATGGTGATCACCCCGACCAGCCGCTCGTTCTCGTCCACGACCGGGGCCGAGATCAGGTGGTACTGATTGAAGGCATAGGCAACATCGGCTTCGGGCCGGGTCACCGGGATGACATGGAAGGTTTCCTCGACCAGTGATTTCAGCAGAACCTCGCGCCGCGAGGCCATCAACTTGCCCAGCGTCACGTTGCCCACCGGGCGCAGCTTCGGATCGACGAGGATGATGTGGTAGAACTGTTCCGGCAGATCGTCCGAGCTGCGCAGGAAATCGATCGCCTCGCCGACGTTCCAATGCTCGGGGGCCATGACCACCTCGCGCTGCATCAGGCGGCCGGCGGAATACTCCGGGTAGGTCAGCGATTTCTCGACCGCGACCCTGTCGCTGTCCTCGAGCACATCGAGGATCGCATCCTGCTGATCCTGGTCGAGGTCTTCCAAAAGGTCGACCACGTCGTCGGAATCGAGCTCGCGCACCGCGTCGGCGAGCACCTCGGGGGTCAGCGCCCGGATCACCTCTTCGCGGATCGACTCGTCGAGTTCCGACAGGATCTCGCCGTCGAACTCCTTGTCGTAGAGCTTGATCAGCCGCATCCGGTCGTAGGCGTTGATCTGCTCGAGAAGGTCGGCGATGTCGGCCGCGTGCAGCGGCTCCATCAGCGCGACGAGCTGTTCGCGGTCGCCGACATCCACTGCATAGAGGATCGCCGAGACCACCTTGCGTTCCAGCGGGTTGGTCTCGTCTTCGCGGGTGTCTTCCGTCGCCGGGTTTCCGGTCTCTTCGGTCATGCCTGCCCCGTTGAATGCCGTTCGCGCAAACCTTAGGGGATTGCGCGAACGAGCAACAGAGGCGCATTGCGCTTGACCTTGGCCGCCCGCATCCTAGGCCGGTCGCAACCACGAGGACCGACATGGCCCCCACCAGCCCCACCCCCCTTTCGCCGACCCTGCACCTCGGGCAGACCCTGCGCTTCACCGGCTCGCCCTTCACCGAAGGGGTCGAGGCGGCGCGCCACGAGCCTGCCGGGGCGCTGCTGGTCGAGGACGGGGTGATTCGAGAGATCGGCACCGCCGAGACGCTGCGTGCCGCGCATCCCGCCGCGCGGGTGGTGGACCATGGCGAGGCGCTGATCGTGCCGGGCTTCGTCGACGCGCACGCGCATTACCCGCAGACCGGGATGATCGCGAGCTGGGGCAAGCGGCTGATCGACTGGCTCAACCACTACACCTTCCCCACCGAGGCGCGTTTTGCCGAGCGCGCCTACGCCGACGAGATCGCCGGGCGCTATCTTGATCTGCTGCTGGCGCATGGGACCACCTCGGTCTGCTCCTATTGCACGATCCACCCCGAGTCCGTCGAGGCGCTGTTCAGCGCCGCCGAGGCGCGCGGGATGCGGGTCTTCGCCGGCAAGACCTGCATGGACCGCGACACCGCGCCCGAGTTCCTGCGGGACAGCGCGCAATCGGCCTATGACGACAGCAAGGCGCTGCTCGAGCGCTGGCACGGCCGGGGGCGGGCAGAATATGTGATCACCCCGCGATTCTCGCCGACCTCGACCCCCGGGCAGCTGCAGGCGCTCGGCGCGCTCTGGGCCGAGCACCCCGAGGTGCTGATGCAGACGCACCTTTCCGAGCAGACCGACGAGATCGCCTGGGTGAAATCGCTCTACCCGCAGGCGCGCGACTATCTCGACACCTACGAGGCCTACGGGCTGCTGGGCGAGCGAGGCCTCTACGGCCACGCCATCCATCTCGAGCCGCGCGAGCATGCGCGGTTGAAAGAGGTCAACGCGGCGCTGGTGCATTGCCCGACCTCGAACACCTTCATCGGCTCGGGGCTCTTCGACATGGACGGGCTGACCAAGGCAGGGCTGCGGGTGGGGCTGGCCACCGACACCGGCGGCGGCTCGTCCTTTTCCATGCTGCGCACCATGGCTGCAGCCTACGAGGTGGCGCAGCTGCGCCATCACCCGCTGCACCCCTCGGCGCTGCTGTGGCTGGCGACGCAGGGCTCGGCGATGGCGCTGATGGCCGAGGACCGGATCGGCAACCTCGCGCCGGGGCTCGAGGCCGATTTCACCGTGCTCGACCTGGCCTCAACCCCGGCCATCGCGCAGCGGGTGGCACAGGCTGACGACATCTGGGAGGCGCTCTTCCCGACCATGATGATGGGCGACGACCGGGCGGTGCGGGCCACCTACGTGGCCGGAAGGCAGATGATCTGACACTCGGAGCCGGGGCGCCTCCCGCGCGCCCTTGGTCCTACTTGCGCACGCCCATGACCAGCGTCCAGTAGCGGCCGTTCTGCGCGAGGCCGAACTCGCGCACATCCGTGCGCAGCATGGCCGCGCGGTGCGAAGATGACTTGGCCCAGAGCTCCATCGCGCTGTCGATGCCGAGCGGGGTCATGGCAACGTTTTCCGAGACATGGCGGTAGTCGTATCCCGCCGCCCGCGCGCGCGCGCCGACGCGGCTGCCGTCGCTGCCGACGTGGCTCATCTTGTTCATCCGCGCCATGTCATCGGAATGGGCCTGCGCGGCGCGCTGCAGCTGCGCCGAGCGGGTCAGCGGTGCCAGCCCCTGCGCCCGGCGCCAGCCGTTGAAGACCGCCGCGGCCTCGGCCTGCGAACTCTGCACCACCTGCGACGGCGCGCGCCGCAGCTCGTAGATGCTCGCCCCTTCGACCTGGCCGCGGGCGGCAGGCTGGTTGGCCACGGCCACCGGCTTTGATGCGGGCTTTGACACCGGCTTTGACACGGACGTCGCAACCACGCCGGGTTGCGCGCGCACATCGACGCAGGCGGCAAGCGCCAGCGGCAGCAGGGTCAGGGCAAGCCACTTGGGCAGTTTCATCAGCACTCTCCGGTCCTTCAGGCCCTGCATATAGATGGCGCGGAGGCGACGCCCGGCAAGCCTGCGCCGCGCCGGAGCCGCCTGCCCGCAGCGCGGGTCATTTCACCCGGGCGACCACCATGACCCAGTAGTCGCCGGTCCCCGCGATGCCATACTCCTTCACATCCTCCATGAGCATGTTTGACAGGTGCGGCGGAGAGTTGGTCCAGATCTCCATCGCCCGACCCAGCCCGCGGCCGGTTTCGGCGATGTTCTCGGCGCCGCGCCGGAGGTTGTAGCCGCGGCGCTGGATGCGCTCGCCGATGGTGCTGCCGTCGCTGCCGGTATGGGTCATCTCGTTCATTCGCGCCATGTCGTCGGCATGGCCCTGCGCCACTTTCTGCAGCACCGGCGAATAGCTCAGGGGCGCCAGCCCTCGGCTCTCGCGGAGCGCGTTGAGCTGCGCCCCCGAGGGGTTTTCGAGGAAGCGCGCGGGCTCGCCCCCGGTGTCGGTCTGCGGCAGCGGCACCACCACGCAGGCGCAGAGCGCCGCGCAAAGGGCAAGCGGCAGCAGTCGGGCAGTCAGCGCAGGTCGCATGAAAATCCTCCGGTCGTATGTGTTCCCCTCAGGACCGGGTTCAGCCGAACCCGGCGAGCGTCCGCGCCATTTCCCCGTGGCGGCGCAGCGCGGCCTCAATGTCTATCGTCGCGATGCGTCCGCCACGCACCACCTGCCGCCCCTCGACAAAAAGGTGCCGCACCTGTTGCGGTCCTGCCAGCAGCAGCGCCGCCGGATCCCAGGATCCGGCGCTTCCGAGCCCGCTGACATCCCAAAGCGCCAGATCGGCGCGCATGCCGATGACAACCTGCCCGCAATCGTTGCGGCCCAGCACCTCGGCCCCGCCCCGCGTCGCCACCCGCAGGGCCGCACGCGCGCTCATCGCGTCGGCGCCGTGCTGCACCCGCTGGAGCAGCATCGCCTGCCGAGCCTCGCCGACGAGGTTTGCCATGTCGTTGCTCGCCGACCCATCGACACCCAGCCCGACCTTCACCCCCGCATCCAGCATCGCGCGCACCGGCGCAATGCCCGAGCCGAGGCGGCAGTTGGAGCAGGGGCAATGCGCCACGCCGGTGCGGGTGGCGGCGAACAGGTCGATCTCCTGCCCGTCGAGCTTCACGCAATGGGCGTGCCAGACGTCCGGGCCGGTCCAGCCCAGGTCCTCGGCGTATTGCCCCGGGCGGCAACCGAATTTCTCGAGCGAATAGGCCACGTCCTCGTCGTTCTCGGCAAGGTGCGTGTGCATCATCACCCCCTTGTCGCGGGCGAGGATGGCGCTGTCGCGCATCAGCTCGCGGCTCACCGAGAACGGCGAGCACGGCGCGACGCCGACCCGCACCATGGCGCCCTCCGAAGGGTCGTGGAAAGCGTCGATCACCCGGATGCAATCCTCGAGGATGGCGCTCTCCTGTTCGACCAGCGAGTCCGGCGGTAGCCCGCCCTCGCTGACGCCAATGCTCATGCTGCCGCGCGTGGCATGGAAGCGCACGCCCAGGTCCTCGGCTGCGGCGATGCTGTCATCGAGCCGCGCGCCGTTGGGATAGAGATAGAGGTGGTCGGAACTCAGCGTGCATCCCGAGAGCGCCAGTTCCGCCAGCCCGACCTGCGCCGAGACGTAGAATTCCTCGGGCCCGAAGCGCTCCCAGATCGGATAAAGCGTCTGCAGCCAACCAAAGAGCAGCGCGTCCTGCCCGCCGGGCACGGCCTTGGTCAGCCCCTGGTAGAGATGGTGATGGGTGTTGACGAGGCCCGGTGTCACCACGCAATGACGCGCATCGACGATCTCGCCCTCGGTCTCGAGCCGAGGGCCGATCTCGGCGATCACCCCGTCGCGCAGCAGGATGTCGACATCCGCTAGCTCGGTCCCGGCATCATCCATGGTCAGGACAGTGCGCGCGTTGCGGATCAGGATTTCACTCATCTTGGGGCTCCTCGGGTGGATAGCGCCACCCTGCCCCTTCGGGGCATCGAAGGAAAGGCTGACCCCGGATGAGGCTGTTTCGGGATTTGCCGAAGAATGCGCGCCGCGCCCTCAGCCGTTCAGCAGCGCCAGCGCGGCGGCGTGGATCTCGGCATTGGCGGCGGCCAGCACCTGACCGCCCTCATGGGCCTTGCCGCCCTGCCAGTCGGTGACCAGGCCCCCCGCCGCCTCGATCACCGCGATCGGCGCCTGCACGTCATAGGCCTGCAACCCGGCCTCGATCACCAGGTCGATCTGCCCGGCGGCGAGCAGCGCATAGGCGTAGCAATCCATGCCGTAGCGGGTGAGCCGCGCCTGCGCCGACACCCGGCGGAAGGCGGCGGCCTCGGCCTCGGTGCCGACCTCGGGGAAGGTGGTGAAGAGGATCGCCTCGGAGAGCGGCCGCGCCGGCCGGGACGCCAGCGGACGCGCACCCAGCGGGCCGGACCAGACGGCACGTCCAAGCCCCCCCTCGAAGCGCTCGGAGGTATAGGGCTGGTCGATCACCCCCAGAACCGGGCCCGAGGCATCCGACAGCGCGATCAGCACACCCCAGGTCGGCGTGCCCGACAGGAACCCGCGGGTGCCGTCGATCGGATCGAGCACCCAGGTCAGCCCGCTCTCGCCCGACTCGTGGCCGTATTCCTCGCCGAGGATCGCATCCATCGGACGGCGCGCCGCCAAGACGGCGCGCATCGCCTGCTCGGCGGCGCGGTCGGCGACGGTCACCGGGTCGAACCCCTCGGAGAGCTTGTTGTCCGCGCCAAGCCCCTCGGCGCGGAAATGCGGCAGGATTGCCGCGCGCGCGGCCTCGGCCATCTCGGCGGCGGTCTGCCAGAGCTCTTCGGCCAAGTCTGCGGAAATCAAGTCTGCGGAAATTCCGGTGGAAGTCTCAGCCATGACGGCCCCCTGCTGCGCGATCCTACCGGATCCAGCTAACGCAGGGGGCTCCAAGGCTCAAGCGACGTCCGAGAGCACCCGGGCCAATTCAAACAGGCGGCGGCGCTGGTTCTCGGGGATCGCGTAGTAGGAACGCACCAGGTCGAGCGCCTCCTTGTCGCCGAGGATGTCGGCGGGCATGGATGGGCTGGCGGGCGTGGCGGTCGTCTCGTCGGCGGACTGGCCGCTCTCGATCCCCTCGAAGAAGAAGCTCACCGGCACCTCGAGGGCGTCGGCGATATCCCACAACCGGGACGCGCTGACGCGGTTCGCACCGGTTTCGTACTTCTGGATCTGCTGAAACTTGATACCGACATGTTCTGCGAGTTGCTGCTGCGTCATTCCGACAAGCCAGCGGCGGTGACGAATGCGTTTACCCACATGCACGTCCACGGGATGCGTCATCGTTTCTTCCTTTCACTCGCCCTGCGAAAAAATGCAGAGCACCAACAAAAAAACCGACCGCTCACAGCAGCGGCCGGAGCCACACTTTTTACGTGAACAAAAGCTACCTTGCTTGTTTGATGCAGATCAAGTGAGTTGCGCCGCTGCCGATGAGCGTCACGGAGGTAATTCACTCCACGGTTGTAAATCCAAACAATGACTTAACGTCGCTTTCTGTGCTTTCACATTTTTGCCAAGTTCTGAGCGCGACAAGCCGTTACCAAAGCGGGCAAACCCGAAACCTATACCGAGGGATATGTAATGCTAGCCTATCGGATTGACTCGTTTGGCACGCCACCGAATCTCATCGAGACGCCCCTTCCAGTGCCGGGCGCCGGGCAGATTCGCCTCCGGATCGAGGCCTGCGGACTGAACTTTGCCGATCTTCTGATGATCGAGGGCCGCTACCAGGACACGCCCGAGCCGCCCTTCACCCTCGGGATGGAGGTCGCCGGAGTGGTCGATGCCGTCGGTCCCGGCGTCCAGCATCCCCACCCCGGAGACCGCGTTGCGCTCTTTGGCGGCCAGGGCGGGCTGGCGGAATACGGCGTCTTCGAGGCCGCCCGCGCCGTGCCCCTGCCCGAGAGCATGTCCAGCACCGTCGCCGCAGGGTTCCAGATCGCCTATGGCACCAGCCACCTTGCGCTGGACCACCGCGCCCGGCTGCAGCCCGGCGAGACGCTGCTGGTGCTCGGCGCGGCGGGCGGCGTTGGCCTCACCGCGGTCGAGATCGGCAAGCTGATGGGCGCGCGGGTCATCGCCTGCGCCCGCGGGCCGGAAAAGCTCGAGGTCGCGCGCCGCGCCGGGGCCGATCACCTGATCGACGCGACCGATGCAGACCTGCGCGCCGAGGTTAAGGCGCTTGGCGGCGCCGACGTGGTCTATGATGCCGTTGGCGGCGCGCAGTTCGACGCCGCCTTCCGCGCCTGCAATCCCGAGGCGCGCCTGCTGACCATCGGCTTCGCCAGTGGCACCGTCCCGCAGATCAAGGCCAACCACCTGCTGGTCAAGAACCTCACCGTCATGGGGCTCTACTGGGGCGGCTACCTCACCTTCCGCCCCGAAGCGCTGACCGGCTCGCTGGCGCAACTCTTCGCCTGGCACGCCGAGGGCAAGCTGCAGCCGCACATCAGCCACGTTTTGCCGCTGTCCGCCGTCGCCGAGGGGCTCGATCTGCTGCGCAACCGCACCTCGACCGGCAAGGTGGTGATCGAGATCCCCGGCTGAGCCCTATTCCGCCGCCAGCTCGGGGCGGCGGCGCAGGGTGCAGAACTCGCTGCGCAGCATCTCCAGCATCGGCGCGATGATCTGCGGCTTGGCGGCCGAGCCATAAAGGCAGATCTGCTGCAGCCCGAGGTCCGGCAGCACCCCCTGCGGGATCATCTCGAAATGCTGCGGCGCGTGCCCCTCGAGGATCGGCGTGACCGCAAGATCGGCCGAGACCGAGACCTCGATGGTCCGGTCCATCTCGGAATCCACCGCCAGCTCCCAGTCGAGCCCCTCGCGCTCCATCTGCGCGATGGCGACGGGCCGGAAGCCGCAGCGGCGCGAAAAGGCAATCCGCAGCGGCTTGCTCCGCCAGGCGGTGCCGCCCGGCGCGCCGAACCAGCGCAGCGGCACCTCGAGAAGCGCCTCACCGCCCTCGCCCGGCGCGCTCTCGGTGGTGAGGATCACGTCGATGGCGCCGCGGGCGAACTGTTCCTTGAGATCCGAGGTATAGGAGCTGATCAGCTGTACCCGCACCCGCGGGTAATCGCGCTGCATCCGCTTCATGATCCGCGGGATCACGGGGTAGACGATGTCATGCGGCACGCCGAGCACGATCTCCCCCTCCCATTCCTGCCGGGTGAGCCGAGCATAGATCTCGTCGTTCATCTCGACCATGCGGCGCGCGTATTTTAGCAGCTGCTCGCCGGCGGGCGTCAGCGCCACGCCCCGCCCCGAGCGGTCGAGCAACGCCAGCCCCAGCATCTCCTCGAGCCGCTTGAGCTGCATCGAGACCGCCGATTGCGTCAGGTTCAGAAAGCCCGCGGCGCGGGTCACCCCGCCGGCATCCGCCACCGCCACGAACGAGCGCAGGGTCGTCAGATCGAGGTTTCGCATACATCAAGCTCCGTGATGATTTGCTTCAGGAACATTCGTTTTACAGATATTCCCCCTCGCAGCATAACTCATCACACAGCAACATGGAAACACCCAAACACATCAGTATATGTGAAGGATAGCCTCATGCCCCGTGATATCGCCCTGCCCCGCGCCCGGATCGGGCACCGCCCGCTGCGCCGCGCGTCCCTGCTGACCCGTTTTGTCGCGCTGCTCGGCCTTTCCCGCCAGCGCCGCAAGCTCGCCGAGCTCGACGATCATCTGCTGCGCGATCTGGGTCTGACCAGGCGTCAGGCACTGGAAGAGGCCAAGCGCGGCTTCTGGGACGCGCCGAGCCACTGGCGCCTCTGAGCCCTGCCGCAAGCCCCTCGCGCCATTTCGCTTTTCGGGCCGCTCCCCCCGGGGCCCGCACTGCCCTCTCCGCCGCCGCCCCGCCGCGGCTGAACGGAGAGGGCAATTTTAGTTCATAAACAGTCTCTTTTACGCATCGCCCTTCTTGAAAAGAAGCAAGCCGCTGCCAATATCGGACCCGAACAGTTATACTGCTGCTGCACATATTCAACTCGGAGGACACGACCCGATGGCAGACTTGAACACAATCCGGACCCACGGCGCGGCTGGCGCACGCGCGGCCCAGATTGACGCGGGGCTCCGCGCGCACATGAACAAGGTCTATGCGACCATGTCCGTGGGCATGCTGCTGACCTTCGCAGTCGCCTGGGCCGTCGGCACGAGCCCTAATCTTCTGGCGGTCTTCCGCGACCCGATGACCCTTCAGCCGAACATCCTCGGCTGGATCGTCATGTTTGCACCGCTGATCATGGTCTTCGCCTTCGGCGCGGCCCTCCAGCGCCTGTCCGCCGCCGGCGCGCAGCTCTTCTTCTATGCCTTCGCGGCGGTGATGGGCCTGTCGCTGAGCTGGATCTTCGTGGCCTTCACCGGCTTCTCGATCGCCCAGGTCTTCCTGGTGACCGCGATCGCCTTCGCCGGCCTGTCGCTCTGGGGCTACACCACGAAGAAGGACATCTCCGGCTGGGGTTCGTTCCTCATCATGGGCGTGATCGGCATCCTCGTGGCCTCGATCATCAACATCTTCCTCGGCTCGCCGGCGATCCACTTCGCCATCTCGATCCTGGGTGTGCTGATCTTCGCCGGCCTGACCGCCTATGACACGCAGAACATCAAGAACACCTACATCCAGCACGCCGCCAGCGGCGACAGCGAATGGCTCGCCAAGTCGGCCATCGTCGGCGCGCTGAACCTCTACATGGACTTCATCAACCTGTTCATGTTCCTGCTGCAGCTGATGGGCAACCGCGAGTAATCGCGCCGCCAGCACCGGCATCCCGGCCCCGCCAGACCCCGGTCTGGCGGGGCTTTTCTTTGGGCACGCCCCGGCGGCCTCAGAGCGGCGACGACACCTCTCCGGGCAGCAGTTCGGCCGCCATCAGTCCGCGCAGCGAATTGCCGATCCAGAGCCGTTTGGCCCGCCGCAGATCGGCAAGGCTGACCACCGCCTCGGGAAAATCGCCCTCCTCCAGCAGCGTCTCGCGCAGAACCCCCGGCAGCAGCCCTGAGGCGAGCGCCGGGGTCACCCGCGCGCCGTCTTCACGCTCCAGAAAGACATTCGTGTAAGCCCCCTCGCAGAGCTCGCCGCGGGTGTTGAGAAAGAGCAGCTCATCCACCCCCTCGGGCCGCGTCCCGAGCGCCGCGTCATAGAGCGCCCGCGCGGTGGTCTTGTGGCGCAGCAGCGCCGCCCCGGGGTCGAGCCGCGCGGCGCAGAGCATCACCCGCGTCCCCGCGGGGACAGCGGCGGGATCGAAGGGCGCCGAGGTGATCTCGATATCCCCCGCCCGTCCCACGGTCAGCCGCAGCCGCTGCGGGCTGTCGGCATCGAACCCAGCCAATGCAGCCTCCAGCGCCGCCCGCTCCAGCGGAATGTCGAGTGCCGCCGCGCTGCGCAGGCAGCGCGCCACGTGCCGCACGCCGCGCAGGGCCCCGCTGCCAGGCTCCCAGCGCAGGGTTTCGATCAGCCGCAGCTCGGGGCTCAGCCCTGCTGCATCAATCCGGTCAGGAATCGGGCTTTCCACAGCGCCTCCTCGTATTCCGCCTCGCAGTTGCTGTCCTGCACGATGCCGCCGCCGACACCCAGCAGGGCGCGGCCCGCGCCGGTCACGCTCAGCGTGCGGATCGCCACGTTGAACTCCGCCGACCCATCCGGCGCCATCCAGCCCAGCCCGCCGCAATAGACCCCGCGGCGCCAGCCCTCGAGCCGGTGGATCGCCTTCATCGCAGCGATCTTCGGCGCCCCGGTGATCGAGCCGCAAGGGAAGATCGCCCGCAGCAGGTCCGTCACCGAGGGGCGCCCCTCAAGCTCGGCCACCACCCGCGAGACCATCTGGTGCACCGTGGCATAGCGTTCGACCTTCAGCAGTTCGGGCACCTTGACGCTGCCCGGCCGCGCCAGCCGCGACAGGTCGTTGCGCATCAGGTCCACGATCATCACGTTCTCGGCGCGGTTCTTCTCGTCCGCCGCCAGCGCCTCGCGCAGTGCATTGTCCTCGGCCGGGGTGGCGCCCCGCGGGGCGGTGCCCTTCATCGGCGCCACCTCGATCCGGCCGCCCGCGTCGAGCCGGAAGAAAAGCTCGGGCGAGCAAGATAGGATCGTTTCGCCCCCAAGCTGTGCAAACCCGCCGTGGCCGACCGGCTGATAGGCTCGCAGCGCCGCCCAGAGCGCCTCGGGTGTACCCTCGAAACGGGCCTCCATCGGCATGGTCAGGTTGACCTGATAGAGGTCGCCCGCCGCCAGCATCTCCTTGATCTCGTGGAAGGCCCCGGCGTAGCGCTCTGGTGACCAGAGCGGCGTCACGGAGGTGACCCGCGCGCCCTGTCCCGGCATCTCTTCCAGCGCCGCCGAAGCGTCCTGCGGGGCGTCGAAAATGCCGAAGTGCAGCAGCGGGGCACCCGGTACCCAAAGATGCGCCAGCGACGGCTCCAGCGCAAAACCGAGCTCGTAGGCGGCGTAGCCCGCGACCCAGAAGCCCTCGGCCCGCGCCTGCTCGAGCCGCGCCAGCGCCACGAGCGCCCCGGCGGGGCTCGACGCGGTGACCAGTTCGCGCGGACGCTCGAAGAGCGCCGCTGCGCCGCCCGGTCCTGCCTCAAGAATGATCCGCGTCTCGTCCATCGCTACCCGGCCCCTGCTTCGTCGCGCGACCCCTAGCAGAGCGCCGCGGTCCACGCGAGAGGCCAATGCGCAGCAAAAAGGCCGTCCCCGCGGGGACGGCCTTTGGCCGATGCGACACGGGCGCCGCTCAGTTCAGCGCAAGCTCGCTGCGGGCCGGGGCGCTGGTCACGGTGACAGCCTCGGCGGCGCGCTCGAAACGATAGGACACGCCCGAGACCCCCGGCAGGCCGAAGGTGGTGCTGTCGCCATCCTCGAGCCGCATCGCAAGGCGCATCGGCTCGCCACCTGCGCGCTCGGTGTAGAAGGCGACGACCTCGATGCCGGTCTCATCCACGGGCTGGGTGTAGACGGACATATCCACGGTGCCCTCACGCAACGTGCCGCCGGCGAGCGGCTCGGAGAGGGTCAGCGAGGCGGCGGACGCAGCCAGCGGCAGCGACATGGGAAGGGCGATGGCCAGGGCGGCCAGGAGAGAAGATTTGATCATATGGGTCTCTTTCGGATCTGCGCGGAACGCGCCGGGAGGGAGGGACCGCGACTTGGGCGGCCGAAATTCTGCGACGCAGCGTCTCACGAAAGGAAAAGCGCAGAAACCCACGAGACGGAATGCCCGTCATGCAGGGAAATCAACGCATTAGCGGTATACCATGGGCCACTTTGGCATACGGAATGCGGCACGTGCCTGGCACACCAGGCAAATTCGCGCTCTGACCTGCCCGGGATGCACGCCGCAGAAACGACAAGAGCCGCGCGGTTTCCCGTGCGGCTCTCGTGATCCGAAATCAAGGAAGGCTTACTTGATCTTGCCTTCTTTGTATTCCACGTGCTTGCGCACGACCGGGTCGTACTTGCGCACGGTCATCTTCTCGGTCATGGTCCGCGCGTTTTTCTTGGTCACGTAGAAATGGCCCGTCCCGGCGGTCGAGTTCAGGCGGATCTTGATGGTGGTCGGCTTCGCCATTCTTCTTCTCCTGCAACGGGGGGCGAAAGCCGCCCGTGAAATCTCTTGGAGCCCGCCTTTTACCCAGCCGCGGCCCGGAGTCAACAGCTCTCGGGTCGGGAATCGCGAGGAAGACGGATTTTCCCCAAATTCATCCCCAGCGCGCCCGGCGCGGACGGAGGAGATATCATGCGTGGAGGGCCTATAAGCCGGATTTTGTCCAGAGCGGGTTGCCCCGCCCCTGTGCGACCATTCCTCTAGGCCGTACGTTGCCGCACGGCTCAAGCTGCCAACCCGGACCCCTCGGGCTGAAGCGGCCCTGCGGCGATATCTCCGAAGAGATCATGCCCCGCGCGGGGTCCCTATTTGGCATTGCTCCCGGTGGGGCTTGCCATGCGGGGCCTGTTGCCAGCCCCCCGGTGGGCTCTTACCCCACCGTTTCACCCTTACCGCCCCGAGGGACGGCGGTCTGTTCTCTGTGGCGCTTTCCGTCAGGTTGCCCTGCCCGGGCATTACCCGGCACCGATGCTTCAGCGAGTCCGGACTTTCCTCTCCGGCGGTCACCCGCCGCAGCGGCCGCCCAGCCCTCCACGCCCGGCTCCCATAGGCGGCGGCGCGGGGGCGGTCAAGCTTTGGCGCGACTCAGCGCGGCACCGGGAGGCGCATCCAGGCGCGGATCGCCGCGCTGAGCGCATCCGGATCCTCGAGCATGGGCAGGTGGCCGGTGCCCGCGATCATCCGCAGCACCGCGCCAGGGATCAGCTCGGCCAGCACGCGCTGTCGTTTCTCGGGGTAGAGCGTGTCCTGCGTCCCGGCGACGATCATCACCGGGATGCGCAGCTTGCGCACCACCGCCTGCTGGTCGCGCCGCCGTTGCAAAGCCCGCGCCTGCCGCACGAAGACATCGGAGCCGAAGCCCTCGGCCATGTCGCGCACCAGCGCCATGATCTCGTCGCGATAGGGGGTTTCGGCGAGGCTCTCTTTGGGGAGCAGCGCCTCGACCGCTTCTGCGAACTTTCCGGCGCGGGCCTTGATCACCAGCCGGTCGCGCTCGTCGGCCTGCTGCGGTGTGTCGGCAAGGGGCGAGCTGCCGATCATCATCAGCCGCGTCACGCGGTCAGGCGCACGCCGCTGCAGCTCGATCGCCACCATCCCGCCGAAGCCGCAGCCCGCCAGCGCGAAGCGGCGGGGCAACACGTCGAGCAGGGTCGAGGCGATCTCTTCGATGCGGTCGCCGAGGTGGACGGGGGCGACCATCACCGCCATCTCGCGCGAGAGGTCGGCGATCTGGGGGCCGTAGAGCCGCGCGTCGCACATGGTTTCCGGCAACAGGACGAGCGGCTCAGCCATGCCGCCGCCTCCGGGTGTCCGGGTCGTGGTTCCGCGCGGCGGGCGCCGCGCGCATGAGATGCGTGAGCTGGGTCACCAAGTCCGTTCTGCCCTGTCGTCAAGCCGCGGGACTTTTCGCGGCGCCCGATGCGCCCGTCCCTGCAGTGGGACGTAGACTATATGCCGAAGATTCCCAGCGAAAGCAGGAAGTCACCGCACCGGCGGCCCGCCGCCGTGGGGCGGTCTTCGCAGCAGCCGGGGCGGCGCGGGGCTCAGCCAAGGCGCGCCGCGGCGGGCTTGCTGGTCGCCTGCGCCGGGACGGCGCCGGTGCCAAGGTGGATCTGCATCCAGACCGCCGCTTCGTCGTAGAGCGACCATTCCCGGCGCAACCCTTCAGGCCCGAACTCGGCCTGGCTGAGCCCCATCACGTGCACCTCTGCGCCGGTGGGAGGGCCGAAGCGGCCCCAGCCGTCGTGCCGACCGTTCAGCGACCAGCGCAGCGCGGTGCGCGGCGGGCAGCGCGGCGCCTCGGCGCCGATGCGGTGGTGGATGGTGAAACGCGCCGAGGGGAAGGCCGCGCGCAGCCCCAGCCAGAAGCGCTCGCCGCCTTCGGCGCCGCGCGACATCTCTCCGCCCGGAAGGCAGAGCCGCGCGGCGGCATCGTAACGGGCCGGGGCGACCGAGAAGCCGCCGTCCATCATCTCTTCGAGCAGGGCGGCATGGGCTTCGCCCCAGCGGCTGTCGTCGCCCTGCCCCGTGTAGGGCCCCTGCGCATCGACCTGCGGGCGGAAGGGCTGGCTGTCCGGGTCGCGCCCGGTGAGCCGCCAGCGCGCCCAGTCCCGCACCGAAAGGCCGATCTGGCGCAGGATTGCCCCGGTGTCGCGCACCGCCCAGAGGTCGGCGACGCGATTGTCCTTGGCATGCAGTTCGGCGAGCGTGCGAAAACGCAGACGTGTCCCGGATGGTGCGCCAAAGACCCCCTCGCCGCCATGCGAGGCCGAACACAGCAGCCGCTGCGCGCCGAGGAGCCCGCGCCGCGGGGTGCCGGTGCAGAGCACATCCTCGGTCACCGCCTCGAGGTCCGGCAGGGCCGAGACCAGCTCGAAGACCTCGGCGCGCAGCGCCTCGGGGCCGAAGCCGATGCCGCCGGGGCGGCGCAGGATCACGTGAGGGTGCCAGAGCCGGTCCAGCGCCTGTTCGCCGCCGAGCCCCCGGCGCGACCAGACCTGCTGCGCCAACTGGCGCAGGTAGTCGGGGTAGTCCCGGTATTGCGGATCGAAGCCCTGCATGGCCGCCTCCCTTGCCGGGGGCAGCCTAGGCGCGCGTGGTTAAGAAAGCCCTGCCGGGCTCAGTAGCCGCGCCAGCGGAAGGCGCCATCCTCGGCCCGGAGCGGCGAGAACGGGTTGTGGGCGATCTCCCAGACGTGCCCTTCGGGGTCGGCGAAATAGCCGATGTGCCCGCCCCAGTGCACTCCGCCGCCGGGGCGCAGGATCTTTGCCCCCGCCGCCTCGGCCTTGGCCATCAGGGCGTCGACCTCCTCGGGCGAGCCGACGTTATGCGCCAGCGTCATCGCGCCATGGCCGAGGGTCTCGGGCTCCACCCCCATGTCCTCGGCCAGCGCGTCGCGGGAATAGATGCCGATCGCCTGCCCCAGCAAGTCGAAGACCACCATGCCGGGCACCGCATCGACGCGCTCCCATCCCAGCGCCTCGTAGAAGCCGGCCAGCGCCTCGGGGTCGCGGGCGGCAAGGGTGATGAGGCTAATGCGATGGTCCATGGTCTCTCCTCAGCCGCCAACCTCGAGGATGGCGGTCTCGATATGGGTCAGGTTCTCGGGCTCGGAAAAGCGGTGGTCGGCGCCCTTCACCAGCGTGAGCCGCAGGTCGGGGCTGTCGATGTGGTCAAGCAGGCGCAGCGCGGTCTCGCGGGTCACCGCCTCGTCCTCGGTGCCCTGCACCAGCCGCACCGAGAAGGGCATCGGCAGCGGGCTCCGCAGCACGAGGTTCTCGCGCCCGTCCTCGATCAGCTTGCGGGTGACGGCATAGGGATCGCCATAGGCCGAAGGCAGATAGACCACGCCCGTCTCCATCACCTCGGTCCGCTCGGCCTCGGAGAACCCGGCCCAGAAGCCGTCCTCGGTGAAGTCCGGCGCGGCGGCGATGCCGACGAAGCCGCGCACGTCCTTCAGCCGCTGGGTCAGCAGGCTGCCGATCCAGCCGCCCATCGACGAGCCGACGAGGATCAGCGGGCCGGAGGTGGCATGTTCGATCACCGCCTGCGCATCCGCCGCCCAATCGCCGATACACCCCTCCTCGAAGGTGCCGCCGGACTGGCCGTGGCCGGAGTAGTCAAGCCGCAGGAAGGCCCGGCCCCGGGCCTTGGCCCAAGCCTCGAGATGCACGGCCTTGGTGCCTTCCATGTCGGACTTGTAGCCCGACAGGAAGACCACGGTCGGCCCCTCCCCCGGCGTGTGGACATAGGCGAGGCGATAGTCGGGCATGTCGAGATATTGGGTCATCGGTCCTTGCGGGTCATGAAGCGAGCGCATCTGTCGGCGCCAAACTGACGCCTGATCCGGCGCGAGGCAAGGGCCCCGGGACGGGCAGCGATGGCGGTTTGCCGCCTGCCACAGAAAGGCTGTTGGTGCGCCGCCCCGATTGCGGCAAACTGGGTTTCGTATTTTTGCAAGAAGTCCATTTCCAGGAGATATAGTCATGGCAGGTTTTGCCACAAACGCGGGGAGTCCGCCCCACAGCACCCCCATCAGAGCGCATGACATCCTCGGCGCTTTCGAGGCGATGCGCGGCGATCTCGGCACCATGCCGCACCCTGCCCCGGCGCAGCAGGTGGAATTCGTCATCGCCAATGACACCGAGCTGACCTGGCACCTCATGGGCGACGCGCTGCATGCCGGCGACTGGCTGGAGACGGCGCTGCCGCCGCAGGTGATCGCGGGCTTCCAGGCCGTCGGCGCCACCGCCGAGAACAGCGCTGGCGGGGTCGGCGCCTCGATCGGCTTCCGCCACGATTTCCACGACGAGAGCGTCGGCACGCTCAGTGCCTTTTTCATCGTCTTCGGTGCCTGCCCG
The DNA here is from genome assembly GCF_010500785.1 of Salipiger sp. PrR003. Classification (NCBI taxonomy): domain Bacteria; kingdom Pseudomonadati; phylum Pseudomonadota; class Alphaproteobacteria; order Rhodobacterales; family Roseobacteraceae; genus Salipiger; species Salipiger sp. PrR003. The sequence continues at coordinate 245,247 of NZ_JAAGOV010000032.1, forward strand.
AAGTCAACCGCGGATCGGGTGGAGCTTTATTCCGGCGTGATGCCCAAGCGGGCGCTCGACGGCATGGCGCATGACGGCAGCGAGTTTGTCTTGCGCATCGGCGAAAAGCTTGAGGACCGAGGCGGCGACCGACGCGCGCAGCACCAGCACATCACGCTGGGCGATCTCGATCTGGCACTGACCGCCACCTATTCCGGAACCGTGCCGGGGGTGGTCGAGCTGGCGATCACGCGCGTCTGAGCCCGCCACATGACGGTGGAGTACATCCGCTACACGGTGCCCGAGGCGCAGCAGGACGACTTCCTGCGCGCCTATACCGAGGCGCGGGCACCGCTGCTGCGCTCGCCCTACGCGCTGGAGTTCGAGATCTGCCAGTGCGACGAGGACGCTACTCAATTCATCCTGCGCATCCAGTGGACCTCGGCCGAGGATCACATGGAGAAATTCCGCGGCAGCGCCGAGTTCCGCGAGTTCTTCGGTCACATCCGGCCGTTTCTCGGGATGATCGACGAGATGCGTCACTACACGCGGCGCTAGGCGGTGGCTGCGCCGCCCCTGCGCCCGGGATCGCGGCGCAGCACGAAAAAGGGGCGGGAGTCTCCCCCCGCCCCTTCGGCATTGCACGAGTTGGCGCGGCTCAGAGCTGGGCCATGACCTCGTCGGAAGCTTCGAAGTTGGTGGTGACGCGCTGCACGTCGTCGTCGTCTTCCAGCGCATCGACCAGCTTCATCAGCGTCTGCATCGAGTCGAGATCGAGCTCGGTGGTGGTGGTCGGCTTCCAGATCAGCTTGGTCGATTCCGACTCTCCAAGCTCAGCTTCGAGCGCGGTGGCGACCTCGTTCAGATCGGTGTCGGCGCAGTAGATGACGTGCTCTTCCTCGTCGCTCTCGACATCCTCGGCGCCAGCTTCGATCGCCGCCATCATGACGGTGTCGGCATCACCGGCGGCGGCCTTGTAGATGATCTCGCCCTTGCGCTCGAACATGAAGGCAACCGAACCGGTCTCGCCGAGGTTGCCGCCGTTCTTGGTGAAGGTCGAGCGCACGTTGGAGGCGGTGCGGTTGCGGTTGTCGGTCATCGCCTCGACGATCACCGCCACGCCGTTCGGGCCATAGCCCTCGTAGCGGATTTCCTCGTAATCCTCACCGTCGCCGCCGATCGCCTTCTTGATGGCGCGCTCGATGTTGTCCTTGGGCATGGACTGGCTCTTGGCTTCCTTGACGGCGAGCCGCAGGCGCGGGTTCTTTTCGGGATCGGGATCGCCCATCTTGGCGGCGATGGTGATCTCTTTGGAGAATTTCGAGAAGAGCTTGGCGCGCACCGCGTCCTGACGGCCCTTGCGGTGCTGGATGTTTGCCCATTTGGAATGGCCGGCCATGTGGACCCCTTGCCTCGTCTGTCATGTGGAATATCGCGGTCTCATACCCCAGAGCCCCCCGCCCCCGCAAGCCCGACGCCCCTGTTTTGCAGGGATGTGCGCGCCTAAGACCGGGGCGGCCCTGCACATTCGGGCCGCCGCTATGCGCCCCGCCCCGCTCAGAGCGGGAAGAACAGCGGGATCAGCATCGCGGCGAGGATGCCCATGGTCAGATTCAGCGGCACGCCGACCTTGAGGAAGTCGGAGAACCGGTAGCCGCCGGGGCCGTAGACAAGCGTGTTGGTCTGGTAGCCGATGGGCGTCGCGAAGCTGCAAGAGGCCGCAACCATCACCGCCACCACCAGCGGGCGCGGATCGATCCCAAGGTGATGCGCGAGACCGATGGCGATCGGCGTGACCACCACGGCGACGGCGTTGTTGCTCACCGCCTCGGTCAGGATCGACGTCATCAGGAAGACCGCCCAGATCAGCAGCGGGCCGGGCAGCGACTCGAGCAGCGGCGCGACGGCGCCCACGATCAGCTGCACCGCGCCAGAGGCTTCCAGCGCCGCGCCGATGGCGAGCATGGCGAAGATCAGCGCCAGCAGCTGCCCCTCGACGAAGGAGAAGGCCTCGTCGCTGTCGATGCAGCGGGTGAAGAGCACCACCGCCACGGCGATCACCGCGAGCGCGAGGATCGGCGCGACGCCGAGCGCCGCCAGCACCACGATGCCGCCCATGGCGCCGATGGCCACCGGCGCATGGCCGCGGCGGAAGGCGCGGGCCGAGGGGCGCGAGACGTCGACCAGTTCCATTTCCTCGGCGAGACGCTTGATGTCCTCGGGGGCGCCCTCGAGCAGCAGCGTGTCGCCGACGCGCACCACCAGCTCGTCGATCTTGCGGCCGATGTTCTGGTTCCGCCGGTGCACCGCCAGCGGGTAGACCCCGAAGCGGCGGCGCAGGCGCAGCCCGCCAAGACTGCGGCCGACCATCTTGCAGCCGGGCGAGATCAGCGCCTCGACCGTGGTGGTTTCCTTGGCCGAGACCTGGTCGACGCGCTTGAGCGACTTGTTGCGCTGCAGCGACAGAAGCTCGGTCATCTGGGTGCGCAGCACGACCCGGTCCCCGACCTGCAGCGTCACACCCTCGAGGTTGCGTCGCAGCGACTCGTCGCCGCGCACCACGTCGATCAGCCGCACGCCCTCGCGTTTGAAGAGCTGCACGCCGAGCACCTCGCGGCCGATGAGGTCGCTGTCGGGCGGCACCACCGCCTCGGTAAAGAACTTCATCCGCGAGCGGTCCGACAGCATCCCCGCCATGGAGTGGCGGTCGGGCAGCAGGAAGCGCCCGACAAAGGTCAGGTAGAGCATGCCCCAGGCCACGAGGATGATCGCCAGCGGGGTGACCTCGAAAATGCTGAAGGCCTCGAGCCCCTGCGCCCGCGCCACGCCGTCGACCAGCAGGTTGGTCGATGTGCCGATGAGCGTGGTGGTGCCGCCGAGAATCGCGGCATAGCTCAGCGGGATCAGCAGCTTGGAAGGTTGAAGGCCGAGCGATTTCGAGATCTGCACGAAGACCGGCAGCATCAGCACGACGACCGGCGTGTTGTTCATGAAGGCCGAGGCGAGGATCACCACGCCCATGATCACGGCCATGGCCTTTTTCGGCCGGCGCTGCACCTGCGCCTGCGCGTAGGTGGCGAAGGTGTCGAGCGCGCCGGTGCGCACCAGCGCCCCCATCACCACGAACATCGCCGCGATGGTCCAGGGGGCCGGGTTCGACAGCACGCTGAGCGCATCCTGGTAGGGCAGCACGCCCATGGCCAGCAGGAAGGCGGTGCCGCCGATCGCCACCACCTCGGTCGGGTAGGTCTCGCGGATGAAGAGCAGGAACATCGCAAGGACCGTGCCGATCGTGACCCAGGCCTGTGCCGTCTGGCTCAGCTCGAAGAAATTCATACTTGTACGTCGCCTGTCTGCGCGCCCGACCCGTTGAAGCGCCGCTCATTCTTAGCGGATGCGCCGGCGCTTACAAGAATGTGGCGCGGCCGCGGCTGCACCAGCGCCATGCCTGCCAACATCATGAGCAGCGCCCCCCAGATCGCCCCGCTGTAGCTCTCGCCTAGGAAGAGCATGGCCCAGAAGAGCCCTAAAAGTGTTACCAGATAGCTGACCTGCACCGCAAAGACCGCCCCAGCCGAGGCGACCACCGCCACGTAGCCCGCATAGGCCAGCGCATGGATCGCCGAGCCCGCCAGGATCGCGAGATCCGGCGCGCCCCAGGGCGGGCGCGGGTCGATGAACTGACCGCCGAGCAGCGCCATCGGCAGGGCGATCACCGCGCCAAGCGCCGAAGCCCCGGCCAGCAGCTTGACCGGGTCGAGCCCGCGCGTGCCCCAACGGCCCACCACGTTGCCTTCGAGCGCGTAGAAGACCGAGGAGACCAGCGCGACGGGGATCCAGCGCGCCATACCCGGCTCGGGCAGGCTGGTCTCGGGAAGCACCAGCAACGCCACTGCGCCCAGCCCCAGCGAGAGCCCGGCGAGGCGCCGCCGCGAGAAGCGGTCGTTGCCAAGCGCCAGCGCCAGCGGGAAGGTGAACATCGGGACCGCCGAGAGCAGGATCGAGATCAGCCCCGAGGGCAAATGCACGGCGGCGGTATAAGAGGAGATGCCCGGCAGCACCGTGCCTGCCAGCGCCACGAAAAGCAGCAGCGGCAGATCCCCGCGTGCGAACCGCAGGCTGCGCCCGCGCAGCAGGGTCACCGTGCCCAGCAAAAGCGCGCCAAGCGCCAGCTGCCAGAACAGGATGCCGACGTGGCGGTAGCCCTCGGATACGGCGATCTTGGCCAGCGGCTGGCCCGCGCCCCAAAGCGCACCCACCGCGATCAGCGCGAGAAAGGGCAAGGCCCGGTGCATCAGGGGCCGGCCTGCTCCAGCCGCCCGCCTTGGCGCACCATGCGCACCGAGGTCGCCTTGCCGGTGCGGTCATCGGTCTCGACCAGCACGCCAGAAAGCGTCGCCTCGCCGAGCGCCGGCTGGAAGCGGGTCTTGCCCATGCCGGTGACGAAGCGGCGCATCGGCTCGGCCTTTTCCATGCCGATCACCGAGTTGTAATCGCCGCACATGCCGGCATCGGTCAGGTAGCCCGTGCCGCCCGGCAGGATCTGCGCGTCGCCGGTGGGGACGTGGGTGTGGGTGCCGACGACGAGGCTGGCGCGCCCGTCGCAGAAATGCCCCATGCCCATCTTCTCCGAGGTCGCCTCGCAATGCATGTCGACGAGGATCATTTGCGCCTGCCCGCCCAGCGGGTGGCGCCGCAGCACCTCGTCCACCGCCGAAAACGGATCGGCGAAGGCGCGTTTCATGAAGACCTGGCCCAGCACCTGAAGCACCAGCACCTTGCGCCCGCGGCGGTCGGTGAAGAGCGCGGCGCCGCGGCCCGGCGCCTGCTTGGCGAAGTTCAGCGGGCGGATGATGCGCGGCTCGCTCTCGATGTAGGTGAGCATTTCCTTCTGGTCGAAGGCATGATCGCCCAGCGTGACCACGTCGGCCCCGGCCTCGAGAATCATCTTGGCATGGGCGCCGGTCAGCCCGGTGCCGCTCGAGGCGTTCTCGCCGTTCACCACGACGAAATCGAGTTTCCAGTCTTCGCGCAGGCGGGGAAGGGTCTCGGCGATGGCAGCCCGCCCGGCGCGGCCCATCACGTCCCCAAGAAAGAGTGTTCTCATGTGAGCATGGGTACGCGCGGCGGGCGGGAAAGCAAAGCCCCTTTCGGTCGCGGCAGGCTGTCGCGGCGACGCTTTGGCGGACGGTCGGGGACCGCCCCCGGCGGGCGTATTTCGAAAGAAACGAGGCGGCTTGGGGCTTCGAGCTCGGAGGCCCGCGGCTTTATTGGCAGCGCAGGGCTGCCTCGGAGCGGGCCGCCGTCCAGGCGCCGAGATCGCGCAAAACGAGGCGGCCGGCGCGGAGGCGCGCCGCGACGAGGCGGGAGAAATCGCCGTCAGCCAGAACCATCTCGGGGCCGCTGCCGCAGTCGCGCAGGCCGCCCGCGATGTGATCCCAGCCGATGCGGTGATTGGTCAGCCCGGGCCGCGCCGCGACGTCGCGCAGCTGCGGATCGCCGGGGCGGTAGCGCACCACGCGCAGGGTCTTGGCAAGGTGTGGGCGGTCGACATAGGCCAGCTCGAGAGCGCCGTCGCCGTCGAGGTCGGCGCCGCCGAGCGGGGCGAGCCAGCGGTGCGCCTGCCCGATGAAGGCGGTGGCGGCGAGCAGGCCTCTGGGGGTGTAAAGCGCCAGCCGGGCGCCCTTGGACTGATCGCTCTCGACCACCAGCGCGGCCCAGCCGCCCTCGGGGAGCGGCACGACGCGCGGGGCGATGTCCTCGAAGACGCGGGTCTGCGGCAGGCGCAGGAGCACCGGGCCGTCAGGGCCGTCGAACCGCAGCGCGCCCCATTCCACCGCATCGCCAAGCACGCCGTGATCGTAGCGCGTGGTGGGCTCCGCATAGCGGGCGGCGGGCGTCTCGGCGCGCGCGGCGCCGAGGACAAGGCTGAGCGCCAGCCCCGGGAGCGCCCCCGAGGCAAGCGCTGCAACACGCCCGCGGAGCGCGCCGCGCGGGGATCGGAGCGCCTCGCTCAGATCTGCTTTTCCGGCATCTGCACGACCAGGCCGTCGAGCGCATCGGTCACCTTGAGCTGGCAGGTCAGGCGCGAGCGGTCGGCGTCAGGCTGGAAGGCGAAGTCGAGCATGTCTTCTTCCATGTCGTCCTTCGGCGGCAGCTTCTCGATCCAGTCGGGGTGCACGTAGACATGGCAGGTCGAGCAGGCGCAGGCGCCGCCGCAATCGGCCTCGATGCCCGGGATATTGTTGTCGCGCGCGCCTTCCATCACGGTCAGGCCGTTCGGAACCTCTACGACATGCTCGGTGCCGCCAAACTCGATATAGGTGATCTTCGCCATCGGCCTTGTCTCCATCATTCGTCAGGGCGCGTTGTAGCCTTCGTATCGGGGGCGGGTCCAGAGGGCAGCACTGTGCTTTCCGTGCCGAAAGCGCAGCCTGCGCCCGGCAGATCACGCTCAGACGGCGCCCCGGCCTTCCCCGGTTCCGCGGCAGTTGCTAGGGTCCGCCGCAAAAGACGACCTGAGGCCCGAGCCATGCCCCCGATCCTGCCCCGCGCCTGCCTGCCTGTGCTGCTGTCGCTGCTCGCCGCCTGCGGCGCGCCGCAGCCGCCCGACGAGGAAGCGCCGCTGCCCCCCGAGCGGGCCGCGGACGGCAGCTGCTGGGCCCGCGAGCACATCCCGGCGATCTATGAGCAGGTGCAGGGCGAAGTGCTGGTGGTGCAGGCCGAGATCGCCGAGGATGGCACGGTGCTGCGCGCGCCGATCTACCGCCGCACCCAAGTGCCGAAGCTGGTGCGCCCGCGCGGCGAGATGCGCTTCGAGGCCCCCTGCCCGGCGCAGATGACCCCGGAGTTCGTCGCCTCGGTGCAGCGCGCGCTGGCGGCGCGCGGAGAGTTCTCCGGCGCAGTGACCGGCGCGATGGATGCCCCGACCCGCGCCGCGGTGCGCCGCTACCAGACGGCGCGCGGGCTCGAGAGCGGACAGTTGTCGTTAGAGACCGCCCGGGCGCTTGGCCTCGTCCCGGTGGACCTGTCCGAGATCACGGAATCGACCGGGTGACGCGCCGGCGGAGCGGCTTTTCACGCGGCGAGCGGGAGCATGCCACCCGAAGACTCCACCTAAGTGGTTAAAAATTAGTCACTTGGTGCGGAATGTTCGGAGGGCTTCCGGAACGGAAAGAGAACGTATAGGCGAAAATCCGCCGGTTCCAAGGGGTCACGAATTCTTCGATTTGTTACAAACATTGAGTTTACCATCCTTCGCATGAGGCCACTGCGGGAACAGCGGTGCCGAGCAGAACAACAAGATGCCGAGGGACACAATGCGCGTGGAAAACGCCACACTCAGGTCGCGGGCCACACCGGTCGCCTGCGCGTTTCTCCTGATGATCACCGCCGCCTGCTCCAACACGCCCGAGATCCAGCGGCTGTCGGATATCGAGCTGAGCCCCCAGCGCCAGGAACTGGCCCTGCGCGAGGCAAAGAAGCTGCAGTCCAACGGCCAGAGGGTCTGGTGTGTTCCCTACGCGCGCAATCTCAGTGGCATCAACATCCGCGGCAATGCCGAAACCTGGTGGGGCCAAGCCAAGGATCTTTACGACCGCGGCACCCGACCGGCCATCGGCGCGGTGATGGCCTTCAGCAAGACCTCGCGGCTGCCGATGGGCCATGTCGCCGTGGTTTCCGAGGTCGTCTCGCCGCGCGAAGTGATGGTCGATCACGCCAACTGGCACCGCAATCAGGTGTCGCTGAAGATGGCGGTCGTCGATGTCTCGCCGCGCAACGACTGGTCCGAGGTGCGGCTCGAGAGCAACCCCGGCACCTTCGGAAGCGTCTACCCGGTCAACGGATTCATCTACCCCTCGCGTCTCAACTGAGCCGCTTTCGGCCTGCCTCGAAATGATGAACGGCGCGGTCCATGGGACCGCGCCGCGTTGTTTTCAGAAGGTGCCCTGCCCCGCGCGGGAGCAAGGCGCCGACCTCATTTGTCGTCCACGCAGATCTGCTTCTGGGTGCCGAGCTTCTCGATGCCCAGCTCCACCGTGTCGCCCGCCTTCAGGTAGCGCGGCGGCTTGAAGCCGAGGCCGACGCCCGGAGGCGTGCCGGTCGAAATGATGTCGCCCGGCTCGAGCGTGAAAAATTGCGACAGGTAGGACACGAGGAAGGGCACGCGATAGACCATGGTGGCGGTGGAGCCGTCCTGCACCCGCTCGCCATTCACCTCGAGCCACATGCCGAGGTTGTCGAAGTCACCCACCTCGTCCGGGGTCACCAGCCAGGGGCCGGTCGGGCCGAAGTTGTCCGAGGACTTGCCCTTCACCCATTGGCCAGCGCGCTCGGCCTGGAATTCGCGCTCCGAGACGTCGTTGATCAGGCAAAAGCCCGCGACGTGATCCATCGCGTCTTCTTCGGCCACGTATTTCGCGGTCTTGCCGATGACGAAGCCCAGCTCGACCTCCCAGTCGGTCTTGACCGAGTTGCGGGGAATGATGATCGGATCATTCGGGCCGCAGATCGCCGAGGTGAACTTGGCGAAGATCACCGGCTCGGGCGGCACGTCCATGCCGCTTTCGGCGGCGTGGTCGGCGTAGTTGAGACCAATGCAGATGAACTTGCGGGTGCCGCCGACGCAGGCACCATAGCGCGGCTCGCCCTCGACCAGCGGCAGCGAGGCCGGGTCGATCGACTTCAACGTGTCGAGGTCGGCGAGCACATCGCCCGCGATGTCCGAGACGTGGCCCGAGAGGTCGCGCAGCTTGCCGTCGGCGTCGATCAGGCCGGGTTTCTCAGCGCCGCGGGCGCCGTAACGTGCGAATTTCATGGGGAGTTCCTTTTGAAGTCTTAGGTGGTCCAGCCGCCGTCGATGACGTGGGCCTGACCGGTGGTGAAACCGGAGTCGTCGGAAGCGAGATAGGCAGCCAGCGCGGCCACCTCGTTCGGATCGCCCACCCGGCCCATCGGCTGGCGGGCGACAAAGGCCTTGAGAGCACCCTCGTAATCGCCGGTGTCGCGCAGGCGCTGGTGCAGCGAGGGGCTGTCGACCGTGCCCGGGCAGATCGCATTGCAGCGGATGCCCTGGGTCACGTAATCGGCGGCGACACCCTTGGTCAGCCCGACCACGGCGGCCTTGGAGGCCGAATAGACCAGCCGGTTGACCGGCCCGGTGATCGGCCCGGCGACCGACGACATGTTGATGATCGAGCCGCCGCCATTACCCAGCATTCCCGGCAGGAAGGCGCGGATCATCCGGAACTGCGCCTTGGCGTTGAGGTCGAAGGCGAAATCCCATTCGTCCTCGGTGGCGTCGAGTAGCGTGCCCGCGTGGACGATGCCTGCGCAGTTGAACAGCACGTTGACCGCACCCACCTCTTCGGCGAAGGCCTTGATCGCCGCGCCGTCGAGCACGTTCAGCTTCTTGGCGGTGATGCCCGCGATCTGCCCGAGCTCTTCCAGCGCCGCCTCATTGATGTCGGTGGCGATGACCTCGGCCCCCTCGGCGGCGAAACGCTCCGCCGTGGCACGGCCGATCCCCTGACCGGCAGCGGTGATCACCGCCTTTTTGCCGGCAAGTCTTTTCTCCAAGTTCATTCTTCCTCCTGCTCCCTCTTGCAGACATCACGCGCCCGGCAGCCAATCCCGACCGGGCCTCTCCTGCTCTCGCAGCGGATCTCGCTGATGCTGCGCGTTCTTCCTATGATGCGCCCGGCGCCCCCGTCCATGTCCGTGTCCGTGTCCGTGTCCATATCCAGAACTTCGGCAGGCCCGGGATCACGTCCCTGGCTTGCAAGGGTCGGACAGGCACCCTGCCCCACCGGCCCGACTTTGGGCGCGGTTCAGTCAAGATGAAAGACCTCTTCCGCCTCGGCCCACCACGCGCCCTCGGGGCGCGTCTCGAGCGGGCGCTGCAATGGCATGCAGTGCGACCACCAGTCCTGTGTCACGGGATCGGCCGCCATCTTCGCCATGTCCGCGTCGAAGTCGGTTCCGACATACTCGAAATAGGCAAAGAGCAAATTCTCCGGCTCCTTGAGGAAGATCGAATAATTGCGGATGTTGCAGGCGGTGATCGTCGCCAGCACCTGCGGCCAGACCGCGGCATGCAAGCGCTTGTACTCGGCGATCCCGGCGGGATCGACAGCGATGATCTGGCCGTGGCGTTGGGCAGTCATGCGGGCTCCTCGGTGGTTCGGGCGGGGATGCACACCGGCGCCCGCCGCAGCGAACCATTTATATTCGGGGTGATCATTCATATCTAAACGCCAAGCTGACGTACTGTCAACGCGCCCGGGCATGAGAAAAGGCGCCCCGGACTCCCGAGACGCCGAACAACGATTTTTCTGGCTGTCCCCGCGGGGACGGGTCCCGGGTCACCCCTCGGTGGCGCGGCGCATCTCTTCCTCGAACTGCACGCGCAGCTTCTTGCGGATCGCTGCGGCGCGCTGGCGCTTCTTTTCCAGTTCGGTGGAGACCTCGAGCGTCGGGACCTCGGCGGGGCGGCCCTCGTCGTCCACGGCGACCATTGTAAAGTAGCACGAGTTGGTGTGGCGGCGGCTGCCCTTGCGGATGTCCTCGGCCTCGACCCGGATGCCGATTTCCATCGAGGTGCGCCCCGCATGGTTCACCCGCGCGCGGAACGTCACCAGCTCGCCCACGTTGATCGGCTGCTTGAAGGTCACCTGATCGACCGACAGCGTCACCGCATAGCGCCCCGAGAACCGCGAGGCGCAGGAGAAGGCGACGCGGTCGAGCAGGTTGAGCAGCGCTCCGCCGTGCACCTTGCCGCTGAAATTCGCCATGTCCGGCGTCATAAGAACGGTCATCTCGAGTTCGCGGGGGTCCATGGCTTGCTCCATTACTGGCCTGATCATCCGAAGCACAGCGCTAGCACAGGGCGGACGCGGGATGCCGCAACTTTCCGTCCCGAAGGTGCGGATTCCCCGCCGGACAGGCAGAGCCGCATCGTCGCACATGCAAAAGGTGTGCGAAATGAAGTGAATCGCGCATAGAGAGCACTCGCGGTTCGGATCCAGGCGCGCTCCACGCCCGCCTCGCCCGAAAGGCCCTGGCCGTGGCCTTTCCGCGTCCGACAGGAAAACCCCACACATTCCCCCCGGCTTATCCACGTGGACGCTACGTAAACCTCTGGATGACTCGGTTGAGCACTCGGGGCTTCACCGACATTCTTGGGGGACTGCCACCCCTCATAAGGAGACCTTCATGGCCCGGATTCTTCTGATCCTTCCAGACCAGGACCAGCGCAGCGCTCTGGATCGCATCCTTGCCGAGGGCGGCCATGATGCCTTCCAAACCGCCACTGCCGTGGACGCGCGCCCGCTGATCGAAAGCGGGCTCTATGACCTGGTGATGCTGGATCCCGAGCTGCCCGACCAGGATGGCTTCGATTTCCTGCGCGATCTGCGCGCGGGCAACAAGCGCCAGCCGATCGTGGTGCTGAATCGCTACGCGCGGGTCGCGACCACGCTGATTGCAAAGGGGCTCGGTGCGAGCGGCATCCTGACGATGCCCTTCACCCGCGGCGAGTTCTTCATGACCATCGACGACGCGATCGCCGCCTGAGCGATCGCGCCACCCGGACCGCTCCCGCAAAGGCGCGACCAACGCCAGAACGCCGCGGCAACGGACGCTCATCGCGCCCCGCCGCCGCGGCTCCCTCCGCAGGGTCCTTTTCGCAGAGTTGGAAACAGCTGCGCCCGGCTTCCGTAGGAGCGGGGCGCGTGTCTTTCAGAGCGCCTTGGGCAGCGGCGCGCGGACGAACTCGAGCCCGCAGTTTTTCTGGATGCTGGCCGCTTCAAGCGCATCCATCGTGCCCTTCAGCCGCGCGACCTCCGACGCATTGGCATCGTTGCCGCCGACAAGGAACGCTGCAGGCCAGAACAGCCCCAGCGCGACACTCGCCGCTACGGCATCGTTCCTTGCCTTGACGTTCTGGATCTTGAACGCGACCGCTGACCGCTCGGATATGCGCAGCGCTTCTTCGGTAACCTGGCTGCAAGAATACGACTGGAACTGTAACGGCGAAACATATTGACCGGAAATTTTCCCGGATTTCGTTGCGCAGCCCGCAGTTGCGAGGCACGCGGCAAGCCCGAGGGCAACAAGCCTGAAGCTCATGTTTTCTTTCCTTCACGTGACAGTGCGTGAAGAAGGCGGATTTCCGCTCATCAAATCAACCTGACGTAGATTCGCTCAGCGGATTCTCGCAATACGTGTGCCTCTGCGGTCACAGACCCTCATGGTTGAGCAATTTTCCCGCGGGACAGAGCATCTGTCCGCAGAGCGCGGCCCCTGCAGCGAGATCGAGGACGAGATCGCCGAGGGGTACCGCGGCTCTTGGCCGCTCGGTCTGGCCGGGTGTGGCCGGCTGGCGCGACGCCTAGCGCTCGGCCTCGGACGCATCGTCCTCCTGCGCGTATTTCCGTCCGAACGCGGAGAGCGCGCCGCGCAGGCCGCGCCCGGCACGGGCGGCCTCTTTGCGCATGCCACTGGTCTTTGCTTCGATCCGCAGCCGATTTCTTTGGGTGTCGAGCGCCGGGCCGATGAGGCTGTCGATGCGGGCGCGCAGACGGTCGATGTTCCAGTCCGGCTCGGTGAGCACGACGGGGATCGTGTTGGCTGTGGCCCGGGGGTCGGCGATGTCATGCTGGACGGCGGCGACGACCTCGGTGACGCGTTCCATGGCCTCGTCGCTGAGATGCCCCTCGGGAAAGGGCCAGCCGGGCATCAACGCATCGATGCAGGAGACCGCCACGACCACCGGTGGCATCCGCCGCCGCGGATCGGCCGAAACGATCTCGCGCAGCTTCGCGATCGTGGCGCGGTCGATTTCGCGGGCGGGGCGGTTGGCGCGGACGGTCCAGATGACGAGATCGGCCCGCGCCAATTCCGTGGCGACGATCCGCGCCAGCCGCTCGGAGCCATCGAGCCCCGGCATGTCGAGCAGCATCGTCTCGACCCCGTCAAAGTCAGTGGGATAGGTCTTTGGCGCGTCCGTGGTCGGGATCACGTCGACCTCGGCCAGGTCGGCGCCGAGCAACGCGTTGACCAGGCTCGACTTGCCGGCGCTGATCTGCCCGGCGACGGCGATGCGCAGCGGCATGTCGCTGGCCGCCAGCCGCGCCCGATCGAGGTCGCTGGAGGCAAGCCCGAGGTCGAGCAGTTCGGAATCCGAGAAGCGCAGCCGCCCGGAGTATAGCTCGACCGCCGCCGCCGCGACCTCTTCGAGCAGAAGCGCCTGCAGGATGACGGTGCCCTCGCTGGTGACAAAAGACGAATGCCCCTCGGCGATGACCCCCTCGATCTCGCGCAGCACGGCGGTGGGCAGGGATTTGACCGCGCGGATCACCCGCCAGGCATTCCAGCCGTGTTTCTTGACCTTCCAGGCGACGTCGCGGCGCTCCCAGAGCCAGAGCAGCGTGCCCACCGAAATGCTGTCGGAAAAGGGCACCTTGTCGCGGATGTCCGCGCGCAGGCGCACGGCAACGCGGTCGATGAGCAGCAGCGCCTCTGGAACGGTGAAGTCGAGCACCCCCTTGTCGCCCTTGCCCGAGGCCGCGGCGACCCGGCGCACCACCTCCTGCGCAATCGGCTGCAGATCCTCCCACGGCAGCGGCTGCGCCGTGGTCTCCGCGATGAAGATCTGCGCGGCCTCGAAGGCGCCGATCTCGCGCTCGCCCCACGTGGGGTCGACCCGCGCATGAAGCTGGTCGGGGCGCGGCGCGGTACCGGTCTCGCGGCCCCGCATCCAAAGGCGCACCAGCCGAATGAGCGCCACCAGCCCCCCGAGCGAGATCGAGGCGACGATGAACTCGATGAGCCAGCCGTGCTCGATCATCCAGGCGAATCCGGCGAGCATCGCCGCCACGAAAGGCAGCGCAAGCGCGGCCACCGCCAGCAGCCGGTCCCAGCGCAAGAGCGCCGGGCGGAGGCGCTCAGTCAGCTTCATCCGAGGACCTCCTAAAGGCGCGCTGGTAGACCTTGCGCAGCTCCTCCTCGCTCGGCGCGCTGCCCTGCGCGCTGCGGTAGAGGAAATAGGCCGCGGCGCGGCCAAGCGCGTAGGTGGTGGCAAAGCTGATCGCTCCGGCGGTGGCGGCGCCCACGGTCTGGCCGTAGACCGGGATCAGCTTGGCCAGCTCGCGCAGACCGAAATTCGTTGCATAGCGCGCGCCGATGCTGACCCCCATGGTGCTGAGGAAGGCCGCGCCGACCTTGCGGTCCCACTTCACCCCGTAGCGCAGGCCCAGCTCGTGCAGCATCTTGAGCTGCGTGGCGGGCACCGCGACCATGCCGACCACCGGCGCAAGATCGCTGGTCAGCGCCACCCCTGCATAGGAGAGCACGCAGCGCTTGTGCTTTTCGAACTCGATCTGCTCGGCGTCGCCAGCGCGGGATTTCTCCAGCAGCAGGCCCGCTGCGGGCAGCGCCTCGAGCAGGTGCCCGCGCAGGGCGTCGAGCCCCTCGACATCGGTCGCCTCGCTGGGGGCCAGAGACAGGCTGACCGCGGGAAGCGCGCGGCCCGCGGCCCGGCCCATGCGGGCGGCGATGGTGCGCTCGGCACGGTCGCGGGCGTCTGGATCGGGGACGAGGTCCTTGCCGGTGAGCACGAGGATGGTGCGCATTCCGGCCTCTGCCCGGATGATGTCCGACAGCGCGTCGGCGACCACGCCCTGCACCGGGTCGTCGAGCCGGCAGACAACCAGCAGAACGTGGCTGCGGTCGCGGCAGGCGGCGAGATCCTCGGCCGGGTCATATCCCGCCTCGCCCAGCCCGCGCGTGTCGAGAAAGCGCACGAGCGGCTGATCGGGGGGGAAGTCGTAACTGCGCGCAGAACGCGTGCAGGGCTGGAAGCCGTCCCCGATCTCGACGTCGGATTGCTCGGTAAGGGCGCCGACGAGCGAAGATTTGCCCGCGCCGGTCTTGCCGAGCAGCCAGACCACCGGCAGCACGATCTCGTCGCCCGCCTCTGTGGGGGTACGTTTGGCGCGTCTGAATATCCGGTTCAGCATCCTGTGTCCGATCTGCGGCTTGCCTCGTCCGCCTTGCTAGAATGGTCCGCCAAAAACCCCCCAGGTTCAACATCATCCGTCCGACAGTCCGCGGCTCCCGGCAGCATCGAAACGCGGCGCACGCAGACCGAAAGCGATCCTTGGTGTGCTCTCAACGCCCGGACAAGACAGAGGTTTGAAATGGGGTAATTTCCCGCCAAGACCAGCCACGGCAGATTCGAGACCGTGCAAACGAGGCTCACGCACCACCCGATCGGGACGCGCGGGCAGACCTGCATGGCTTCCGCCCAGGTCAAATCGCAAATCTCGTTGACCTGGCAGCGGTGCGCATCGACAGCACCGAATGAGGGCGGGCTGTGGGCTGCAGGCAGGTCCGGGCCCTGCCTTGGCACGCTGCGCGCCAGCGCACGCAAAACGGTGGCCAGGACATGCCAATGCCGGTAACGTGTTGGTGAAAAGCCTTTTCAACACCGATCTTACTTTCATGACCGGAGCCCTATTGATGATTGTGCGCCCCATGTTTTCCTTGGCCTGTTCCCTGGCAGTGGGGCTGTTCTCGGCAACCGCCACGTCATCCGCCGCGCAAGACGCGGGGACGGTCGGCGCCGATCAGCTCGGCTTCTCGGTCCGCAACATGGACCAGAGTGTCGACCCGGCGGAAGACTTCTACCGCTACGCCGCCGGGGGCTGGCTCGTGCGCATCGACCGGCCGGAGAAACATCCGAAATACAGCATCTTCACCATCACCGGCGAGATCGTGCAGGCGCAGGTGAACGAGATCTTCGCCCGCGCCGCCGCGGAGGCCGAGGGCGCACCCAAGGGCAGCCCGGCGCAGCTCGTGGGCGATTTCTACCGCGCCTACATGGATACCCAGGCGATCGACGCCCGCGGCATCACCCCGATCCAGGCCGAGCTCGACCGCATCGATGCCATGACCGGGCTGCCCGACCTCGTGCCGTTCCTCGTGCGCATGGACAGGATCGGCGGCCCCGGTGTCTTTCTCGGTTTCGGCCATACCGAGGGCATGCTCGACAACAGCCAGTACGAACTCGCCTTCGCAAGCGCCGGCTTCGCGATCAACCCGAACTTCGCGAGCGTGCTCGAAGAGCCCGACGACGGCGCCCGGCTGATTGCCTACCGGACCTTCTTCGCCGAAACGCTCATGGTGGCAGGCTACCCGCCCGGAGACGCCAGCCGCATCGCGCGCGCGTCCGTCCAGATCGAGCGGATCCTCTATAGCGGCGTGCTGTCGCCGGTCGAACGGGCCGATCCGCAGATGCGCTACAATCCCATGACACTGGCCGAGGTTCAGGCGCAAATCCCCGAGATCGACCTGTCCAAGCTGCTCGAAGCGGCGGGCTACCCCGAAGGGATCGAAGATGTGGTCCTTGCCTCCCCGCGTTACCTGCCGGTTCTGTCCGAACTGCTGCGCACGCGGCCGCTGGAGGAGATCAAGGACTATCTCAAGCTGCGGGTGATCCTGAGCTTCGCGCCGGTCATGTCGACCGAGTTCCAGAAGCCCAACCTGGCGTTCTCGAGCGCCCTGCTGGGCAGCGCGGTGCTGCCGCCGCGCGAGGAGAGCGCTTTCCAGCTCATCGCCGATGAGCTCGCGCATCCGCTGGGGCAGCTCTATGTCGAGGCCAACCTCTCCGACGAGGCGCGGGCCACCGCCGAAGAGATGTTCACCCGCATCAAGGCCGTGTTTGCCGAGCGCATTCCGACCCGCGACTGGCTGAGCGAGCAGACCCGTGTCCAGGCATCGGAAAAGCTCCGCGCGCTGACCGCGAAGATGGGCGGGCCGGAAGAGTGGATCGATTACTCCGACGTCGAGATCGGCGCCGACCCCGTCGCCAACCTGATGGCGATCGCGGCCTTCGAGCATGCGCGCTACATGGCGAAATACGGCGGCCCGGTGGTGCAGGACGCGTTCAACAACGCGTCGACCCGGCCCACCACCGTCAACGCCGCCTACAATCCCGGCATCAACGGCTTCGAGGTGCCCGCGGCGATCCTGCAGCCCCCCTTCTTCGAGCCGCAGAAGGACGCGGCGGTCTGGTTCTGCCGGATGGGGGCCATTCTCGGCCACGAGATGACCCATGGCTTTGACTCGATGGGACGGCAGTTCGATGCCAGCGGCAACCTGCGCGACTGGTGGACCGCGGAAGATGCGGCGCAGTTCGCTGCCAAGGCCGACCAGCTGATCGCGCAGGCCAACACTTACCAGATCGCGCCGGGGCTGATGGCCAACGGACCGCTCGAGGTCGGCGAGAACATGGCCGATCTCGGCGGCATCACCCTCGCGCACGAGGCCCTGCTCGACTACCTCGAAGAGCACCCGCAAGAGAACGTCGAGATCGACGGCTTCACGCCCGAGCAGCGCTGCTTCCTGTCCTGGGCGCAGAACTGGACCTCGAAATCGACCGAGGCCTATGATCGCCTGCTGGTCGCGGGCGATCCGCACGCGCCGTCGCCCTACCGCGCAATTGCCGCTCTTCAGCACCTGCCGGCCTTCTACGAGGCCTTCGGCATCGAGGAAGGCGATCCAATGTGGCTGCCGCCCGAGGAACGGATCACCGCCTGGTGATCCACCGGCCAAGGTCCGGGGCCCCCACCACGCAGCGAGCCTTGGACGCCCCCACATGGGAACCAGACCTCACGACCAAATCCAGAAAAGTTTGCGAGGGATAGGAGTACTCAATGAAGTCACCACTGATCGCCACCGCGGTCCTGCTGCTTTGCGCAGGCTGCATGGAAGACACGATGAGCGGTACGGGGGCCAATAGCACCGGTGGCACGGCCTCGGGCACCATACGCGAACGTTCTGATGGCAATTACGCCTTGGGAGTAACCGTCGCCGGCGGCGCCTTCTGCTCGGCGGTCTACAGCGATCCCAAACCCGGCGGCAGCGAAATCCGCCCGCTCGCCTGCACTGGCGGGCAAAGCGGCAATGCCACCGTTCTCTATGACGACGGCGGAAAGCCCAAGAGCGCAACCTACGGCGGTCTCGAGATCGGCAGCGGAACCGTTCGGTTCTGAGACCAAGTTGGGCCCGTGCCGCTGACCTCATGGGTGGCACGCCCCTCCGGCCAAAGACTTAGCAAAAGGCCACTGCGACGGACCAGAGCAGGCTGATCGCGCGAGGCCGCCCACGCAGGTCATCCGAACACGGCGGCCCCGTCGAGAATACGGGCGATCACCCCGGCAATGAGCCCAGCGAGCAGGAGCACCAGACCGGCGCCAGCCAAGAGCAGAAACGTTGCGAGGCGTGACAGAGGGCCCTGCATTTCCTCGCCATGCGCCGCAATGGCTCGGGCCAGAGCCGTGATCTCCCCTTTAATGCCGAAGAGCAGGACGGCGAGGCCGAGAAGGATCGCGCTGACCGTCAGGCTGATTGCCACGTACCGGGGCGCGGTGGTTGGACCATCGGCGAGCAACAGGCTCGCGATGATGAGCCCGGCAAGCCCCGCGCTCAGAGCCCAGGCAATCGAGAAGACAGCGCGAAAAATCCGCAAGTGCCATCGGCTCATCGCGTTGCCATCCCTGCGGCCTGCCGGTCACCGGCAGGTGGCGCGCGATGCACATGACGCAAGAGCCACAGCGCGTAGAGCAACCCGGGGAGCACCAGCGCCAACGGGATCAGCAGCAGACCGGAACAGCTGGCGACGAGCGCCTGTCGCAACGCATCCGCAAATGCGCCGGTGATGACGCCGTTCAGCACATGCACCGCGCCGAACAGAACCGACGTCAGCAGGATCGCCGGCCAAATCTTCATCCTTTGGCGAAACGCACGATAGAGCACGCCGCGAAACATAACCTCTTCCGAGACCCCGACGCAGGCGGTGTTGAGCAGGATCAATGCGCCCACCCCCGCAGAAGGAAGGCCCAGCAGAAGTGCCAGCAGCATTTGCAGCGCCACAAGCAGCAGCGGAAACCAAAGCAACCGAAGCGTGCCACGCTCGGGCGCGTTGAGCCCCAGATCACTCCAGCCCCGCCAGATGCTCACTACGACCAACATCGCCGCGGCGAGCACGACCTGCCACAGCACACCCTGCGTCACAATCTCATCGAGCCCGCGCTCCGCCGGCCGAAGAAGAAGCGCACCGCCAAATGTAATGACAGTCCACGCAGCCAGCGTCGCAAGAGCCCAGCCGATGCGGGATGGTCCTGCCGGTTTGGCTTTGGCGCATGACATGGTCTTCGCCGCGCCTACCCGCCCGCGAACGGCGAAAGCGGTACGCTCAACGTTGCCGTGTCGGTCACCACGCTCAGTCCTTCATTGATCGGGGCAATTTGCGCGGGCACGTCTGTCTCTCCGTCGGATAGGGCAAGTTCCGTGCCGTCGTAGCTGAGCAGCAGGTGGCGGTCTTCCGGCAGGTACACCAGCATTGTGCCGCCGCCTCTGCCCTCCCGCGAGACGCCGAAGTCGCAGCGTTCTACCGCACCGCCCGAGAGCTGGCAGTCAAGCCGCCCGATCTCGTCGAAAAGCTCTGCGGCGGCCCGACGCATCGCCGTCGCTGCGGCGAGATACTCCGCAGCGGCCCATCCGTCCGTGCCGCTATTGTCGATGAAGCGGACCCGGCACCAGGCGCGATCAGGTCGCTCCTCGCAGCCATCGTTCTTCATGACGCGGCCCAGCGAGGCACGGGCGCGCACGCCACTGGCCGTGCTCGGCTCGGATCGAATGTTGAGCGTGGCATCGACGCCGCTGACGATCACATAAGCCGCGTCGCGAATGTCGGGCGCGCGCTCCTGCGGGATCAGCAACGCGGTCACGCCAGCGCCGGTCAACCGAAGCCCGTCGCCCTCGGACTCCACGCGCGCGCCGCTTCCCAGAAGGTCGCGCAGACGCGCTTCCTGCTGTGACAGCGACGCCGGGCAAGCCACGCGCGTGGTCGCTAATGGCAAGGTCAGCGTCAATCTGCCGTCCTCGATCTGTCCGTGGCCCGAGAGACGGTTGCAGCCCGTGTGACCCGAAAGCGCCCCGTCCTCCTCGAGGGTCAGCACAGGGGCGCCTTCGGTCGGGGCGCCGTTGAGTGCGGTGATGTCCCAGCTTGCCGCGCTGGCCGGTGTCGCGATGAGCGCAAGCAGAGTGGCAAGTCTATGCATGGAGCCCCCCATCAGGACATGATCACGAAATCCCGGCCTGAACGCCGGTCAGGATGCAATGGCAAGTCGGTGAAGACAAAAATCATTCCGGGATGACTGCGTTCCGAGATTAGACTGGAGAACGCGTCATCCGAGCGCACCCGCGTCAGGTCGTGCTCTGCGCGCGCCGCATCATCGTAGGTCAGCGCCTGCCACCTCATGCCCCGTGTGCCATCATCTGGCCCGTTCAATACATAGACATGCGGCCCCAGCGGGCGGCCGTCCCAGATCAACGGGCCCTCCGCCACCTCGCGGTCGTTCTCTATCAGCAGGATACGTTCATCATGGGATGATGCGATCATCGAGGTGATCGGATGCGCTTCATCCAGATTCCAGTCAGAGGGATGTTTCCGCAGCTCAAGCGTTGACAGGATGCGTTCGAACTCGTCCTCGCTGTAGGCGCCGAGGATCAGCCCGGGATGCACCACGCTCTGAGGTGCGCTGCCGGATCGACCGATAATCACCGGTGTGCCCAGATGCGTCACCTCGAACAGCCGCGCAGAGAAATCAAGCGGCAGCCGGATGCATCCATGACTCGCCGGGTATCCGGGCAGATTGCCCGCGTGCAGCGCGATGCCGCCCCATGTCAGCCGGTTCATGTTCGGCATCGGCGCGTTGTTGTAGGTTGAGGAGTGGTGATCGCGGTCCTTTTGCAGCACAACGAAAACCCCGGTGGGCGTCTCGTGCCCCGGTTTGCCAGTGGAACAAGTCGACACGGCGATGCGGATCCCGCCCCGGTAGACATGCACCCGCTGTTCGTCGATCGACACGACAACGGACACCGGACCGTATGGCGAGCGCTCCGGGTGCCATGTGAACTCACCAGGGTGCAGCGCATTCACTTCCTTGAAGACATGCTGGCCGGCCAGAGGACCCGCCATCAGGGACAGACCGCCAAGGGCGGCGCCCTTGGCGAACATGCGTCGGTTCAGCATCATTGTTCGTCCTTCTTGTCGGATCAGGTGGGGGTCGTCATCAGGGAACCGGCGCCTCCCCCAAGCCTGCCACGTTGCCGGCGCTGTCAGATTGGCAGACCCATTGGGTCTGGCTGCCGCGCAGGCTCATCCACACGCCCAGCCCAGCCTCTGCGCGCAACACGTAATCGACCCGCGTCTCGTCAACCGGCTGGCCCGCCTCTGCCGCCAGGGCTGCGCGGCACGCGGCCTCCGCCACCTGCGTGGCCTCGGAGGATTGATCGTAGGCAGGTCGCTCGGCCGGGGCATCTTGCCAGTTGGAGTCAGGCGTGTCGGGACTGCAACCGAACAACCCCAGCACTGCGAGGCTCAGTAGTGCGTAAACTCTGCAGCGAAAGCTCATCATGCGCTCCATTCTCTCATTGCATCCGGGCGACCCAGAGATCCGAGGCGATCAGCTCCGCCTCCGAGCAGCTGGATCCCGCGTTGATCCGCTGTTTCTCCGGGTTGAACAGCACCGTGCAGCCCGACGACCAGCTTGCCTCGACCTCGCCCGTCGGGCGAACGTAGAGCGAAGGAGCCACGGGGCTGCTGCTGGGGATGCTCACGCCGGGCTGGCCCGACGCCGCCGGCCCGCCGCTCTCGCGCAGGTAGGCTCCCGAAACCCAACCATCCAGCGCCCCGTCAGGCGTCTGGACATGGCACCAGCGGCCATCGCCGCTGCCCCGGCAGCCGAGGTTGCGCAGGACCTGACCGTGGTTCGCGCGCCCGACAACCGCGCCATCAGCGGACGGGCCGGAGCGGATGTTCAGCCCGCTCGCGGTCACTTCCCAGAAGTCGGGGCCGCCGGCATTTCCGTCGGCAAAGTCAGGTTCCGGCGGGGTAATCGCGCCGCCGATATGAATCGACAGGGAATAGTCGGCGGTCTCCTCGCGGCGCGCCGCGTTGCGCATCAGGAAGACGCGGATGGTGTACTCCCCATTCGCTGGCAGAATGCCGTCAAAATGCGTGCCATCCGATGCTCCGACGAACAGCGCACTGTCCGCACCGGGGGCCATGATGTTGAAATAGTTGCTGAGGTTCGACGTGTTTAGGTCGACGACCATGCGCTGACCTGCGCTGGCACCGAGCTTGTAGTCGATCCCCTCGTACCCAGTGATGCTGTCCCGAATGACGGTGCCGGACGTGCCCGCATCGAACTGCACCTGACGGGTCTCCATCGGTTGGCTCAGCGCCGGCGTTGCCAGCGTCGCTGCGAGGCACAGCGCCGCGAGCATAGGTCGAAAAGTCATAATTGAGGTCTCCTCGATCGGACATTGGGAGCGGTCAACCTCCGCTCGGAACCGTGGTGGCTGCGTCCAGTCCAGCGCGACGGATAGGAAGGCAGGCGCTGTCTCATCCCTGATGGTCGTCCTGCGGCGGATCGGATGGATCGGTATCGATCACGTCCTCGGCAGATGAGGTTCCGGGGTCCGGCGTGGGAGTCTCATCAAAGGCTGATCCTGACCCCTCGTCGAGCGCGACCAGCCGGGCGCCATCCACCCCGTCTGGGAGGAAACCATCGCCTGCTGGAATGCCAAGAGCCTCTGCGTAGGGATCCGCGGTCGCATCGGGCAAGGGGTCGGTCGGCGCGGCCTCCGGCGGAGCGCTGCCCACTATCGCGCTGAGGTATGGGTCAGCCGGTTGCGGCGAGACCACAGGAGCCTCCGGCGCATCCGGCTCCCCTGACAAGGAGGAAATATCAACCTGGCCCTCTGCTTCCGGAACCGTCACGTCGCCCCCGTATGACGCCGCGTGCGGCTCCGCATCATCTGCGTCCACAGACGGCGTTTCTTGCTCTGCAAGGTCGGGGATCTCCTCCGACGCTGTCGCAGTATCCGGCGCATCGTCGAAAATTGTTTCGGCACCCGGCGCCGGAGCAGGCGTGGTCGGGCCCGGATCCATCGCGACGGGTTCGTCCAGCGTGGTCACGACGACCGAGCCATCCGGCCCGGTGCTCTCGACCTGCAGCGACACCTGAAAATCGCTGTTGTCCCCCGGCGGCAGCTGCGCCGTCATGGCATCGGTCGCCCATCCCGCGAGGTCGATCTGCTGCGTCGGTCCGTTCACCGTGACGGAGGTCATCCCGTCGCTCACCACCGTCCCGGCAAGAAAGCCCGACACCACGACGCCGGTGACGCGATCATCGGGATCGGTCGGTGCGCCCGGATCGATCTCAAGCTGCAACATCGCGCCCGGTGGCGGAACGGCAAGGCCCGTGTCGACTGCAATGGCACGGGTGCTGAGTCCGCCGAACTCGGACAGGTCGTGAACCCCCGCCGCGTCGATGATCTGCCCGCCGACGCTGCGCACATCTACCAGCAGCCCCTCGCCGACGTCCACCTGGGACGCCAACGGCCCCGCTGCGACCTGCCCGTCGTCCAGCTTGTGATCGGCCATGGCGAGATTGAAGATATCGCCCTCGTAATGTTCGTGCGGGTAGAAGACCGGGTTGTCGCTGTTCACGTGCTGCACCTTGCCGCCGACGACCAGGTAGAGATCATCGGGCATCGTCTCGCCCCGGTGATAGTCGCCCATCGTGGCGTGCAGCACTCCGTTGTCATAAAGGTTCAGATCGCCCGACTGGCTGTCCCATGTCAGCGTAATGCGGTGGCTGTCTCCGTCGCCGAGATTGATGCCGGTGATATGGTCATTCGCCCCGCCAACCCTGAGGTTGCCGGGGTTCCACAGCGTCAGGAAGTTGTTCTGGTTGTTCGGGATCGGATCGCTTGGGGAGCCCATGTTGAACACGACGGGGCCCTGATAGTTCTTGGTGTCGGGGACCGGGTCGGCGACAACCGTGAACTCGATGGTGAACTCGCGCACGGCAGAGCCTTGCACCTGATCGATCTCGATGCGGCCCAACTCGCTCGACGGGCCGGTGTTGATCACCTCCTGCTGCGCGGAAAGCACCAGCCGTGGTGCAGTGCCGTCGGTCACCTGTGTGACGTCGATCAGGGCGGGCACGGCCACCTGCTCTGAGCCGTCGCTGATCGTGACGTTTAACGGCACTGCGTCCTGCGCGAAATCCGGAGCCGGGGTGAAGGTGAAGGTGCCATTGCCATTATCCGTGACGACTCCATGTGCGGCATCGACACTCACGCCCGCGATGGACAATGAATCCCCGTCCGGATCGCTGGCGTTCGTGGCCTGCAACAACTCGGCGGCGGTGAAGGTGCGCGGCACGTCCTCTGCGGTGGCTCCCAGATCTCCAGGCGTGGCCACCGGCCCCATGTTGCTGCCCACGATCGTCACGGTCAGCGCGTGAGGCGTACCGTCGACGCTGGTGATGGTGACGCTGTCGGTCAGGCTCTCGCCCAAGCCGAGCGCCTGGATAGCGTCCTGACCGTTCAGCGCACTGTAGGTCCAGCGGCCATCCGCAGCCAGCGCGAAGCTGCCATACGTTCCTGCAATATCGGTTTGCGGCACGAAGGCGGCCTCGCCGCTGTCCGGATCCGCGATGTCCAGATTGCCATACGTGATCAGTGAGCCCTGGATCACGTCGAGGTCTTCGGTCACGCTACCTCTGTCGATGCCGGTGATGACCGGAACATCCCCCGTTCCCGAAATGGTCACGGCAAGATCATGCGTGGTGCCGTCAGTGCTGGTGACGGTAAGCCGGTCCTCGAGCGTTCGGCCGGGCACCAGCGCCTGCACCTCCGACAAGTGGTTATCCAGCTCGTAGCGCCACTGCCCCGTTTCCTCCATGAAGAACCGACCATAGCCGCCGGAGCCTGTGTCCCCGGACACCGGATTAAACGTCGCCTCCCCGGCATCCGGGTCGAGCACGGTCAACTGACCGGTAGCGGTTGGCACCATGTCCTCGGTCACGGCGCCTTTATCCGCGCCCGCAATGACCGCAGGGTCACCGACAGGTTTCAGGTCCATGACGGCGGTCGCCGAAACCACAGCCCCATGGGTGTCGGCACCCTCGAAGGTGAAGGTCACCGGGCCGGCGTAATCCGCGTCGGGCTGGAAGGTCCAGGAGCCGTCGACATTGGGCGTCACTGTCCCATGATCCGCGGTCGGAGTGCCTACGATATGCAGTCCATCACCTGCGTCTGGGTCCTGCATCAACGCCAGCAGCTGTGTCGCGGTTATGATCCGCAGACTGTCCTCATACCCTTCAGGCAATGTTACCGCCCTTGACACGACGGGCTGATCGTTCTGCCCAACGACCGTGATTTCGAGCGTTGCGGACGCCTGCGCGCCCTGATCGTCGGTCACGCTGACAGGGATCTTCAAGAGCAGATGATCGCCCTCACCAAGCGACTGGTAGGCCGCATCCGACGGATCAAAACGCCAGGCCCCATCCGGCAACAAGGCAAATCCGGCCGGCGCCGCGCCTTCAAGGCGGTAAGCGAGGGTCTTGCCGACGTCGATGTCCGATCCGGTCAAATGTCCGGTTACGACCGGCCCGTCTTCATATGCCTCTAGGGGGTCGGCTGTCAGAACGGGGCCATCGTTGCTGCCCTGAATCGTCACAGTTAAGTCGTGCGTCGTGCCGTCGACGCTGCTGATCGTGACGCTGTCTGTCAGCCTATCGCCCACGCCGAGCGCCTGTATCGCGGCCTGACTGTTCAACGCACTGTAGGTCCAGCGCCCATCCGCAGCCAGCGCGAAGCTGCCGTAGCTGCCGCGGATGTCCGTGTGCGGCACGAAGGTGGCCTCACCAGCGTCTGGATCCGTGATGTCCAACACGCCGAACGTGATCAGAGCGCCCTGGATGACGTCCAGATCTTCGGTCACGCTGCCGCTGTCGGTACCGGTGATGAGGGCAGCATCGTTCTCCGGTCCAACGTCCACATGCAGCAGCAGATCGCTGCGCGCCACCTCCCCCCCGGCCTCGGCGGTTGCCTCGATGAGGATGTCCATTCTGCCATTGAAGTCCGGCGGCGGCGTCACCTCGACCTGCCCGCGCGCTTGCACAGAGACGCTCCAGGTTCCGTCCGCGTTTCGTGTCGCATTGGCCACCTGTGCCCCGGGCGGCAAGCCCGACAGGGTGAGCGCCAGCGTCTCGTTCGAGTCGGTATCGCGGATATGTCCCGAGAGGTTGAGCGAAATGGGCTGATCCTCGATGGCGTCGATGGTTAGCTCCGCGATCCCGGCGGTGACGGTTTCCGCAGCCGTCTGCCCCGCCGCGAGCGTCTGCACGGACAGGGTCGGCGTGTCGATCGCACCTTCGATGGTGATCGTCACCACGCTCCGATGGCCGTCGATTGTCTCGACCTCGATGAGGTCGGTCAGACGGTGATCGGGGCCAAGCGCTTGGATCGCGTCTTGGTTTTCCAGCGCGACGTAGCGCCACTGCCCATTGGCGGCGATCTCGAGCGTGCCGTAGTGACCGACGATCTGATCCGCCCGGAACCCGTTATCGCCGAGATCGGGATCGCTGATCGTGAGTTGCCCCGTGATCTCAATGGTCTCTGCTGCCGCAGGCTGGGGTGTTGACCTGTCCGAGTCCGAGAAAGGCAGGCTCTGGACGGTGATCAGCCCCTGCCCCATGGACGGATGATAGCCCATGTCCATCAGCTTATGCAGGACAATATCGTTGATTGTATCTGACCATCGGGCGACAAATTTTGGGTCAAGGTCCGCCAGATGCATGGCCTGCCCAGGCGGGATGCCGAAGGCCTTCGGGTTCTGCTGGATCTGCCAGAGCACCTCCTGTGCGACCGCCGACTGCACCTGTGGCGGCACCTGTTCCAAATGTTGGCCGAGCTCCGGGTTTCCAGCATCCGTAAGTCCACCGATCAACGCATCGACATTCGGGGGAAGCTCACTGACGGTGCCTGTCCCGCCGGTCACGACTGGCGCATCATCGGTGCCCAGTATGGTGACTGTGATGTCGTGGGGCGTCCCGTCGAGACTGGTCACGGTGACCGTATCAAACAGGATATCTCCGGAGCCAAGCTGCTGGATCTGCGCGAGCGCGTTCTCCGCCTGATATGTCCATGAGCCGTCGCGCAGCAGGGTGAAGCTGCCGTAGCTGCCGGCTTGGCCGAAAATTGGCACGAAGGCCGCCTGCCCGGGGTCGGGGTCTTGGAGCGACAGCTGACCTCCGGTCGTGAGCATGCCCTGAACAACGTCCTTGTCCTCGGTCACCTGACCTGCGTCTTGCCCGCCAATCACGGCAGGATGATCTATCTGTGGCGTGGGCGTCCCTTGATCCACCGGCTGCGGCTCCGGCAGCGGCGTGCCCTGCGGGGTCGGTTGTGGCCCGGGCGTCGGCGTCCCTTGATCCACCGGTTGAGGCTCTGGCAGGGGAGTGCCCTGCGAGGTCGGCTGTGGCCCCGGCGTAGGGGCTCCCTGCTCCACCGGCTGAGGCTGTGGTTCCGGGGCGCCCTGTGAGACTGGCTGCGGCCCCGGCGTCGGCGTCCCTTGATCCAGCGGCTGCGGCTCCGGCAATGGGGTGCCCTGCGGGGTCGGCTGAGGACCTGGCGTGGGTGTCCCTTGATCCAGCGGCTGCGGCTCTGACACCGGCGTGCCCTGCGGGGTCGGCTGAGGGCCCGGCGTGGGTGTGCCTTGAGCCACCGGTTGTGGCTCCGGCAGTGGAGTGCCCTGCGGGGTCGGTTGAGGGCCCGGCGTGGGTGCGCCTTGATCCACCGGCTGCGGCTCCGGCAGCGGAGTGCCCTGTGGTACCGGCTGAGGGCCCGGCGTGGGGGTCCCCTGATCCACCGGCAGCGGCTCTGACAGCGGCGTGCCCTGCGGGGTCAGCTGTGAGCCCGACGTGGGTGTGCCTTGATCCACCGGTTGTGGCTCCGGCAGCGGCGTGCCCTGCGAGGTCGGCTGTGGCCCCGGCGTAGGGGCTCCCTGCTCCACCGGCTGAGGCCGTGGTTCCGGGGCGCCCTGTGAGACTGGCTGCGGCCCGGGCGTCGGCGTCCCTTGATCCACCCGTTGTGGCTCCGGCAGCGGCGTGCCCTGCGGGGTCGGCTGAGGGCCCGGCGTGGGGGTCCCTTGATCCAGCGGCTGCGGCTCTGACAGCGGCGTGCCCTGCGGGGTCGGTTGAGGTCCCGGCGTCGGCGTCCCTTGATCCACCGGTTGCGGCTCCGGCAGCGGCGTGCCCTGTTGGACCGGCTGTGGCCCAGGCGTCGGCGTCCCCCGATCCACCGGCTGCGGCTCCGGCAATGGGGTGCCCTGCGGGGTCGGCTGAGGACCTGGCGTGGGTGTCCCCTGATCCACCAGCTGCGGCTCCGGCAGCGGCGTGCCCTGCGGGGTCGGCTGAGGGCCCGGCGTGGGGGTCCCTTGATCCACCGGTTGAGGCCCCGGCAGCGGCGTGCCCTGCGGGGTCGGTTGAGGTCCCGGCGTCGGCGTCCCTTGCTCCACCGGTTGAGGCTCCGGCAGTGGAGTGCCTTGCGGGGTCGGATGAGGCCCCGGCGTGGGTGTCCCTTGATCCACTGGCTGCAGCACCGGGTCTTGAGTGACATGCGGAGGCAGCCGTGGGTCATTGGGCGGAAGGAAAGGAACGGTCGGACGCGGCTCTGGCTGAGGCGTGACCGGCGGCGGTAGATGGGGATCGCGGGTCGGACCCTCGGGAACGTCGTCGGGCAGGCCCGGCTGCAGGCCGCCTACCCCCTGCGTGCGGTCTTGGTCCGGTGGACCAAGGTCCGGCGGCCCATGGGGCGCCGTCTCGCCCTCGCCGCCCGCAGCATCGGGCACCCTGGTCTCGTCACGCCAGCCAAAAGCCTCTTCGGATTGACCATGCCGGGGGTCCCTCGCGTCCTCCGGCGTTCCGGCCAGACGCGACCAAAGCCGGTGCAGAAGACCAGTGGCGGGCTTGTCGTCCTCGGGCGATGATCCGGTCATGTCGTCGTCCCCCTATCGCTCGGTCAGCGCAAGATCGAGGTTGGTGAAGACCGGCTTCCACAGATACGCAAAGACGGTCTTGCTGCCGGTGGTGATATCGGCCTCGCCCGTCATGCCCGGCAGCAGGGCGAAGCGCTGAGGATCGTCCCCGAAGAAGGACCGCGGCAGCTCGATCAGCACCTCATAATGAGACGCCCCGTGGTCATCGGTCACCGTGGTCGGAGAGACCTCGGAGACCCGCCCCTCGAGCGCCCCGAACCGGCTGAAATCGAAAGCGTCGATCTTGAGTCTCACCGGCTGTCCAACCGTCACGAAGCCAACGTCGCGCGGCGTGATCGCGCCCTCGAAGCGCAGCGACACGTCGCGGGGCACGATCTCGGCCACCAGACCGCCCGCCTCGATGAAGCGGCCGACCACGGTCTCCGGCAGGCTTTGGACGATGCCCGCCACCGGGGTTCTGAACTCGGTTTGAGCAAGGCGCCGGATCAGCCGCGCGATGCGCTCCGCCACCTCGAAAAGGTCGCTGTTGACCTCGGCGATCCGGGCGCTGGCGGTGTCGGCTTCGCCTACGTCGACCTCGGCAAGGCGCTGTTCGAGCTCCGCCATGCGGGCTTGCAGGACCGCGGCGCGCCCGGTCAGCTCGGCGAGCTGGAAGTCGTAGTCCGCCTCGATCTGGATCGACTCGACGAGATCGGCCTGTGGCGCCAGTCCCCGCTGCTGAAGGCCCTCGAGCATGCTGACGCGTTCGTTTGCCGCGGCGCGCTGCCGCTCCACCGCCGGGCGTTCCGAGGCAATTGCGTCAAGCTCGGCGCTGGCCGAAATGATCTGCTGCTGCACGAGGGTTCGCGCATTGTCCAGGTAGTCCTTCCGGGCCTCGAAGACTGCCATCTCTCGTGCGATCGCGTCGTCCACATCGTTGGCAGGCAGACCCAATTCACGCGCACTGGGAACCTGAGGAAGCGAGGGGAAATCAGGCTCGACCGCGCGCGTCCGGACCGGACCGAAATCTGGCATTCTGCCCTCGACAAGCGCGGTCAGCCGCTCGCTCTCCAGCGCCAGCCCGAACGCCTGGCTGCGCGCCTCGCGCAATTGCGACAAGAGTTCCGCCGCATCGAACTCGACGATGAGCTGCCCCGCCTCGACTTGCTCTCCGAGCGCCACGTGAACCGCCCCAACAGCGCCGCCAAATTCGCTTTGCAGACGCTGGGTGGAGCTTTCGGGCTCCACCGCGCCGCGCGCCCGCACGACTTCATCCACCGGGGTGATTATCATCCAGCCCAGCAGCAGGATGAGGCAACCGAGCACCGCAAGGCTGGCGATCCGGGCCAGCCGCGCCACCGGCGCGTCGTTCAGTTCAAACCGCTCGAGCGGCGGGATTTCGGCTCGATTTGCCATGCTGTCAGGCAGCCCCCTGTTCGTTGCCCTCGCCGCGACCGGCGGGGCCGAAGTGACGCAGCAGCCCGTCGTCGAGGTAGATTGCGTTGTCTGCGGCGGGAACCAGCGAGAGATCATGGGTGGAAAAGAAGACCGTGGCATGACCACGGACGCCGCGCAGGAATGCCAGGAACGAGTCCCGCTCGGCGCGATCTGCACAGCCGGTCGGATCGTCCAGCAGAACCAGCACCGGATCGCACCGCGTGGGCGCGGGGCGGTCCGGCGGCGCAAGCTCCCCGGCCAGAACCGCATCGATGGTGGCGCGCGGAGACCACGTGCCGGCCTCTGACAATGCCCAAGGCACCCCGGCTCCCGATCCGCGCTCGGCCAGCGCCGGCAGGATCAAGGAGGCCAGCGCAATCTCTGCGGGGTCGTATTGGCGCAGCGTGACACCATCGAGCAGCACCTGCCCCGATTGCGGAGCGAGGCCACCCGAGAGCAGCCGTAGAAGCGTGGTCTTTCCGGCGCCGTTGGCACCGATGATCACGTTGACGCTTCCCGGCGAGACGCTGAACGACACGTTGTTCAGCGCCGGCTCAGTCTCGGCATCATAGCGAAAATAAGCGCCCTTCACGTCGATCTGTGGCGCGCGGCGCGGCACCGGCTGAAGGGCCACCGGTGCGGCGCTCTCAAGCTCGCTCGCGACCGGCGTCTCCAGCGAGCGCAGGGCCAGACGAATGGCTCGCAGACGCGGCAGCGCGATGAAGAGCGCCTGCGCCGGGCCGGTGATCCGCCAGGTCAGCAACATGGTCGCCACGAGGGCGCCCGAGGTAATCGTGCCGCCGATGGCAAGCCAGACACCAACAGCCAGTGTCGCCAGCGCGGCACCGGTGCCGAGGATCGCTCCCAGCGCCATAATGCCAGCCGAGCGCAGCCCGCGCGTGTAGCTCCCACGGGCCGCATGCGCGGCCTGTTCCGCCAGCCGACCCAGCCAGACGGCGCCAAGCCGGTTTTCCATGATCTCCGGAGCCTTTACCCCGACCTCGTGCAGCATGGCAGCGCGCTCCCTGCCAGCCTGCGCCAGCATCGGATCAGCGCCGGAACGGTCGCGCGAGACCAGCAGGGCCACCCCCATCATGAGCAGCAGATAGAGCGCCGGGACCAACACGAGGATGCCGCCGAGCAGCCCGATCATGACAATCGACAACAGCACGAAGGGCGCGTCAAATACGGCTGCCGTATTAGACGATGCAAAGACATCCGCGCCTCGCCGCGCCGCCGTGATGCGTGTCTCAATGCTCTCTCTGGACTGCGCAAGCACCGCCCGCAACGGCAAGCTCAGCAGCCGGGCCTCGGCGGCGGCACCGGCGAGCGTGGCGAGTCTGGCGTGCTGGGCGGCGAGATAGCGCGCGCGCACCAGGCGTAGCAATGCCACACAGGCTACGGCGAGGGCCGCCCCCGAGAGGACCGGCAGCAGCGAACCAGCCGCCCCCACGCCGAGTACCCGATCGAAAACGGCCATAGTGAACAGCGGCACGAGCAGCGCGACCACATGGATGAAGAAGGAAAGCACCAGCCCTGTCCGGAGCCCGTGGCGCAGGCGGCGCAAGAGGACGTCGCGCGTGATGCGATCGCGGTCCGGCTCCGGTGACCGGTAGATAAACAGCACGCGCCCTGCATCGCCGAGCACCTTGCGAATGTCCGATTGAGGGGCCTCAAAACTGGCGAGGGTGATCTCCTGCCCGTTGATCCGCGCCATGGCGACCGCTTCCTCCCCGCAGAGCGCCACCACCGCCCCATCGCCGCCATCCAGCCAGGTGCGCGGCGGCGCGCTGCCAACCTCGCTCGGCAGGCAGAGGCCGTTCAGAAGCATCGAAGCGTCATCGAGCGTGTCCAGCGCACCCTGCGGTGGCAGGGCGCTATCGAACACCGCGGGGTCCCGCTGCCATCCCAAGCGGCCCAGCACCTCCGACAGCAGATGCTCGAGCGCGCTGTGACGTCGGCCGGAGTGCTCAGGCCGAGCCTGCTGCCCTGCCTCCGTCATCAGGGCATCCGCTGCCGCGGTTCCGCTTGCGACGTTCATGCCGCCACCTGCGCGGGTGCTGGAGAGCCGTCGGCATCACCTGGCGAAAGTTCCTGCCCGTCAAGCACGCCCTCGCGCGTTAGAATGAGAACCGTGGTGCGGGCCGAAACCTGCCGCAGAAAGGCAAGGAGCCGGTCGACGCCGTCCCTGTCGAGGGCATAGGTGGGATGGTTCAGGACCACCAGCCCGGGTGCCCCGGCGAAGGCACGAACCAGACCGATCCGCTTGATGGCACCGCTCGACAACGGCGCAGCAAGCCGGGTGCCGACCTCTGTCTGGTACCCTTTGGCAAGTCGCCCCAAAGGCCGCTGCAAGCCGAGCGCTTCGCTCATCTCCATGGCGATGGTGGTCCGCGACGGATCGAAGCCTGTTATGTTGCCCAGAATCGTACCGCGAAACAGGCTCGGCATCGCTCTCACCATGGCGATCCGGGATGCGTGCGCTTGCGGCACCGCCCGATCGATCCCAGCGACATTCAGTGAGAACGGATCGATCCCGTCCTGCTGCGCCTCGCGCAGCGCATCGTAGAAGGCGACGAAGGCCGCATCCGCCTCGTCGAAGCTCGGAAATGTCACGACCGCCACCTCGCCCGCAGCGACTTCGATCCGACGCTCCTCTGGCCCGACCCAGGACAGGCCAAGCGGCGCATCCGAGGCCGCTTCGTCGATTGCAGGCGGGGAGACTGAGACGGTCTCGGCCATCACCTCCTGCAGCACCCGATGCGCCGTGGCGGCCGTCTGGCGGCGCGCCAGCCCGGCAAGCAACCCGACCAGCCCCGCGACGGCGCGCTGGCCAAGGATCAGGCAAGCCGCCAGAGCGCCGACGGTCATGTTCCCCTCAAGCACTTTCACGGCCCCAAGACCAAGCACCAACACCGCCGTTGCCAAGCTGGAAATCTGCGTGAGGTCGGTGAGCCGCCCGGTCTGGCGCTCGGAGCGTTCGGTTGCCGCGGCCTCGGCCCTGGCGGTCTGACGAAGACCGGCCATGAGTCGTCCCGGCAAGCCCTGCGTGCGCAGCAGCTCAATGCGCGCGAACGCCGCCGTCAGCAGTGACGTCCGCAGAGAGTGTGCCGCGAACCGATCAGCCACGGCCTGCCTGTTGCGATATGCGGCGCGAAAGGCCAGCACGCCGATGACGCCGATCACCGCAAGCGGCGCAAACACCACCGCCCCGCCCAGAAACCAAACGAGGGCAAGAAAGGCGAGTGCAAAGGGCGCGTCGAACAGCCCCATGAGGGTCCGCCCCTCGAGAACCTCGCGCGAGCGTGCAACGGTGGCGAAAAGACCATCGATCCGCCCGGCGCCCATGCGACGGAACTCTTCGCGCGGCATCGCAAGGACATGTCTGGCGACGCGAAGCGACAGGCGATGTTCTTCCGCGCTGCCAATGCGCGCAAAGATCGCAGACCGCGCGAAACGCGCGAGACCATCCAGCAAGAGTGCGATCAGGACCGCTGAAAACAGCACCGCCGCGGTGCCGAGCGCCTGGTTCGGAATGATGCGATCGTAGACCTGGATGAGCGACAGCGGCAGCGCGAGGCCAAGAATATTCGACAGAAGCGACAGCGCAACAATCCAGAAGCGTGACATAGGTGACCTCCACAACCCACCCGTTCACACTACCCAGTCGAGACGACAGCGCAAATGAAAGTGACCCCACCGGACATTTTGACAAGTATTTGGGCGCAAGTTGGAACGGAAAAGCTCTATCTAAAGAGGCGTCGCGGTAGGAGATTTTGAGCCCCAACTTGCCCCTGCCCGTCCCTCGGAGACAATCAGGGTGTCCCGGGGCGTGTGTGGATGCCCCCGGGTTTGCCGTATTCGACGTTTATGCCGACATTGGCATGGCGACCAACGCATGCGCTAATCAGCTTACACCGGTCGTCCGCCGTGCTTGGCACGAAGGTCGGCCTCTGGACGTGAGCGTTATCGTGCTCTGCCAGGTGGTCACGCGACCTGCGGCAGCGCCGGATGAACGCTTGGTGCGCATCTTGGAGTTTGCAGCACGGATGACTGCGCAATGGCGCACGACGTTGATCCAAGGTCTAGAGAAAATCGTGACAACGGTCCTGCCGACCGACCCCAGCTTCCGATTGATTGGACGCAAAGAGTTGGAGCGTCACGTCAACCAGGCCCGGCAGAGCCCACTCGCCAACCCGAAGGATGACTTCCTGCTTTCCTTGATGTGCCTTTTGGCACTTCCGGGGAAGGGTCATACGCGTCTGATCCCAAACGACGCCATCGTGGTTCTTCCGCTCAGATCAGCCCCCATCGATTGATATCCCAAGCAACCCCACAGGCACTCACCGATTTAATGAAATATTTATTTTTTCCGAATTGACTCAAAACTTCATGCGACCTCACGTCTTTCGAATAACCGTGAAGGATCTGTATACCCGATTTATAAATATTCATCCCAAATATGATCTGTCACATGCCGGGGTTAAATACCTATGGCATGGCATTGCTGATTGTCGTCACTCCGAGACTTGCGCCCTGCACCAGACCCTGGGCACAGGGCGCTGAAAACCATGCCCCAATGAAAGCTATGTCCGCCATGACGACATCCCTTGTCTTTATCATTCCAGTCCGTCACCCTAGATCCGTCACGGATTGGAGCGCGCTGCAGAGCTATCTTCGTCAGACGCTAGCATCTGTTTCGGCGCAGACGTCGACCAACTGGGAATGTGTCGTGGTTGCCAATGCCGGGGCTCCATTGCCAGACATGCCCCGGAACTGCCGCATCGTCAGAGTGGACCTGCCGCTGCCGGACCTGCCCGACAGGAAAGCGGACCGGCAATTGTATTACGACGCCGTTCGCCACGACAAGGGACTACGGATCTACGCCGGATTGAAGGGTATCGCAGACACGTCCTATGTTATGGTTGTTGATTTCGACGACTTCGTACATTGCGGGCTGGCTGCGTTCGTGGATGCCCACCGCGATGCCCCAGGCTGGAACATCAACGAAGGCTATGTCTGGAGCGGGGGCGGCTGGTGTTTTGCGAAACCCGGATTTCACATGATGTGCGGCACGTCGCATATTATCCGGCGCGACCTGCTGGGTTCGTTTTCCATGGCCAATGGAGATCCAGACATCGCAGCCATCAAACGCCGCTTGGGCAGTCATATTTTCATCCACGAAGATTTGGCAGCGCAGGGCTATCCGCTGCAGGACTTGCCCTTTGCGGGGGCAGTCTACCGCATTGGCAATCCGCAATCGACCAGCGGCAGCGGGCAATTGGCCGCGGTTATGACGCCGCTTAGCGATATGCTGACCCATCCAGTTCGATTTTTCCGCAAAGCTCTGCGTTATCGACGTGTCACCCAAGATTTGCGTCGGAAATTCACCTTGCCGGATAATCCTTGGTCCGCCTGCCCTGAGAGATAGCTGAGATAAGCAGGCTTAAGTGTTCAGTCCCGGTGTCCTTTGGATCGGGTTGATAATGTACTCCTACGGCGTGAGGCTGTTGAGCGTTTTGAGGCGGCGGACAAAGGCGGGCCCTGCTGCACTGTCCCTGCGGCAAAGGCAGATGGCGAACGCCATGCCCCTAAGCGGGCTTAGGTACGCTCGTGGCGCGATCTCACTACAGACAAACGTACCTGGCCCCTTGCACTCCACAAGAGAACATCCATATACCATCCATGCAGATGGAGAAACGATGATGGCCGAGGTAAGACAGCTCAGGGGCAAGCAGCCCGACAACGAGAAGATCACCATCAATCTCGGCTTTGTCGACTTGGGTCGCATCGATCTGCTGGTGCAGGAAGGGTTCTACTCGAACCGCAGCGACTTCATCCGCACGGCGATCCGCAAGCAACTGGATACGCATGGAGAGGCTGTCGACCGCTCCATCGAGCGCCACACCATGGAGCTCGGTCTTCGGGATTTCGGTCGGGCGGAGCTCGAGCAGCTTCGTGCGGCGGGCGAGGTCCTGCATATCAAGGTCGTGGGCCTCGCCCGCATCGGCTCAGACGTCACGCCCGACCTCGCCCGGGCGACCATCGGCTCGATCACCGTTCTCGGTAGCCTCCAGGCGTCCGCGGACATCAAGAAGGCCCTCGCCGACCGCATCCTGTAGCGTCGGCTCTTACAAGGACGGACCAGATGATCAATCTCAACGCCGGCGCATGGCGCCCGGCGAACGGGCAAACGCGCGCTGCGCGGCTTGCCTCCGCCAACGACCTCGTGACCCGAACCCTCGCCCAGCACGGCCTGACGGCCGGACCGGTGGCCGGGCCGCCCGCCGGCGACGGCAATGAAACGCTGACCTCGGCGCTTTCCGGGCTGATGGCGCGCCTACACCCCGACGGCCGGCCCGCCACGCCGCCCGCCGATCTTCCGGACGGCGCACAATTCGCCGAGGACAGTTTCACCTGCGCCGCCGGAACGCGCCGCTACCGCACCTACGTGCCCGCCTCGGCCCGGGAGGGGATCACCGGCCTTGTGGTGATGCTTCACGGCTGCACCCAGACCCCGGAGGATTTTGCCGCCGGGACCGGCATGAACGCCCTCGCCGAGCAGCATCGGTTTGTCGTTGTCTACCCGCATCAATCGCGCGGCGACAACGCCCAGTCCTGCTGGAACTGGTTCAGCCGCGGTGACCAGACGCGGGATCGGGGTGAGCCAGCGATCCTTGCCGGCCTGACGCGCGAGGTCATCGCGCGCCATGCCATACCGGGGGACAAGGTCTTCGTGGCGGGTCTCTCGGCGGGCGCGGCAATGGCGGTCATTCTCGGCGGCGCCTACCCGGAGCTGTTCCGCGCCGTGGGCGCGCATTCGGGTCTGCCCGCGGGGGCCGCGAAAGATGTGCCCTCGGCCTTTTCGGCCATGGCCGGTCGTGAGGCCGGCAGCGCACCGCGCAAGGCCCCCACGCGAACCATCGTCTTTCACGGCGATGCCGATACCACCGTTCACCCGTCCAACGGCGTGGGTATCGTCCGGCAGGCGCTCGATGGGGGCCCGGCGCAGAGCCTTCAGACCGAGGCTGCGGGCGCCGCGGGGGGGCGGTCCTATCAACTTGGCACGACCTACGACGACGCCGGCACGGAAGCGGTCGAACACTGGGTTGTCGAGGGTCTGGGACATGCATGGTCCGGCGGACAGTCCGCAGGCAGCTACACCGATCCGAAAGGCCCGGATGCGAGCGCCGAGATGGTCCGCTTCTTCTTCAACCCGTCCACGCGGCAGACTGGCTGAAGCGTCGGGTCGACACCCGATATCGCGCGCAGCAATTGCCGCCAGCGCAATTGCTGCGACATCGACCCAAGACATCGGCCCAACAAGCAAAAACGCTGTCGGGAGGGGTGGGATCAGAGCACATCTTTAATAAATGAACCAATGAGCCCCGGGAACGTTGGTCCTTTATCCCGAGGAGCTCAGATGCCACTAACCGCGGAGACCCCCCGCCAGTTGCCCGCCGAAACCGCCGAGCGACCTGCCCTTATGCATGCTCTCGTTCTGCTGGCGATCTTCGGTTGCGTAGCGCTCACCGCCTCTATCTTGATCGCTGATTTCGTTGTTCCCGACCACGACTGGATTGCGGACACCATCAGTGATCTCGGCGCAGGGCGCTATGAGTTCATCGTCGATACAGGCCTCTACGCCTTTTCCGCGGCATTGATCGGTCTTGCGGTGCTGGCGGCGCATGTCCACCTCGGCGCCTGGGATTGGAGTGTCGGGATCATTGCACTCATCGTCTTTGGCCTTCTGGTTTTCCTCATTGGGGCCCGCAACGAATACGGCGACAATGACAGCGAGGGCTGGGTGATCCACACCTACCTAGTCTATGCGCTGGGTCTCGCCATGGCCACGGCCTGCTTTGCCTTGGCGCGCGGGGCAGCCCGGGTCGGCCCAAGGTATCGCACGATCCTGATTGGTACCGGCGTCGTCTGGTGTGCCTCGGCACCCATCTTCTTCTTTCTGCCCACGGCGGTCGACGGCATCTACGAGCGCTACCTTGGGGCCGTTTCCTACGTGCTGG
Source organism: Salipiger sp. PrR003 (assembly GCF_010500785.1). Lineage (NCBI taxonomy): Bacteria > Pseudomonadati > Pseudomonadota > Alphaproteobacteria > Rhodobacterales > Roseobacteraceae > Salipiger > Salipiger sp. PrR003. The sequence goes on from NZ_JAAGOV010000032.1 coordinate 283,590, forward strand.
TCCTGACCCTTGCACACCTCTTTCACCAACGCGCCAAGCAGCGGAAGGCGACCTGATGTTCACGGATATTGCTGCTCTCGATATTGTCCTTCGCGGCACGCTGCTTGCCCTGGTCGGCCTGGCGTGGGTGGTGATCTGCGTTCGGGTCATCGGTTTGCGCGCATTCTCAAAGATGACATCATTCGATTTCGTCACCACGATCGCCATCGGGTCACTTCTGGCCGGATGCGTCCAAGCGACGACCTGGAGCGGGGTCGCGCAGGCTCTCATCGCCGTTTCTGCTCTTCTCGGAATCCAGTATGGCGTCTCGCGGACGCGCGCACGGCGTGACGATTTCGAGGGATTGATCGGCAACACCCCGACCTTGCTCATGCGTGACGGTGAGTTTCAGGAGGCCTCGCTGTTGCGCACGCGAACCTCCCGCAGCGACGTCATCGCAAAACTCCGCGAAGCCAATGTTTTGGACCTCAGGGAAGTGCGAGCGGTCGTGCTCGAATCCACCGGAGACATCTCGGTTCTACACGGTGAGAGTTTGAACGATATCCTTCTTGAGGGGGTGAGGACAGGCAGATGACGCGCGGCGTCTTCAGAAGAGCACACCACTTCTTGCAGCGCTTGGAGAGCTGACATGCGATCTTGTGCAGGGAATGACCGCTTCGTCCTCGTCCAAGGTTTGTGGCTGCTGGATGCTTGCGATCCAGCGGCGATAAATCTGACAAGGAGCAAAGCGCGGGCAGCTTTCGGTGCTATGGGGAGTGTGGCTCAGGTCCGGGCCTTGGATGCCTTGGGGTCTGTGCCCTGCACCGCTTCTCTGAACCAATCGGCATCGTAGCCACGATTTCCGAGCAGCCATTTCACGTTGGGCATCCCGCTGACCAGGGCATGCGCCCCGATATAGTCGCCGACGGGTCCGGCAGTCAGGAACAGGTCGATGAGCCGGTCCTTGGCTGCACCTTGGTGACGCCTCGCGCGTGCGAGCGGCCTCGGAACCGAGCCTCGACCCGGTCGTTTCTCCAGGCCCGACCCTTTGTTCTCTCCCATCGGGCGTCATCCCCAAATGATCGCGAGCTGGCTGAAGAGCGCGGCGACGACCGGAGTTGCCTCGCGTGATTTCAGCGACAACATGACGAGACAGGCGGGAACGCTTTGGGTCTCGCACAGGCTGAGGCCGAAGGAATGCTGCTGGTCGAGGGCGATGGTTTCGCGGCACAGGCACAGGCCCACGCCCGCGCGCACCATCTCCAGCATCGACGCCTCGTGGTCCACCAGCGCGACGACGTTCTGGGTGCAGCCATGGTCCGCAAAGATCCGACCCAGAAGCCGGTTGTGGACAGAGGCCGCGGTCGTTCCGATCCACGGCAATTTCGCCAAGTCGCTCCAATCGGCTGTGGCGACACGGGAGTCCCAGCCCACCGGGGCGATGATGCGGTAGGTGAATGTGGCGAGATGCTTCACGTGCATGGCGTCTTGCGACGCAAGCGCGTCGACCGCGCCAGGGTCCGTCAGGTAGAACCCGGCGTCGATCTGGCGGCGATGCAGCTTCTCGAGGATTTCGCCGCTGATGCCGTGCACCAGTTCCGTGGTGATGCCGGGATGCGCCGCGCCCAACTGGCTCAGAAGCCGGCCGAGCCGGATGAACTCGGGGTCCACGATCGTCCCGATGCGGAGCGCCCCGGACACCTGCCCGACCCGCCCGACGGCGTGTTGCCGGAAGTCTGCCATGGCGTTCAGGACGGCTTCGGCCTTGGGCAACAACGCCTTGCCGTCCGGCGTCAGGTCGAGCCCATGCGGCGCGCGCTTGAAGTAGGTGACGCCGGTCTCTTCACCCAGACGCCTGATCTGATGGCTGATCGCAGGTTGCGTCAGGTTCAGCACTTCGGCGGCACGCGAAACGCTGCCCTCCCGCGCGACAGTGACGAAGGCCAGAAGGCCATTGAGATTGAAAATCCGTTCCATATTAAGAATCTTAATATCAGTCACAGAAATTAGTCATTGGGAAAACGCATCCGGCCTTTTTAACCTCGATCCACAGAAGCGCAGGGAGGAGCCTTCGACCCAATCGTCCGCTGTCGCGGCGCGATGCAGGGCGGGGTGCATGTCCTGCCAAACGGCGAGGGACATCATGGCTAAACCTGCATCCGAATTCGATTTCATCGTGATTGGCGGCGGCTCCGCAGGCTGCCTCCTGGCCAACCGCCTCTCTGCCGACCCGCAAAACCGCGTCCTGCTGCTGGAAGCGGGCAAGCCCGACACCTACCCCTGGATCCACGTCCCCGTCGGCTACCTCTATTGCATCGGCAACCCGCGCACCGACTGGATGTACAACACCGAAGCCGACAAGGGCCTGAACGGGCGCACCCTGCGCTACCCCCGAGGCAAGACGCTGGGCGGCTGCTCCTCGATCAACGGCATGATCTACATGCGGGGTCAGGCCCGCGACTACGACAACTGGGCTGCCCTGACTGGCGAAGAAGACTGGTCCTGGGATAGTTCGCTGAACGATTTCAAGGCGCATGAGGATCACTACAAGCTGGACGGAGGTGCCGACCCGAAGACGGGCGACAACGAGCGGTTCTCCGACATGCACGGTCATGGCGGCGAGTGGCGCGTCGAAAAGCAGCGCTTGCGGTGGGATGTGCTCGACAGCTTCGCCAACGCCGCCGAAGAGGCCGGCATCGAGAAGACCGACGACTTCAACAGCGGGGACAACACGGGGGTCGGCTATTTCGACGTCAACCAGCGGTCTGGCTGGCGGTGGAACACCTCCAAGGCGTTCCTGCGGCCCGCGCGGCAGCGGCGCAACCTGACGGTCTGGACCGAGGCCCAGGCCGAGAAGCTGACCTTCGAGACAGGACCGGATGGCGTTGCCCGGTGTACCGGCGTTCGGGTCAGCCACAAGGGCCGCACGGTGAGCGTGACCGCGCGGCGCGAGACCGTCCTGTCGGCCGGCGCAATCAACTCGCCGCAGATCCTGCAGCTTTCCGGGATCGGGCCGGCAGGTCTGCTGCGCACCCATGGCATCGAGGTTCTGCGCGACGCCCCGGTCGGAGAGAACCTGCAGGACCACCTGCAAATCCGCGCGGTCTACAAGGTCACCGGCACACGGACGCTGAACGCCCTCGCCAGCACGCTGTTCGGCAAGGCGAACATCGGCATGGAATATGCCTTCCGGCGGTCTGGCCCGATGAGCATGGCACCCAGCCAGCTCGGCGCCTTCACCCGCTCCGACGAGACGCGGGCGCACGCCAACCTCGAATACCATGTCCAGCCGCTCAGTCTTGACGCCTTCGGGGAACCTCTGCACGCCTTCCCCGCCATCACGGTCAGCGTCTGCAATCTCAACCCCAGCAGCCGAGGCACCGTGCGCCTCCGGTCCGGCAATTTCCGCGATGCGCCGATGATCTCGCCGAACTATCTGGACACCGAGGACGACCGCAAGGTCGCGGCGGACAGCCTTCGCCAGGTGCGGCGGATCATGGCGCAGCCTGCGATGGCGGGCTACCGCCCCGAGGAATTCAAACCCGGCATCCAGTACCAGAGCGACGACGACCTCGCAAAGCTGGCCGGGGACATCGCCAACACGATCTTTCACCCGGTCGGCACCGTGAAAATGGGCCGCGATGACGATGACACCGCCGTGCTCGACCCGCACCTGAGGGTGAAGGGCGTGGCCGGCCTGCGGGTGGTCGATGCCAGCATCATGCCGGAAATCACCAGCGGCAACACCAACTCGCCGACGCTGATGATCGCGGAAAAAGCGGCACGCTGGATCCTGGCCGGCCAATGACACCTGCGTTCAACCGCGGAGGAACCATGCGCACTTCTTTCTCGAACCTGCCCCTGACCGGAGTCAAAGTGATCGATTTCGGGCAGTATATCGCGGGCCCCGCCGTGGCGATGCTGCTCGGCGATCTGGGCGCGACGGTCATCCACGTCGATCCGCTGGACGGCCCGATGTGGGACAGCCCGGCCAACGCCACGCTGATGCGCAACAAGCTGATCGTGAACCTCGACCTCAAGTCCGAACAGGGGCTGGTCGAGGCGCGGGCGCTCTGCGCCGAGGCCGACATTATCGTCGAGAATTTCCGCCCCGGAAAACTTGCCGCGCTGGGGCTCGATTTTGCCGAGATGCGCAAGGAGCGCCCCGAGCTGATCACGGTTTCCCTGCCGGGGTTTGCGTCGAACGACGCAGAGCGCCGCGAGCAGCGCGCCTTCGAAAGCGTTGTCGCCGCCAGCTCGGGGGTCTTCACCGACATGGGGCTGAACCGCGTTCTCATGGGTCTGAACCCCTCGTTCTCGCCGCTGCCTCTGGCTTCGGCCTATGCCTCGCAGATCGCCGCCTCGGCGACGGTTCTGGCCCTGCAGTCGCGGCAGCTGACCGGCCTCGGCGACCAGATCGAAGTGCCCTTGGCGGCGGCGGTGATGGAGGGGCTGTGTTACAACTCCATCAAGGTTGGCGACATGCCGGAGCGCTACCTGACCCAGCGCGAGATCGAGATCGAGCGACGCCGCATCGAAGGCCTGCCGATGAACGTCTCCTACCCGGAGCTGCAGGAACTGCTCGATCCCTTCTTCCGCAGCTACATGTGCAAGGACGGGCGCGGCTTCTACGTCGTCTGCCCGAGCCACAAGCACCACGCGCGCCGCTGCCTCGAGGTTCTGGGGCTCTATGAAGAGATGGTCGCGGAGGGTCTTCAGGAAGAGGACGACACCTACAAGCCCCAGTCCGAGTGGGTCTCGGATACATCGCTCGGGGTCTATCCGATGCCGAAATTCTGGGCCGACAAGATCGCGGCGCGGATGAAGGAGGTTTTCATGACCCGAACCTCCCACGAGTGGAAGCGGATGTTCGGCCGGGCCGGCATCCCCGGGGCGCCGCAGCGTTGGCTTCAGGAATGGATCAACGACGAATACGCCGAGACCTCGGGCCTGATGATCGACGTCTGGGATCCGGAATACGGCGAGATGATCCAGCCCGGCCCGGTGGTCTGGATGGAAGAAAGCGGCGAGGAGGCCCTGAGCCCCGCACCGCGCCGCTGGGTGACGGTCGACGAGGCGCTGAAGGTGCTGCGCAAGCTGCGCACCGAGATCCCGGATGCCGAAGACGGCATCGAACAGGAGGGGTGGCTCTCGGGCGTGCGCGTGCTCGACATGTGCAACGTCATCGCCGGTCCGCATTCCGCCAGCTACCTCGCGCGCTTTGGTGCCGAGGTCATCAAGATCGACCCGGCGCAGCCCCTCTATGACAGTTGGAACACGGTGATCTACGGCCTCAGCCAAGGCCGGGGCAAGAAGTCGATCCTTGCCGACGCAAAGTCGGAGCACGGGCGCAAGGTGTTCGAAGACCTCGTGAAATCCGTCGACGTGATCTTCTGGAACGCCCCGGACAGCCAGATCAGGCGCATGGGGCTGGACGCGGAAAGCCTGCGCAAGCTGAACCCCGAGGCGATCTTCTGCAAGCTCGACTGCTTCGGCGGCGTGCGGCGCGGCACGCGCACCGATTACATCGGCTATGATGACCTCGTGCAGGCCACCACCGGCATCATGCTGCGCTTCGGCGGCTCGATGGACCGCCCCGAGGAACACGCCCACGTCGGCACGATCGACGTGATGTGTGGCTTCGGCGGGGCGCTGGCCGTGGCCGCCGCGCTCTACCAGAAGAACCGCTTTGGCCGGATCGGGCGCGGCCGGACGTCGCTGTCAGCGAACAGCGGCCTGCTGCAGGTGCCCTTCGCCTATGACTTCCGCGGCAGGGGCCTCTTCGACGAGCCCTCCGGTCCGGAGGTCAACGGCTACGATTCACTGTCCCGTTTCTACAGCACGGCGTCGGGCATCTACATCCTGCTCTGCGCCTACGAAAGCGACCTCCCCCGTTTCCGCAATGTCGAGGATCTGTCGGATCTGCCGGACCTGCCCGCGGACGACCGGGCGGCCTACCTGGCCGGGGCGTTCCAGATGCATCCGGCGTCAGAATGGATCACCCGGTTGCGCGCGGCGGACATCGGCTGCGCGATCTGCAACAACATCGACGCATTGCGCTCCGAGAACACGCGCGAACCGGACGGCACGCCCGGCACCGATCGCGGCAGCTATTCCTTCTCGCACTACAGCGACCATCCCAGCGGCCACGAGGTGACCCAGCTTGATCCCTACGCCGTGCGCCCGACACGCGGAAAGGTCTACGCCCTGTCGCCCACGGAGAAGTTCGGCGCGTCCACGCGCGCCATCCTGACCGACCTCGGCTACTCCGAGGCGGCCATCGAGAAGATGTTGAAATCCGGACAGCTCAGCGAAAGCTGGAGCACGGAATACCTGCCCAGCTGAGGGCAGTTCGGGGCGGGCAGAGATGCCCGCCCCTGCCTTGCGGTGCGCCGCATTCTCCCAACGGCCCGGTCCCCTCCTGTCGCGCTGCCCTGCGCGGCAAACGGAGGAGGCTGCCCGCTCCCCATTTGTCTGAACGGAGGAGAGATGACTAACAAACCCCCTTTGATGGAACTGGATATCCCGACTGCGGACCGCGGGGTCTGCTCGGGCCTCGCCAAGGGCTGGCCATTTCGCCCAAGCTGCTGGTCAGCGCGCTGATCGACTTCAGATGAAGACGTTTCGATCCATTTCGGGGTCTACACCTCATTCTCATCGCAGACAGTCCGGCGTTGACCTGCCGCGCTTTCATGCGGACCGTTTCGAACTTCGTTCCCGGCGGAGCACGGCGTCCACGGGCCGCGCAGCGCGGCCTGTGGTGGGGATCAGGGCGCGGTCAGAGGAAGGCCTGCGCCACGATGGCCGAGCCGACGTAGGTGCCGGTCATCACCAGAACGGCGACCACGGCGATCTTCCAGCCCGAGGTCTTGGCGATCTCGATCTCGCGCCGGGCAATCGCGATGCCCGCATAGGCAAGGCAGGGCGTCGCCAGCGTCAGGAAGTTGACGTGGCTGACCTTGTCGAGGATCCAGGCGCTGCCCGGGGTCCAGGGCATGGTGGCAAGGATGCCGACCAGCGAGATCCAGGCCACCGAGGGCAGCTTGAACGGCACCACCTTGGTCAGCACCATGCCGATCATGCACATCACCCACAGGATGATCAGCCCCACCAGCCCCTGCGGCACGGTGTTCTCGGTCGCCACGGTGTTGCCAACCAAGGCGATCACGCAGACCACCGCCAGCGCCGCGGCGTGGGCGCCGAGGCCGAACTTGGGGTCTTCGGTCAGATCGATGTCGTCAGTACGGATATCGCTCATGGCTCAGGCTCCGGCGTTCGAGGGCTCTTTGCGGCCCAGCAGGTCGTAGAGTTTTTCGGTCAGCGGCAGCGCCACGAAGACGCAGAGGTAGAGACCGGTGGCATAGGTCAGCACGTTCGACGCGCCGGCGAGCGCGAGGATCTGCTCCTCCATATCCGGCACCGCGTGCACCAACGCCCCCGAGCAGGCCGCCATCATGCTGCCCGAGCCGATGCCGCAGGCCATGGCCAGCGCCTCGACCGAGAAGGCCCCGGTGGTGGCGAGGATCGAGGCGAGGATGGCGAAGATGAAGGTGCCGAAGAGCGTGCCGATCACGTAGACACCCATGACGCCTGCACCCTCCTGGCTCTTGAGGCCGTATTTGTCGGCGATGATCGCGATATTGGGCTCGCGCGCCACCGAAAAACAGGCACCGATGGACTCGCGGCCCATGCGCAGCACCAGCACGGCGACCGGGAAGGCCAGCAGGATGGTGCCAAGGTTGCCCAGCTCCTGCAGGATGAGTGCCGGACCGGCGGCGATGATCTGCTCCATCGACGGGCCGATGATCGTGCCGAACTTGGCAATGAAGGGCATGATCGCGATGACGATCAGCGGCGAGGCGGCGTGCACCTCGCGGTCGCGGATCAGCGCGCGCGCACCCGAGATCACGTTGGGGTTGATCAGCAGCCCCATGACAAAAGCATAGAGCAGCGGCAAGAGCAGGATCGAGCCGATGCCGATCGGCACGGCGATGACCCCGATAAGCTCGGCAATCACGGTGATGACCAGCACGCTGCCATGCAGCCGCCAGTCCAGAAGGATGTCTTTTATTGGCATGAGGGACCTCTCTGTTGTCGCCCCGTTGGGGGGGCGCATTGGCCGGGACCGGGCTGCTACCCGGTCCGCGGCAGAAATTGAAGGCGAAACTCCGCCGATCAGCCCGGCGCGTAGCCGAAGCCCTGCGCGGGGTTTTCCGCGGTCTCGACCCAGACCGATTTCGTCTGGGTGTAGGCGGCCAGCGCCTCGCGTCCCGACGAGCGGCCGTAGCCCGAGCGGCCGAAACCGCCAAAGGGCGACATGACGTTGATCGTCTTGTAGCTGTTGACCCAGAAGGTGCCCGCGCGGACTTGCGCCGCCATGCGATGCGCCCGGCCCACGTCCTGCGTCCAGACCGCGCCCGCCAGCCCGTAGGGCGTGGCATTGGCCAGCGCGATGGCCTCGTCCTCGGTTTCGAAGGGCAGCACCGAGACCACCGGGCCGAAGACTTCCTCGTTGGCGATGGTCATCTGCGGCGTCACCTGATCGACCACCGTGGGGGCAAAGAAGAAGCCGCCGCTTGCCGCCAGCGCCGCGGGTTTTGCGCCGCCGCTGGTGATCTGGGCGCCTTGGCTCACCGCCTCACGCACCATCTCGTCGATCTTCGACCATTGCCGCTGGTTGTTCACCGGGCCGATCTGGGTCGCCGGGTCCATCGGTGCGCCGACGGGAATGTTGTCAGCCGCAATGCTCAGCTTTTCAACCATTTGCGCATGCACAGAGCGGTGCACCAGCAGACGCGAGCCCGCCACGCAGCTCTGACCGCAGGACGCAAAGATCGCCGCCTGCGCCCCCACCACGGCGCGGTCGAGATCGGCATCGCCGAAGACGATGTTGGCCGATTTGCCGCCCAGTTCCAGCACCGAGGGCACCAGCCGCTTGGCCGCTGCGCCCGCGATCTTGGCTCCCGCCTCGGCGGAGCCGACAAAGACCACCAGCGCCGTCGCCGGGTTCTCGATCATCGCCTGACCCGAGCCCGGACCATCGCCCGCGATGACGTTGACAAGGCCCTTCGGCGCGCCCGCTTTCTCGCACAGGATGCCAACCACGATCGACGACAGCGGCGTCAACTCCGAGGGTTTGATCATCACGCCGTTGCCCGCACAGATCGCCGGGGCGACCTGCCAGCAGCAGGTGAAGAGCGGCGCGTTCCACGGAGTGATCTGGCTGACCACGCCGAGCGGCTCGTGACGGGTGTAGTTGAGGTGCGTCGAGGGCACCGGGATCACGTCGCCGGTGATCTTGTCGCACCAGCCCGCGTAATACTCGAACATCTCGGCCATGCGCCCCGGCTCGCCGGTGGTGTCACGGATCGGGCGGCCCGAGGAGAGGGCTTCCAGCTCCGACAGCGCGGCGGCATTGGCGCGCAGTTGCCGGCCAATCTCGAACATGATGCGGCCGCGCTCGGAGGCGGTCTTGGCGAACCATTCTTTCTGTGCCCGCGTCGCGGCCTCGGCGGCCTGTGCGACGACCTCGGCGCCTGCGTCCTTGTAGCGGGCGAAGACCTTGCCCGTCGCGGGATCGGTGAGCTCCAGCGCGTGGCCGGTGCCCGGCACCAATTCGCCGCCAACCCAGGAGTGCACCTCGGACGAGCCCGTCAGCTCCTTCAGCAGCTCGGCCACGCGGGCGGCGGTATCGACGATGTCCTTGGCCATCACATCTTGTCCTTCTGGCTCAGGCGGTCCACCGCGGGATCGCCCATATGCATGAAATCATCACCGTCCTTGAGCCCCGAGGTTTCCTCGGCCCAGAGATCGGCCACGAGGTCCGCCACCGGCATGGCGCAGCCGACGCTTCGCGCCAGTTCGCGGGCAAGCCGCACGTCCTTGCGCATCAGACCGGTGCTGAATCCGCTGTCGAAGCTGCGTGGCAGCACCCAGTTGGGGAAGTGGATTTTCGAGATGGCACTGCGGCCCGTCGCCGAGTTGATCACCCGCAGCGCGTCTTCCGCGCCAACGCCCGCCGCCTCTGCGAGCCGCAGCGCCTCGAGCGTGGTGACCATGTGGCTGGCCACCAGCATGTTGTTGACCAGCTTGGCGACATTGCCGGCGCCGCTCGGGCCGACGTGCAGGATCTTCGCCGCCATCGCCTCGAGCGCCGGCATCGCTGCGCCGACCCATTTCTCGTCGCCGCCGAGCATCACCGAAAGCTGGCCCGATGCCGCACCCGAGGGCCCGCCGCTCACCGGCGCGTCGAGGAAGCCGTGACCCGCCGCGTCGAGGGCCGCCGCCAGCTTGCGGCTGACCTCGGCTTCGGAGGTGGAGGTGTCGATGATGACCTTGGTCCCGGCTTCTGAGCCCAGCAGCCCCGCGCCCTGTGCCGCGGCGATGACGCCTTCGACATGCGCCGCCGTGGGCAGCGAAAGCACGATGACGTCCGCTGTCGCGAAGACGTCTTCCGGGCTCGCCTTGGGCGCGATGCCCGCCTCGCGGGCGCGGTCCTGCGCCGCGGGAGAAGGATCGTAGCCCGCGACCTCGAACCCGGCGCGAGCAAGGCTCGACGCCATGCCGAAGCCCATCGCCCCAAGTCCGATCACCCCGGCCCGTTTGCCTGTCCCTGTCGCCATGTGATCTCCTGTCGTTGTGCGTCGCCGGCCACGTTCGGCTGGCGTTTCGCTTAGCTAACCGGAGGAAAGGCGTTCACAGGTAGAGGGCACATTGCGCACATCGCGTTGCTTTCAGGGCAACACCAGAGATCACGGGCGGAAGGCCACCATGCGGTCGGACAGGAAGCTCGCCACCAGGTCGACCGATTTCGGCAGGCGGCGGCGGGCGCGCACCATGAGGTGCGTGCTGACCCGGTGGAGCGCCGGCTCGTCCAGTTCGACCACCGCCAGATCCCCACGATCCGCCTGAATGGACGCGGAAAATCTCGGCAGGAAGGTCACGCCCATGCCCGCGCTCACGTAGCGGATCAACAGCGCGATGGAGGCGGTCTCCACATGCACCCGCAGCGCCAGCCCGCGGTCGGCGGCGACCTGCCCGACGAGGTGCCGGATGGCGTGGCGCGCATCGAGCATGGCGACGGGATGCTCCAGCACCTCGGCAAGCCCGACGCTCTGCCGACACGCCAATGATGAATTCGCAGGCACAACCGCGCAGAGCGGCTGACGCCCCATGGCCAGCGAGCGGGTCGCCTCGGTCACCAGCGGGTTATAGGCGATTCCGATATCGGCCTCTCCCTCGATCACGCGGCGCTGCAGCTCGTCGGTGCCGGCGTGGTCGATGGCAAAGCGCAGGTCGGGCTGCAGCCGGCTCAGCTCCGACAGGCCGTTCTCCATCAGGTCGGCGGTGAACCCCTCTCCGAGCGCGATGCGCACGGTCTGCGTGCGTCCCGCGCGGTAGCGGCCGATCTGATCGAGAAGGAAGGTCTGCTCGTCCTGCAGATGCAGCGCGTGCTCGCGCAGGAGTTCCCCGGCCTCGGTCACCGTCACGCCCTTTGAGCTGCGCTCGAAGAGCGTCACCCCAAGCCGGGCCTCGGCCTCGGCGATCTTGCGCGAGATCGCCGAGGGCACGACATTCAACCGATCTGCCGCACGGCGGATCGATCCCTCCTGCGCGACCGCGAGAAACTCGCGCAGGAAACGGCTGTCGAGCGCGTCCATCAGTCCCGCGTGGCGCGGCGGGCGAGGCGCACCCAGAACTCCGCGCCGGCGGGCAGCACCGCGTCGTTGAAGTCGAACTTCGCCGAGTGCAGCCCCGGGTTCTCGCCCTCGCGCGCGGCCCCGAGCCAGAGGTAGGCGCCGGGCACCTCGTTCAGCATGAAGGCGAAATCCTCCGAGGCCATGCTTGGGCCGGTTATCGCGGTATCGAGCCCCATCTCCGCCGCCACGTCGCGCGCCAGCGCGGCCTCGGGGGCGGTGTTGATCGTCGCGGGGTAGCGGCGCTGGTAGTCGATGTTGGCGGTACAGCCCTGCGCGGCGGCCTCGGCGGTGGCCACCCGGCGGACACGCTCTTCGATGATGTCACCGGCCTCGGCCCCGAACCAGCGACAGGTGCCGCTCAATACCGCGCGGTCGGGGCAGACGTTGTAGGCCGAGCCGCTGTGGATCTGGGTGACCGAAACGACGCCGGGCTCGAGCGGCGAGAGCGCGCGGGCCGGGATCTCTTGCAGCGCCGCGGCGGCGCGCCCGGCGGCGGCGATCACGCCGTCGGATTGCTCGGGCATGGCGCCATGCCCGCCCTTGCCGAGGATCTCGATGTCGAAGACCGAGAAGGCCGCCATCATCTTGTCGTCGCGTGCCACGAAGCGCCCCGGCGCGAGGCCGGGCCAGTTGTGGATGCCGAAGATCTTGTCGACGGGAAACTGCGTGAAAAGCCCCTGCTCGACCATGACCCGCGCGCCGCCCTCGCTTTCCTCGGCGGGCTGGAAGATCAGCGTGACGGTGCCTTGCTCGACGCCTTCCGCCGCGATCTGCCGCGCGGCAAGCAGCAGCATGGCGGTGTGCCCGTCATGGCCGCAGGCGTGCATCTTGCCGGGGATGGTCGAGGCATGGGCCGCGCCCGTCGCCTCGACGATGGGGAGCGCGTCGATGTCGGCGCGCAGACCGATCACCGGCGCGCCCTGCCCCATCTGCGCCACGACGCCGGTGCCCGCAAGACCGCGGTGCACGCGCCATCCCCAGCCGGTGAGCAGCCCCGCGATCATCTCCGAGGTCCGGTGTTCTTCGAAACCCAGCTCGGGGTGGCGGTGCAGGTCGTGGCGCCAGGCAATGGCTTCGGCGATGTGGTCTTGGTCGAACATGAGGTCTCCTTGGGGACGCGCTCTCGCGACCCGTCTTAAATCAGGGCGCCGAGGGCGCCTCCCGAAAGGTCAGCAGGATGCCGCCCAGCCGTGCGTGCTCGGTCAGGACAAGTGCGCCGCCGATCTCATGACTGGCGAACCCGCCCGAGTCCACGAAGGGGCGGACCCGATCCAGCGCCCGGCAGCCGATGTCGAGCGAGATCACCGAGGGCGCGCCGTCCGGAGCAAGGTCTTCGGGCAACGGGCCAAAGAAGACCCGGGCCGCATCTCGGCCAAGTACCCGCCAGTGCCCCTTGCCGGTGGCGACGGTGAAGCCCCAGCCGGTTTCGGTGACTGCCTCGGAGCCATGCAGTGTGGCGAGCCAGTCCCTTACCGCAGGTTGGTCCACCGGCGCGGCGAGGATCGTGGCAGAGACAAAGCCCTGCGCGCCGTTGGGGTGGTCCATCCATTCGGGGAATTCGATGAGGTCGCGCCGGTGCTGCTGGCAGGCGAACATCGACAGCCGCGGCAGGCCGGGCCGGGTGAAGATCTTCAGTGTCGTGGCAGTGCGGTCACGCGCGCCGTCATCGCGGGTCACATCGCGGCCGAACTCGATGGTGCCCTCGCAGTGACCGCCGCGCGCGACGACGGCCGCTTCGTCCGCCGCGGCGTCGCCGGAGTTGAGCGCCGTGAGGGAGACGCCTTCACGCTCGGCCAGCCAGTTCTGCACGTGTCGGCCAAAACGGAAGTCGCCCGCCGGGTGCCCGTCGAGCAGGCTCTTGTCGCCGATCCCCACGAGTTCCAGCAGTTGATTGCGGAAGATCACCAGCGCGGTCGAGGTGCCCCAAGGGTGCATCCCCGGAGGCTTCATCAGGAACCCGAGCGAAAGGTAGGTCTCGCGCGCCTCGGCCAGGTCGCGCACGCAGACCAACGGGTGGTCGATCCCAAGCGAGGTCATTCCGCCCGGCCTTTCAACTCGGCAAGCTTTGCAAATCCAGAAAAACGTCCGACGCCGCGATCAATGCCGCGAGGGCCGGTCACGACATGGCCGGGCGGGACATCCCTGGTCACGATTGCTCCGGCAGCCACCGTCGCCCCTGTCCCCACCTCGACCGGCCCGAGGATCATCGCGCCCGCCCCGACCACCGCGCCGCGGCGCAGCTTGGGATGCCGCCCCTCCCCCATATCGACAAAGTTCGAACCCAGCGTGACCCCGTGCCAGAGGCTCACATCGTCTTCGATCACCGTGGTCTGGCCGATCACCAGCCCGAGCCCGTGATCGAACCAGACGCCGCGACCGATGGTTGCCTGCGGCCAGATCTCGACCGAGAGCGCCCGGGTGAACTGGCTCTTGACCGCCAGCGCAAGCTCTTCGCGCCCGACCAACCAGAGCGCCCGGCTCACCCTGTAGGACAAGAGCGCGTGATAGCCGTTCGCGAAAAGCAGCACGCGCGGCGCCCCGCCGGGCTGATCGTCGCGCGCGCTGGTGACCAGCAGATCGTCGAGCGCGGTCTCCAACATCTCGGCATCGTGGCGAAACAGCTCTACCGTCAGCCCGCGCAGCCACGCCCGCGCCCTGCCCTCGGGCAGGCAGGCGGTCAGCGCGGCGGCCATCAGGTCGGGCAGATCGGTCAGCTCGCCAGCCTCGATCCCGAGCAGCACCGAAAGCCCCGGCTCGTTGGCGAGCAGGTCACGGGTGTCGGGGAGAAGCGTCTGCTGCAGGGAATGTCCGCTCATGGCGCCTCACGGGTGGTCGAAGGATTCCACGAAGCTGCCCCGAGTAGAGTGCTGCGCACAAGAGCGAAAATATCCCCATCGCGTTGCCCTGAGGAGAACGCCAAGTCCGTGGCACAAGGCGCGGCGGGGCGAGGGTTCGCTTGAGGTCCCATCGCCGCGCATGTATGGCCCGCACCCCGATACTTGCTGCCGCGCGTCGAGAAACCTTCCGCGAATTGAGGGCGTCATCGACGACAGGGTCGACGGTCTTGATGCCTGGTAGGAGACCGCAAGCCGTGCCGCAGCGATGACAATCTTGTCGAACGGAAGGTCAGGGGCGGGAGTGACCTGGAACTGGGACGGACCAGGTGCTCGGCCCGCTGCGCCGCCCCAGGTGGGCATCGAGCCCGAAGCCGTCGTCGAAAATCTCTTTAATTTCGCAAGCGCAGCGGCGTGCCGATCGAAATGACCAGTTCTATGACATGCATCAATGACTCTCCGTCCTTGCAATCGGAACCTCGACCAGGGGTGATCTGAGCGGCGGGAGGGAAAGGACATGAAGGCTGTAGTTTCGGGCATCGGCGTCGCAGCGGTATGGGCCAGTGCCTCTCTCGCGCAGGGATACGCCGGAGATGTCGCGATCAGCGAAGACGACCTGCAGCTGGGGGTTGCGCAGTATTCGCCCTTTGTCGATCAGGCTTACCCGAACCGGGTCTTCTGGGGCGACACCCATCTGCACACCTCCTATTCCACCGACGCGGGTATGATCGGGAATGTCCTCGGCCCGGACGAGGCGTTCCGCTTCGCCCGCGGTGAGAAGGTGCGCGCGTCGGCGGGGACTTTCGCGCAGCTCATCCGTCCACTGGATTTCCTGGTTGTCGCCGACCACGCCGAGAACCTCGGTCTTGCGCCAATGATCTCGGAGTCGAACCCCGGCCTGCTGGCAAATATCTGGGGCCGGAAGCTCCACGATCTCGTCAAGGGCGGAGACCCCATCGGCGCCTACGTCGAGTGGGGCGCTGCCCTCAACGAGGCAACTGACATGATAAACGACGACGGCCTGCAGCGGACCATGTGGAACCGGATCGTCGACAGCGCCGAGAGGTTCAATCAGCCCGGCACTTTTTCCGCCATCCATGGGTTCGAATGGTCGTCGGGACCGAATGCAAACAATTTGCATCGTGTTGTCATGTTTCGCGACGATGCCGACAAGGTCGAAGACCTCGTGCCCTTTTCCACTTATGACAGCAGCGACCCCGAGGACCTGTGGGACTGGCTTGAACGCTACGAAGAGAAGACCGGCGGTCAGGTCATGGCCTTTGCCCACAATGGCAACCTCTCCAATGGCCTGATGTTCGACGACGAGAAGATGAACGGTGAGCCGATCGACGTCGACTACGCCGAGCGGCGCATGCGCTGGGAGCCCGTCTACGAGGTCACGCAGATGAAGGGCGACGGCGAGACGCATCCGATGCTCTCGCCCAACGACGAGTTCGCGGACTACTACACCTGGGACCGTGGGAATTTCGGAACCGAGCTGAAGACCCCCGAGATGCTGCCGCGCGAATATGCGCGGCAGGCGTTGGCGCGAGGGCTTAAGTACGAGCAGGAGATCGGCGCGAACCCCTTCAAATTCGGCATGATCGGCGCGACCGACAGCCATACCTCGCTCGCTACCACCCGCGAAGACAATTTCTTCGGTAAAGCAAGCATCGTCGAACCGGGCACCGGCGAGAACCGCTATGAGGACTTCATAGTCCAGCCGGTCATTCTTGGCGAGGATATCGCGATCCGGCACTATGAGGCGCTCGCTTCGGGCCTGGCCGGTGTCTGGGCGCGGGAGAACACCCGGGAGGCGATATGGGACGCGTTCAAGCGCAAGGAGGTCTATGCCACCACCGGCTCGCGCATCACGGTGCGCGTTTTCGCCGGCTGGGATTTCGAAGAGGACGAGGTACACCGCCCCGATTTTGCGCAGACGGGCTATGCCCGCGGCGTGCCGATGGGGGCGGATTTGTTTTCCGGGCCGGAGGGCGCGGCGCCGAACTTCATGGTGCGCGCCCTGCGTGATCCGGACGGGGCTAACCTCGACCGTATCCAGATGGTGAAGGGCTGGGTCGATGACGCGGGCGAGCCGCAGACCAAGGTCTTTGACGTGGTCTGGTCCGGGGATCGCGAGCCCGACGCCGAGGGTCAGTTGCCTGCCGTGGGCAGCACCGTCGACGGCGCGGAGTACACCAACACCATCGGCTCGGCGGCCCTCGGAGGCTTCTGGACCGACCCGGAGTTCGATCCCGCCCATGCAGCCTACTATTATGTCCGGGTGCTGGAGATACCTACGCCGTCCTGGCTGGCGTATGACGAGGCGTTTTACGGGCCGCTCGATCTGCCCGAAGATGCGGTGATGGTGCAGCAGGACCGCGCCTATACCTCGCCCATCTGGTACACACCGGGCTGACCAGCTGGCGGCACGGCGAGGCAGCGCGGCTGAACTGGCCGTGTCGGGTTCGGTTGCGCTCACCCTTTCTGGCATCGAGGGCCCGCCTCGCGCAGCTGTGCGTCATTGGACCCGAAGGCACTTTGTCGCGCCGGGTATTTCTGATGGGCCGTACGTTGCGGGCGCCGTTCAACTCCATGTTCCGAACACCGAATGCGTGCGATGCTATCTCGACCAGGGACGCAAGGTGGACGTGCACGCAGGCCCAAGGGGAGACGTCACTCATGACGGACACGGGATCAGCTCGCAGTCGGTGGCGCGCAGCACTTGCGGGACTTTCGGTCGTCATGGCGCTCTCAGGCTGCGAGCGCGCCGACCTGCCAGCGCCCGTTCGGCAAGCGGTCTCAGATGCGCCGATGGACGTCGCGCTGTTTTCCGGGGACGTGATGTTCAGCCTTGCTGAGCGGATCGAGGCGCAAGACCGCGCACTGCCCGTTACCGCCTATTTCGGGCTGTCCTCGCTTGGCGACACGCGGCTCGGGATCAAGGCCGCCGTCGATCTGCGAGATATCCAGCGCGATCTTCCGTCGCTGCTCTCGGGGCGGCTGGATCCGGATTGCGGGCTGGGGATCGAGCTCGGCCTCGCGCAGACGCAGGCCGAGGGTGACGCTGTGCGTGCGCGCGGCACCGTCAAGGCCGATCTCTACCGCTGCAAGGGCCGCGACACCGAAAGGGAGGCGCGCGGCGCCCATCTCTGGACCCAATTGGTCGATTTCGACGCCGTGCTGGGCGCAGGCCTCACCGGCGAATGCGTGGGCTTCGAGCTACGTGAGCTCGCGCTCGATCCGCGTGGGTTCCTCGGTGGGCTGGGCACCGCGTTCGGGATCACCGAAAAGGTCCGCAAAGCCATTCTTGACAAGGGGAACGCGGCCCTGCGCGATACACCGATCTGCCCGGACATGCCGCCGGCGCTCGAACGTTTGTCGCCGGATTTCGGCAGCGGCGGCGCGATCGAGATCGGCGATGGTGGCCTCGGCGCGGCGCTGTCGGGAACGGTGGAAACCGATGCCGAACGTCTGGTCGGGCTCATGGCGCTCTGGCAGGAGAAAGGGTTTCTGCCGGGGGCCGCCGAGGGTTTGTCCCCCTTGCAGCAAGGCGCGGTCGCGTTCCGTTTCGACCAGAGGCTCGAAACGCTCGAGCCCCCCGTGCCCTATCGTCTCGACCTCGGGATGAGCGCTGTGGCCCCCACACGGATCGGGCTGCGCGCAAGGCTCGACCTGAGCGCGCTGCAAGAGCGTTTGCCCGAGCTTGTCGAGGGCGCTCTGCTGGTGGACGACTGCAGCAGGCGGATCGAGCTGCGCGGTCTTGAGACCATCGCGCAGGCGAAGAGCCTCGTCGCCCTCGCGCGGCTCGAGGCGCGCAGCTTCACCTGCGAGCGCACCGGCGACAGCGCATGGCAGCGCGGCGCGCTGGAGCATTCCGAGGAGGTCGACGTGCGCGCCGAGGTCTCGGCGTCGCTGTCGGACAACTGCACGGTGTTTGAGCTTATCGACATCGCCCGCGACCCGCCGCTCCCGGTGATCTCTGAAGGGCGTCAGGGGGCGCGGACCCAAGCGGCCAGGACGCTGTTCATCGACGCCGTGGATGCCCTGCTCAAGGATCGCCCGCTGTGTCCCGACCTGCCCGAGGAGCTGCGCGTGCTCGACCCGCAGTTCAGCACCGGCGGGCCGGTGGAAATCGGCAACGGCGGTCTTGGCTTCGGACTGGAGGGGTCGGTCGATCTGAGCACCGGCACGATGATCGCCATCCTGACGCTGCTGCAAGAGCGGGGCGTTTTGCCGCCCCGCCCGTAATCGCCTCAGATTACGGCGCGTACCAGATGGGCGAGCTATAGGCGCGCTCCTTGGCCGAGGGTCTCCGCGGCTTTGGAGGTCTCCGCCGCCAGCCCCTCGTGGCGCCGATGACGCCGAGCGCTTAGCTTGGGGGCGATCTCCCGTCGCTTCGAACGCCGCCCGGTGCGGGTCGCCCGGCGCATTCGAGGAAGATGCGCTTCTCGCAGCTGGCGCAGATACCCGCGTCGAGCTTCGGCACGATCTCGGCAATGGCGTCGCCTTTCGAGAGGTGCAGCCGATCGCGCGTCAAACTGCGCAGCACCTTGAAGCGTGCGAGCTTGGTCAGCGTGCGGGGAGTCTTTACCTGCAGGTGCAGCGCGCCGCCGAGGTGGTCGCGCCGGCGCGCCTCGTCGAGGATGAGGTCCGCGCCCGCCAGATCGATGTCGCCTCCTCCCTTGACGATGAAGAGCATGGTCTTCTGCAGCGGGCGTTCGCGCTCAAGTCGGCGGAACTCGCGCCGAAGGAACTCGACCGATCCGAAGAAGAGTGGCCCGTCGAGACGGCAGACCATCAGCTGCGGGCATTCCTGCAGGCCATTGGGCGCGGCGTGTTTGAAGACGCGCCCCGGGGTTGACGGATCCGGCGCCCCCTGCCCGAGGAAGGGCCGGGCCGCGCCGCGCAGGAAGAAGCCGAGCGACAACAGCACGCCGACGTAGATCGCTGTTTCCAGATCGATCAGCAGCACGGTGACGAAGGTCACCCCCGCGATGATCGTCTCGGTCGAGGAGGAGGAAACAAGGTGGCGGATCTCGCGGAAGTCGATCAGCCGCCAGGCCACCAGCATGATCACCCCGGCGATGCCGGGGATTGGCACCACCGCAAAGGCCGGGGCGACCAGCAGCAGGATCCCGAAGAGAAAGGCCGAGGAGAAGATCGCGGAGAGCGGCGTGCGCGCGCCGGCGTCGTAGTTGATGCCCGAGCGGGTGAACGATGCCGAGCTGGGGTAGCAGCGGAACAAGCTGCCGATGACGTTGGATACGCCCTGGGCGAAGAACTCGCGGTTGCCGTCGATCATCTGCCCCGACCGCAGGGCCAGCGCGCGAGAGACCGAGAGCGCCTCGAGCAGGCCGACGATGGCGATGGCCATGGCCCCGCCGCCGAACTCGCGCAGATCGCCGAGCGAGAGGTCGGGCAAGGCCATGCTGGGCACGATCTCTCCCAGCGGGCCGATGGTGGCGATGCCCGCCTCGGCGCCGCCGAGCAGCAGGCTGAGGCCGGTGGCGAGCATCAGCGCAGCGAGGTAGTTGGGCCAGAGTGGCCGCCAGAGCTTGATCGCGAGCCCGATGCCGAAGGCCGCGCCGGAGATCGCCAGCGCGCGCCAGTCGGCCGCAAGCGCGCCCTCGGGGATGGCCGAGAGAAAGGCGCCGAGATCGCTGGTCGAGGGCAAAGCCACGCCCAGCACATGGCGGATCTGGCTCAGCGCAATGAGGATCGCGGCGCCGGTGACGAAACCGGTCATCACCGAATGCGAGACGAAATCCACCAGCGCGCCGAGCCGCGCGAGGGCAAACGCAAGCTGGATGAGCCCTATCATCAGGCACAGGGTGATCGCGGCGGTGATATACTCGGGCGAACCCGGCACGTAACTTCCAGAGAGCGTCGCGAAGAGCATGATCGACAGCGCGGTGGTGGGCCCCGAGACCGCCTGCCAGCTTGAGCCGAGCAATGCCGCGGTCAGGGTCGAGACCATCGCGGTGTAAAAGCCGTATTCCGCCGGCAGCCCGGCGATGGCGGCAAAGGCCACGCCCTGCGGCAGCACAAGCGTCGCGCCGGTGAGCCCCGCCATGAGGTCGGCGCGCAACGTGTGGCGGGAGGTCAGCCCGATCCAATCTGGAACCAAAGCGGAGACGCGCGCCCGCAGGGCGCGCGGCGAGGTGCGTGCGTCCACCATCGGATCAGGCGCGGGCGATCGGCGCGGGCGCGGTTTCGGTATGCGCCAGCTCGGCCTGCAGCAGCTGCTCGAGAAGCCGCGCCTTCACCAACGCCGCCTCCGGCGCATCCCAGAGATTGCGCAGCTCGCCCGGGTCGGCCTCGAGATCGTAGAGCTCGCCCCAGCCCAGCCCCTGGAAGACCGAGAGCCGGTAGCGCGCGTCGCGCAGGCTGTGCACGTTGGGGCAGACCCCAAGCCCGTCCATCTTTGCCTGGTGCGCGTATTGGATCAGCACGCCCTCGGGGGCGCTCGCCTCGGACATCAGATCGCGCCCCTGCATGCCCCAGGCCTGCTCGATCTTGGCCCGCTCAAGGATGGTGGCCCCGATGTCGAGCGTCTGGCCGAGCCTGTCACTGCGCGCGCTCTGATCGCGCTGTGGGTCGGCCCAGATGAACGGCACGCGGGTGATCTGCTCGTATTGCTCGGACCCCTTGAAGAGCAGGCGATGATCGCCGAGGTGATCGCCGTGGTCCGAGGTGAAGATGGTGACGGTCTCATCGCCGCGCCCGCTGGTCGCAAGCGCGCCCTGCACCCGGCCCACCGCGTCGTCGATCATCGTGATCATGCCGCAGGTCAGCGCCTGCGCCTCCTGCGCCTCGCGCGCCGAGCAGCCTATGGCGTTCATTCCCTGAAGATTGGCCTTGCCGTCCTCGCGCGCGCCCAGCACGCCTGCCACATGTGGCGGTGGCGTCCAGTCGTTCGAGGTGAAGGCAATGGGCACCGGCATGTCCTCGGGCTTGTACATGTCCCAATAGTCGCCCGGCGGGTTGAACGGGTGGTGCGGGTCGGGCCAGCTCACCATCAGGAAGAACGGCTTTTCGCTGTCGCGGCGCTCTTCGAGCCAGGCGCAGGCACGCTCGGCGATGTAGGAGGTGGAATAGAGCTCGGCCGGGATCGCCGTGCGCACCGCCTGCGGGCAGGTGTAGTCGTGCGGCAACTGGTTCTTGGCCCCCATCTTGGACCCCAGCTCGGGATCGCGCTCGAGCGCCCAGCGGGTGTAGTCGCCACCGACGTGGTCGCCGTGGCCGGTGACCAGTTCGACGTGGTTGAAGCCGTAAAAGGGCACCGGCACCGCAGGCATTTCGCCCGACCAGAAATCCGGCTCCTCGACGTGGTAGACCGGCGTGGCGAAATCGTTGCGCACCGCCTCGCGCAGGGCGCCGTTGGCCTTGTGGTAGCCGGGCCGCGCTTCGGGCGGCGTCTGCACCGGCGGAATCCCGGTGAACGTCTGCAGGTGGCTCTTGCCGATCAGCGCCGTGTCATAGCCCGCGTCGCGCAGCAGCTCGACAAAGGTCACGTTGCGCTGCGACAGCGGGATGCCGTTGAAGCGCACACCGTGGCCCGAGGGCATGCGTCCCGTCATCAGGCTGGCGCGGTTGGGCATGCAGACGGGGCTCGCCACGTAGAAGCGGTCGAAGGCGGTGCCGCGGGCCGCCATTGCGTCGATGTTCGGCGTGCGCACGATCGGGTGACCGTAGCAGCCGAGGAAATCGGCGCGGTGCTGGTCCGTGATGAACAGGATGAAGCTCGGGCGGTCGGACATCAGATTGCCTCGGCGGGTTGAAGTTTCGCGGTGCGGCGCCAGACGGCGAGCACAACGCCCAGGGCCAGCGCGGCGGTGCCGGCAAGCACGAAGGGCGACAGGAGGGTGAAGGCGCACGCAAGGCGCAGCAGGCGCTCCCAGAGCGGCAAGCGCTGCTTGTCAAAGCCGATGAGCGCGCTCGAGGCGAGGTAGAGCGAGACCGCCAGCGTCAGCAGAGAGAAGGCGACGAAGCCAAGCGAGGCGCTGGCCGCAGCCTCGGTGCCCAGCAGCAGCGCCGGGTTGTAGACGAAGGCGAAGGGCACGAGGAAGATCATCGCGCCGATCCGCGTCGCCTCGACCGCCGTGCCGATGGGCTTGCCCTTCGAGATCGAGGCCGCCGCATAGGCCGCGATGGCCACCGGCGGGGTGATCACCGAGGCGACGCCGAAGAAGAAGACGAACATATGCGCGGTCAGCAGCTCGACGCCGAAGCCGGTGAGCGTGGGCCCCATCACGGCGACGATGGCGATATAGGCCGGAAGCGTCGGCATCCCCATGCCCAGCACGATGCAGCCGGCGGCGGCGATCAGCAGCGCGGCCATCAGCGAGCTGCTCGCGGCATTGGCCAGCAGCACGGCGAACTTCGTCGGAATGCCGGTGGCATTCAGGGTCGAAACGACGATGCCCACCATGGCGATCGCGATGGCCAGCTGCGCGACGGTCTTGCCGCCCTCGGCCAATGCTTCGATCAGCCTCCACGGCGCGCGGCGGATCTCGGGGTTGATGAAGCTCATCGGGATCAGCAGGAAGATCGCCGCGATGGAGGCCCCGGCCGGCGACAGGCCCGAGACCAGCAGCCAGACGATCAGAGCGATCGGCCCGAAGACCAGCGCGAGGTTGATCCAGTCCTGCCCGGTCGGCGGCTCGATGGCCTCGTCTTCCTCGCGCGCGGTGATGCCGAGCTTCTCGGCCTCGAAGAAGACCGCGAGGAAGAGGCTGACGTAATAGGCGATGGCGGGGATCAGCACGGCGAGGATCACCGCGAGGTAGCTGACGCCGACGATATCGGCCATGACCAGCGCGGCGGCGCCCATGATGGGGGGCAGGATCTGCCCGCCGGTGGAGGCTGCGGCCTCGACCGCGCCGGCGAAGTTGCCGGAAAAGCCGCGCCGGCGGATCATCGGGATGGTGACCACCCCGGTGCCCACGACGTTGGCCACGGCGCTGCCCGAGACCGTGCCGAAAAGCGCCGAGGCGGAGATCGCCGCGTAGGCCGGTCCGCCGCGAAAGCGGCGCATCAGGTGGAAGGAGATGCGGATCATCGAGCCGCCCGCGCCGCAGCCTTCGAGCACGGCGCCGAGGATGATGAAGGGCAGCACGGTCGACAGCACGATGCCCATGATGTTGCCCAGGATACCCTGGCTGGCGTCGTACCAGGTGTTCTGGGCGATGAACTCGTTCATGTCGCCGACGATGGTCTGGAACACCCCCGGCCAGTAGGGGCCGGTGGCGAGATAGGCAAAGACCACGGCACCGAGGATGGCGATGGGCGCGCCCCAGAGCCGCCAGCAGGCGACGATCGACAGCACGGCGGGGATCGCCGCCATCCAGGCCTCGCGCGCCGAGAAGAACATGAAGCTGTCCTTGAGCACCATCGAAACCTGGTAGTAGTCCCAGGACACCCAGCTTATCAGCCCAAGCGCGACGGCGTAGCCGATCAGGTGGAAGACGGTGAGCTTTTCCTCGCGGGTCAGGCGCAGCGCGTCCCAGATCAGGAAGCTGAGGAAGCAGAGCCAGTAGAACAACGGCCGGAACCAGTCGAGCTCGAACGGACCGACGCGCGGCAACACGCCGTAGGTTGGCAGCACATTGGCAAGCCCGGCAAGGGCGATGACAAGTCCAACGGCAAGACCTGCCCAGTGCAAGGTCTTCACCCTGCGTGCGATCGAAACTGTCATGAGGTGTCCTCCTGGCCCGGTGCGGGCCCTACGCCGGGGTTCGGCGGTGCCCCGGCCCTTGCGCAGGCCGGGGAAGGTTCAACTGGTCCGGCGGTCCGCCGGGGGGGCGGGTCATTCGGGCTTGAGCGCGTCCGGGATGGTGATGCCCTGTTCCTCGTAGTAGCGCGCCGCGCCCGGGTGCAGCGGCATGTTGGCACCGGCAGAGGGCTCGTCGGTGTTCAGCCGCGCAAGCAAGGCGTTGGACGACTTCATGGCGTCGAGGTTGTCGAAGAACGACTTGGTGAGCGCATAGGCCGCCTCGTCCGAGAGGTCCTTGTTGGCGCCCATCATCATCACCGTCACCATGATGTTCTGGTCGGCATCGCCATTCACCTGGCCCTGGTAGGTGCCGGCCGGCACGACATCGGTGCGCACCGCCTGATCGGCGAGATAGTCGGCCCAACCGTCGCTGGCGACCACCTCGTCCGGCACGCCGAGCACTCGGATCTCGCGCTGCAGGCTCAGCTCTTGCACCGATTGCTGGCCGACGGCGGCGGACATGATGAACATGTCGAACTGCCCGTCCTGAAAGGCCTGGCTCGAGGCTTCCCACGGCAGGCGGATGCCTTCATAGTCGCCGCCATCCTCGAAGCCGCCCGTGGCCTCGCGCACCATGCCGCGGGCCTGGTTGGCGGCGGCGCCGGCGGGCGGGCCAACGTAGACGCGCTTGCCCTTGATGTCGTCCCAGCTCTCGATGCCGCTGTCGGCCCAGACGATTGGGTGGAACGAGCCGCCCGGGAAGGTGAACAGCATGCGCATGTTGCCGGCGAAGGCCTGCGCCTGCTCGGCGGTCTTCTCGTAGGGGCCAACGCCGCGCTTCATCGCGCCATAGGCAGGTGGCGGAACCACGGCCAGATCGAGCTGGCCGGCGCCAACTTTCATCACCGAGCGGGTCAGCACCTGACCGAGCGAAACCTGCAGATCATAGCCCGCGTCCGTGGTGAACTGCGCCCAGGTTTGCGGCACAATGCCGGTGAGCGAGGCGCTGCCGCCGCCCTCGATACCCAGCGTCTCGGCGCTGACGGGCAGGCTGGCGCCCGCAAGCATCGCTGCCACGGTCATGAATTTCAGGGTCTTGAACATCCGCTCTCCTCCGGTTCGGATTTCTCCTCTGCGGCCCGAGACTATATCATGCGTGAGGGAATGACCTATTCCTTCTCGGCCCGTTACATACCAATTTCGGTATGAATGGGTGCGCGGGAGAGGCGCTCGCGGACCATGGTCAGCAAGGTCCGCAGCGCCGGACCCTCCTGCGTGCCCGGCACCGTCGTCAGCCCGACCGGCCCCTTCAGCGTCTCGTCCGAGATCGGCAGGATCACCACCTCGCCCGCGGCGCTGGCGTCCGCGACAAGCGCCTCGACCGTCACCACCACGTGGGTCGCGGCGCGGATGGTCTTGATGTTGAACCCCGCGTCGATGGACTCGATGGCGAAGTCGGGGGCGACAAAGCCGCTCTTGACCAAAAAGCGCTCCAGCTCCTGCCGGATGATCGTGCCGGGGATTGGCGCCAGCATGGGCTCTTCCAGCAGCGTGCCCAGATCGACCCGCGCCCCGGGCTGCGCGAGCGGATGCGCGCTGCCCACCGCGAAGACGATCGACTCGTCGTAAAGATGCTGGAAGCTCAACCCGTGCATGGCGGTGGAATCCGACAGCCGCCCGATCACCACGTCGAGCGCCCCTTGCCGCAGCCGCGCCAGCAGCTCCGAGTTGGAGCCCGAGACGACGCGCACCGTGGTGTGCGGGTAGAGCTGCTGGAAATCATCGACGATCCCCGGAAGCGTCAGCCCGCAGACGTTGGGCAGCGCGCCGATGCGCAAGAGTTCGCGGCTGCCGCCCATGCCCTGTGTCGCCTGCAGCCCCTCGGTCAGCAGCGCCATGGCGGCCTCTGCGGCATCGAAGAGCTTGCGGCCATGCACTGTCAGCACAGCGCCGCGCTGCGAGCGGTCGAAGAGCGTGACATCAAGCGTTGTCTCGAGCTCGCGGATCGAGCGCGAGACGGCAGGCTGGGTCAGCCCCAGCACATCTGCGGCAGCCATGAAGCTGCCGCGCTGCGCGACTTCGAGAAAGCAGCGGACCTGGCGAAAGCGAAGCCGGGCGAGAAGGCGTGTGGGGTTTTCGATGGCGAGCCTCGCGATACCGTTTGGGATCAGTCTATTCGTGAAAACGAAGCGCGGCCATCTGATCGGCAGGAGCGGCACCGTCAAGCCAAGCGCAGGCAGAACTCGGGCAGCGGCACAGGGCGCTGGCGACTGGCGCGCTTCGGGACCGGCTGGCACACGCGCCGCTCAGCCCGGACCTCGGTGACCGCCCAGGCGTAAAGTCCCGCGAGGATGTGCAAACCGCGGCAGAATGCCCCTCTCGCTGCCCATGGTCGAGAGCTGATCGTCGCCGATGGCGCCTATGGAGGAACTCCCCCCACCCTCAGCCGCGCGCTCGATGCGGGCGAAAACGCCATGCCCTCCGACAGGACCGGGAGGCGGATCGTCTGCGACATTCGGCCCCACGCCGCGCGGCGTAGAGCCGGCTGACCGAAGGACGTCAGGCCGCCCCCCGCTCCAACTCAAGCGGTCCCGCTCAGACCAGCCCGAGCATGAGCGGAATCAGCACCAGCGCCGCGAGCGCCGCGGTCTGCACCGCCAGCATGGCGATTGCCGTGCCGCCCACGTCGGCGAGCTTGGCCAGCGAGGTCTTCATGCCAACCGCGGCCACGGCGGTCACCAGCAACGCGCGCGACAGGGTCGAGGCGGGGGCGATCACCGCCTCGGGGACGAGGTGGAAGGAATTGAGCGCCGCCAGCACGAGAAAGGCCGCGACGAAGGCTGGCAGCAGCGGCGGGCGTGCCTCGGTCGCGGGCACGTGGCGGCGCATGGCCAGCGCGCCGATCAGCACCACCGGGGCCAGCATGGTCACGCGGATCAGCTTGACCACCGTGGCAATGTCGCCGGTCTCGTCCGAAACCGAGTAGCCCGCTCCCACCACCTGCGCCACGTCGTGGATCGTGCCGCCGAGGAAAAGGCCGGTCAGGTGCTGGTCGAGCCCCAGCGCCTCGGCAAGGATAGGGTAGACGATCATCGCCACCGTGGAAAAGGCGGTGACCGAGATCACGGTGAACGAGAGATCCCGCTCTGCGGTCTCGCGCTGCGGGAGGATCGACGAGATCGCCATCGCCGCCGAGGCGCCGCAGATCGCCACCGAGCCGCCAGTCAGAAAGCCGAAGGCGCGGTCCTTGCCGACAAAGCGCGACAACAGGATCGAGGCGAGGATGGTCACCGCCACGCAGAGCGCGATGATCAGCACGAAGCCCCAGCCGATCTGCCGCACCATGTCGAGCGAGACCCGCAGTCCGAGCAGTGCCACACCGATCCGCAGCAGCCCCTTCGCGGCGAAGGTGATGCCGGGACCGGTGTTTTCATGCTCGGACAGGAAATGGAACGGGATGCCGAGCAGGATCGCCATGAGCATGACCGGCGCGCCGTAGTGGTTCGACAGGAACTGCGCCGCCATCGCCAGCACGATCGCCAGCGCCGTGCCGGGCGCGAGGGCCTTGGCCCGTGCGATGATGCGACGGGGGTCCGAAAGGGTGGCGGTAAGGGCGCTCATGTCCTGTCCTCGGTGTGCTCTGGATTTGTCTTGGGCCGGGCCCGGAGGCCCGTGCCGCGGCGGGCGCGCCCCTTGAAAAGGACGCGCCCGCAAGGGTTTACTGGATGTCGCTGGCGCGCTCGGCGTCAAGCTCTTCCGTCGCGGTCTGCACCGCCGCCTGCATGGCGTTGAAGATCTCCTCCCCGCCCTCGACGTTTGCAGTGAACCACTCGTAGACCGGCTGCGCGGCCTCGGCGAAGGCTTGCTTCTCTTCGGGCGTCGGCACGTAGAGATCGCCGCCGCCGTCGGTGAATTCCTTGTAGGCCGGAATCGACTTGCGCTTGGGCGACGCGAAGGTCGCCTGCTGGAGCTGGTAGAACCCGTCGACCACCACGCGGCGCATGTCCTCGGGCAGGGCCAGGAATTTCTCGTTCGACATCCACCAGAGCGCGCCCATGTAGGCGTGGCCGTCGAGCGTGACATATTGCAGCCCGGCCTCGGGGAACTTCATCGACATGATGTCGGTGATGCCGTTCTTCGTGCCCTCGACCACGCCGGTCTGCAGCGAGGTGAAGAGCTCGGGCCAGGGGATCGGCGTCGGCGCGGCATCCAGCGCGCGCACCAGTTCCTGCGGCAGGTCGGCGACCACGGTCCGGATCTTCATGCCCTTGAGATCCCCGGGCGTCTGCACGCGCTGCTTGGTGTTGGCGAAGTTGCGCCAGCCTCCGGTGTTGCCGATGGTCATCAGGCGGATCATGCCGCCCGAGTCCTCCAGCGCCATCGAGCGCATGGTGCGGGTGAAATCGCCAGAAAGCACCTTCTCGGCGACCCGGTCGTCCTGCATCAGGTAGGGCAGATCGAGCACCTGCACGTAGGGGAACAGCCCCGCCGCGCCGCCGGAGGTCGAGATGTAGACGTCGATCGAGCCATCGGCGACGCCCTGCAGGCATTCCGCCCCGTTCGAGCAGAGCTGCGTGCCCATGTAGATCTCGACCCCGATGGCGCCGTTCGAGGCGCTCTCGACGTAGGACTTGAAGACCTGCAGGCCGTCGTAATCCTCGTCGTTCTCGTTCGAGTTGGCGACCGCACGGATGGTGTAATCCTGCGCCATCGCCGGAATGGCGAGGGCCGTGGTAAGGGCCAGCGATGCCGCCAGCGTAAGGGTCTTCCTGAGCATGTTATCCTCCCTGATAGCTCTGGATTTTCTTAATTCGCGAACCCGGTCAGTCGCGGGATCGTCATGGAAATCGCGGGGAAATAGGTGATCAGGAAGATCACCGCGATCTCGACCGCGAGGAATGGCAGAATGGCGCGGGCAATGGTCGTCACCCGCTCGCCCGACACGGCCGAGGCAACGAAGAGCACCAGCCCCATGGGCGGCGTCGCCAGCCCCACGGTCAGGTTCACGCACATGATGATGGCGAAATGCACCGAGTCGACGCCCATGCCGGTGAACACCGGGCCGAGGATCGGGCCAAGGATGATGATCGCTGGCCCCGCATCGAGGAACATGCCCACCGCAAAGAGCAGCAGGTTGATCAGGAACAGCAGCAGCAGCGGGTTCTCTGTCAGCGACAGGATGAAGTCGGCCATCTGCTGCGGCGCGTGCGAGAGCGACACCACGGTCTTGAACGACATCGCCGCACCGACCAGCAGCAGCACCACCGCCGAGGTCAGCCCGGCCCGGCCCAGCACATCGGGCAGCTCGGCAAAGCGCAGCGTCTTCAGCACGAAGAGGCTGATGAAGAGCGCGTAGAACACCGCCACCGCCGCCGCCTCGGTCGGGGTGAAGACGCCCGCGAGGATGCCGCCGAGGATGATGACCGGCGTCAGCAGCGGGAAGAAGGCCTTGAGGCTCGCTTGCCCGCGTTCGCCCCAGCTGTATTTGCGCGAGGCGACGGGGAAGTCGTAGCGGTTGGCCATGACCTTGATGAGCAGCATCAGCCCGACGCCGACCAGCACCCCGGGCACCAGCCCGGCAAGGAAGAGCGCGGCGACGCTCTCGCCCATGACATAGGCGTAGATGATCATGATCCCCGAGGGCGGGATGATCGGCCCGATCACCGAGCTTGCAGCGGTGATCGCGGCGGCAAAGCGGCGGGTGTAGCCCTGCTTCTCCATCGCCGGGATCAGCATCGAGCCGAGCGCCGATGTGTCTGCCACCGCCGAGCCCGAGAGCCCGGCAAAGAGCATCGAGGACATCACGTTCACATGCGCCAGCCCGCCGCGCAGATGCCCCATGAAGGCCTGGCTGAATTCCACGAGGCGGTGCGTGATGCCGCCACGGTTCATGATCTCGCCCGCCAGCATGAAGAAGGGGATCGCCATCAGCGGGAAGCTGTCCATGCCGTTGTAGAGGTTGCGGTAGAGCAGCGTCAGATCGCGCTCCTGCCCGTTGAGGAACAGCAGGATGCCCGGCGCGGCGAGCAGGCCGAAGAATACCGGCAAGCCGATCATCAGGAAGACGAGGAAGAGCGGAAGGAACCAGATCAGCATGTCATTCGGCTCCCTGCGTGTTCGCCTGAGGCACAATGTCCAGCGCCCGCCCCGAGCAGAGCTCGGCCAGGTTGCGCAGGATCAGCTCGATGTTGACCAGTACCAGCAGCGCCATGCCCACGAGGATCGAGGCCATCATCCAGCTGCGCGGCACGCGGTGCCACTCGCTGAAATCAAAGGCCGTGGGAATGTAGAGCGAGGCCGAGGCGAAGCGCCCGCCGAGCCCGGTGACTTCCTTCCAGCCGATCTGCAGCGCGATGATCAGAACCATCAGGCTGACTGTCAGCAACACGAGGTTGAGCAGGCTCGCCGGGCGGCGCGGCAGGAGCGAAGGCAGGATGTCGATCGCCACGAACCCACCCCGGCGAAAGGCAGTCGGCGCCATGAGCCCGGTCATCCAAAGCATGCAGAAACGCGCGGCCTCGTCCGGCCAGGGCAGCGCGTTGCCCAGCACGTAGCGGCAGAACACCTGCACGAGGGTCACCGCCACCATCACCGCGATGGCCACGACACCGATGCCGCGACCGACTTTCAGAAGGTGGTCGTTGACCCAGGACAGGGGCCGGATCAGCCCGTCGAGTAGCACCATTCTCTCCTCCCCGTCATGCCGCGCCCTCCTCCAGGGCGTCGGCGTGCCGTCAGTTGATGTCGAGCCGCGCGACCCGCCCGGCGAAGAAAGCCAGCGGATCGCCCTGTTGCATGGTGGCGCGCAAGACCTCGCCGACGACGATCGCGTGATCGCCTGCCTCGTGCACGGCGTGGCGGCGGCAGTCGAAGCGCGCAAGGCAGCGCTCGAGCACCGGCACGCCGTCTGCGTTCTGCTCGAGCGCCGCGCCTATGAGCGCAGCGCCGTCCTTGGCAACGGCCCACGCCAGATCCTGCTGGTCGGCGGCGAGCACGTGGATGGCGTAATGCTCGGCCCCGGCAAACAGGTCGAAGCGGCTGGAGCTGCGCGCCGGCGACCAGAGCACCAGCGGCGGCTCCATCGAGACCGACGAGAAGCTGTTGGCGGTGATCGCGGCGCAACCCTCGGGGCCGCAGGCGGTGACGATGGTCACCCCCGTGGCAAAAAGCCCGAAGGCATCGCGCAGCGCCCGCCCGTTGCCCGGGTCGGGCACGAAGCTATGGGGCTGCGCCATCTGCATCAGGCCACCTCGCGGCCGAGCGCCGCCTCGTAGAGCTGGAACCACTGCACGCGGCTCAGCGCGACCTTGCGGGCGTCCGAGATTTTCGCGATGCGCTCCAGCGAGTTGGTGCCCAGCACCGGCAGGATCGTCGCCGGATGACGCAGAAGGAAGGCCACGGCGATGGCCGCGCGGTCGACGCCGAAGTCTCCGGCCATCGCGTCCATGCGGCGGGTCAGCTCGCTCTCGCCGGTCATCAGGCTGCCGCCGCCAAGCGGCGACCAAGCCATCACCGGATCCTTGCGGCGCTGGTGGAACGCCAGATCGCCATCGGTGAAGGGATCGACGCGGGCCAGCGAGATCTCGATCTGGTTGGTGGCCAGCTTGGTGTCCATCGCGCTCTGCAGCAGCTCGACATCCCACGGCCGGAAGTTCGACACGCCGGCGGCGCGGATCTTGCCCGCCTTCACCAGCCCGTCGAGCGCCGCGCCGGTTTCCTCGTGGTCCATCAGCGGATCGGGGCGGTGGATCAGCAGCAGGTCGATATAATCGGTGCCGAGATCGCGCAGCGAGCTTTCGACCGACGCCTCGATGTGGGCCTTCGAGGTGTCGTAATGCTTGCAGGCCACATCGGCGTATTTGCCGCAGGGCGCGACGATATCGCACTTAGTGACCACTTCCACCTTCTGGCGGAGCGCGGGGTCGGCCTTGAACGCCTGCCCCAGCACCGCCTCGGCGGTGTACTCGCCGTAGATGTCGGCCTGGTCGAGCGTGGTGATCCCCTGCGCGAGGCAGGCGTCGATCTTGGCGCGCACGTGACCCACCGAGGTGTCGGTGTCATCGCCGATGCGCCACATGCCGTAGACCAGCCTCGAGAAGCTGAGCCCCTCGGCCATGTTCACGCGATCGAGGGTGAAGTCGTTGCGAGTATCCATCAGCGGCGATCTCCTGCGCCGAGCGGCGTCTTCGGAAGGGTTTGCGGGACCCGGCCCCAGGCCTGGTTGAGCTGGCAGGTCTTGAGCTGCGGCAGCACGCGCGAGCCGAAGTGCTCGGCCTCCTCGACGTGCGGGTAGCCCGACAGGACAAAGGCCCGGATGCCCATCTTCTGCAGTTCCTCGAGCTTGCTCAGCACCTGGTCGGTCGATCCGACGATGGCCGCGCCGCAGCCCGAGCGCGCCCGGCCAATGCCGGTCCAGAGGTTGGGCTCGATATAGCCCTCGAGGTCGGCAAGCTCGCGATTGCGCGCCTGGTGGCTGACGCCGAGGCTGCCCGCGTCGAGCGCCCGTTCGCGGATTGCCTGCCCCAGCTCGTCGTCGAGCTTGCTGGCGATATAGCGGGCGTACTCCTTGGCCTCGGCCTCGGTGTCGCGGACGATGACATGGCTTCGGAAGCCATAGTCGAGCGTCCGCCCGTATTTCTCGGCGGCAGCATTGGCAGCTTTCATGCGGTCCGCGATGTCCTCGGTCTTTTCCGGCCACATCAGGTAGACGTCGCAATGCTGACCGCAAAGATCGAGCGCGGCGGGCGAATAGCCGCCGAAATACAGCATCGGCCCGCCCTGCTGGTAGGGCTTGGCGGGATCAGTGGTGAGGCCGGTGAAGTTGTAGACCTCGCCCTCGTAGTTGATCTCGTCGCGGTTCCACGCCTGCTTGAGGATCTCGACCACCTCGCGCGAGCGCTGGTAGCGGAACTGGCTGTCGGCCTTCTCGCCGGGGAAGTCGGACGAGATGATGTTCACCGTCAGCCGCCCCTGCAGCATGTGATCGAGCGTCGCGATGGTGCGCGCCAGCATGATCGGCTGCATCTCGCCGCAGCGCACGGCAGCCAGAAGGTTGATCGCGCTGGTGATCGGCGCGCAGCCCGCCACGAAGCTGAGCGTGTCCTGCCCCACTTGATAGGACGAAGGACACAGGATGTTGCCGAAGCCCTGCGCCTCGGCGGTCTTCACGATTTCCGAGCAATGGTCCCACGACGAGCGCAGGTCGCCGTCGGGCACGCCGAGGAACTGGTAGTCATCCGAGCAGAGCGCCGAGAACCAGGCCACCTCGACCGCGTCGAGATCGGCGGATGTAACGGGTACGACCGTCATGTTTTCCTCCCTGAAAACCTCCGAACTTTCCCTTTCACTACCCGCGTCCTTGATGTAGATCAATGGTGTATCAATTTTTTCGTTCGCAGCATCCGCAGGGGGAGGCGGAAACATGCAGGAAAAAAAAAGGAATTCCCTTCACCGGCCCGATGCGCTGCCGATCTACATGCAGATCAGCGAGCTGGTGATCCGCGACATCGCCGCTGGCCGGCTGGTCGACGGCCAGAAGCTGCCGCCCGAGCGCGACTTCGCGAAGGCGCATGGGACAACCGTACGGACCTTGCGCAAAGCCCTGTCGGAGCTAGAGAAAAAGGGGCTTCTGGAGCGCCGGCAGGGCTCCGGCAACTACGTGCGGGCCAGTGGCGAGGTTGATTCGGTCTACTCGATGTTCCGGCTCGAACACGCACGTGGCGGCGGCGGCTTGCCTACTGCCGATATTCTTTCGGCCGACTATCTGCCCAAGGATGCGCAGCAGCCTGCCTATGGCACGTCCGACCACGGCACCCGCTTCCGCCGCCTACGCTATCTCGACGACGTCATCATCGCGGTCGAGGAGATCTGGCTCGACGGCGGCGCGGGCAAGGTCCCGCGCGAGATGGTGCAGGATTCGCTGTACCTGACCTACAAGCGCGCCCTGCAGCTCTGGATCACCCGCGCCGAGGACCGCGTGGGGATCGGGCAGGTCCCGGACTGGGCCCCCGAGGCCTTTCCGCTGGAACCCGGCACCACCACCGCCTTCATCGAGCGCCTGTCCTGGGCGCAGGGCAGCGAGGCGGTCGAGTTCTCGCGCACCTGGTATGACACGCAAAAGGCGCTTTACGTCCAGCGCCTCATCTGAAGGGAGGAGGATTTCCCTATGACGACCCAGACCCTCGCGCGCAGCGAGACCCGGACCATCACCTACGGCATCATCGGCTGCGGCATGATGGGACAGGAGCATCTGCGCAACATCGCGCTGCTGGAAAACACCGCCGTCGGCGCAATTTTCGAGCCCGACGCCGAGATGCGCGCCCATGCCCGGCAGTTCGCCCCAAACGCGCGTTTCGTGGACAGCATCGAGGCGCTGCTGGAGGTGACCGAGATCGACTGCCTGCTCATCGCCAGCCCCAATTTCCGCCATGTGGAGCAGCTGCAAGCCATCGCCGGCAAGCGCCCCCTGCCCGTCCTGGTGGAAAAGCCGCTCTTCACTGATCCGGACCATGCCGCTGCCATCGACGCTTTTGCCGAAAGCTACCCCGCGCCGGTCTGGGTGGCGATGGAATACCGCTACATGCCGCCCGTCGCGAAACTGCTGGAAGAGGCCGAGGCGGCCACCGGCGGCGTAAAGATGCTGACCATCCGCGAGCACCGCTTCCCCTTCCTCGAGAAGGTCGGCGACTGGAACCGCTTCAACCGCTACACCGGCGGCACCTTTGTCGAGAAGTGCTGCCATTTCTTCGACCTCATGCGGCTTACGTTGAAATCCGATCCTGTGCGCGTGATGGCGATGGGCGGTCAGGCGGCCAACCATCTTGAAGAGACCTACGCCGGCGAGACGCCGGACATCTTCGACCATGGCTACGTGATGGTCGAATTCGAGAGCGGCGTGCGCGCCATGCTCGAGCTGTGCATGTTCGCCGAGGGCTCGCGCTACCAGGAAGAGATCTCGGCGGTCGGGCCCAAGGGTAAGATCGAGGCGCTGGTGCCGGGGCCGGGCCGCTTCTGGCCGGCGCATCTGGGCGCGCCGCCGGTGCCGCAGGTCATCGTCTCGCCGCGCGAGCCGAAGGGTCCCGAGGTGCGCGAGATCCCCGTCGATCCGACGATCCTCGAGGCCGGGGACCACAACGGCTCGACCTTCTACCAGCATCGCGGGTTCCTCGAGTTGGTGCGCGGCGAGCGCAACGCGCCCGAGGTCTCGCTTCAGGATGGCAAGTGGGCGGTCCTCATGGGCCTCGCCGCGCAGCGCTCGATGATAGAGGGACGCGCGGTGGATCTGAGCGAAGTGAACCCCGGCGCCTGACACGCCACGCGGGAGGGCGCGGGCGCGCTCTCCCATCGCCAAGAGACGATTGCCATCCAGCTTTCTGCCCGTCGCGCTCCGGGTCTCGCGAACCTGCTGCTGGACAGCACCGGCATCAAGTTCCTCGGCGACGGCGCCTTTGACACGCGCGGGTGGGATGCGGAAACACGGCCGCTCCGGAAGGAGCGACTGTCCCGCTGCACGGGCGCGCAACGACATCCTGCCGGCGACCCGACGCTTGGGCCGAGCTACGACCATCAGGGCCGACGGGGTGACGGGTCGGGCAGCACGGGCTCTCTGGCCGCCGCAGACCTAGGGGCTCAGGGCCAGAGCAGGTAGAGATAGGCGCCGTACCCGGCGAGAAGCACCAGACCTTCCCACCTGTCGATGCGGCGCCCCGTTGCGGCAAGAAGCACGAGCAAGGCACTCACGCCCACCATCAGCGGCGCATCGAAGCCGACGATTTCAGCGGGCACGGCGCTCGGGGCGATCACCGCCGTGATGCCCCCGATGCCGAGGATGTTGTAGATGTTGGAGCCGACGATATTGCCGAAGGCCACGTCCCCCTGCCGCTTCAGCGCCGCGATGACCGAGGTCACAAGCTCCGGCATCGAGGTCCCGACGGCGACAATGGTCAGCCCGATCACCGTCTCCCCGATGCCGAAGGCACGCGCCAGGGCAACCGCTCCCTCAACCAGCAGCGCGCCGCCAAGCACCACGAGGCCAAGCCCGGCAAGGGCGAGCAGCAGGGGCAGGATCAGCCCTGGGCGACGCGAGGAACGGCGAAGGCCCGGGTCGGCCTGCAGCAATGCCGCGCTCTTGTCGTGGATCGCGCCGTGTTCCCCCGTCGTGCGCTCCTGCCGGATGACCAGCACGATATAGCCCGCCAGCCCCGCGACAAAGATCGCGCCGAGAAGGCGGCCCATGGGCATCGCGAAGGCCAGTGCCGCGAAAATCGCCGCCACGCCGAGCATCAGCGCCGCGTCACGGCGGAGCGCCGCCTCTGCGACGATGACCGGGCAGATCAGTGCCGAGATGCCGCCGATAAGCAGGATATTGGCGATGTTGGAGCCGACGATATTTCCATAGGCAATGCCGGGCGAACCGCTGAGCCCGGCCTGCACGGACGTCACAAGCTCCGGCATCGAGGTCCCGAAGCCGACAAGCGTGAGGCCGATGACGAGCGGCGAGACACCCAGCCGTCCCGCTGCCTGCACCGCCCCCCGCACCAGCAAGTCGCCGCCAGCGACCAGCAGCAGAAACCCCGCGAGGAGCGCCCCCCAAGTCTCGATCATGTTGAGCTCCGACGCCGACCATCCGGCGCATTGCGGATGCAAGTGGCGATGCCTGTGACAGGCTTCAAGGGCAGGTCGAGTGCTGCTAGCACAATTCTCGCTGCACCCAAACTCTTACCGCCGACCCCGACAGGCCCCTGTGCGCATTCCGGACACCACCCTCCGCAGAGAGCGGCGGCAAGTCCCGTTCGAATATGCGCAACCTTGGTGCACGGCGGAGACGCTCGGCATGCGCCATCGTCGGTCGGGCCGACGGCAAGATGCGGCGCATTGGACTTGTCGCGCGCAGGGTCTCGCCGCGCGCCGCGATCATTGTGCCGCCACAGGGGGGCTAGCGGATCATTCCGAAAAGAACGCCGCCCACCGCACCACCCTGCCCGGCCAGACGTGGCCGGGTCGTCAGTGAGCTTGTCGCGCTGGCGCCAGCACGGCGCCGGAAAGCTCGCTTGGCGACATGAGCCCCAGCAGCCCTATGTCGCGGTGCAACTCCCGCTTCAGGATGCCGATGGCCTTGGTCACGCCGGCCTCGCCTGCGATGACCGCGCCATAGAGCATCGGCCGCCCGACCCAGACGAAATCCGCGCCCAGAGCCAGCGCCTTGACCACGTCGGTGCCGCGCCGGATGCCGCCGTCGACCATGAGGGCCATGCTGCCCGCCTCCTCGCGGGCCACCGATAGCGCACGCACGCCGCTGATCGCGTAGTCCAGCTGCCGCCCGCCGTGATTGGACAGGATGACCCCGTCGCAGCCGAGCTTGCGCGCCTCGGCCACATCGAGCGGCGAGAGCAGTCCCTTGATCAGCAGCCGCCCCTTCCACAGATCGCGGATCCGCGCGACGTGCTGCCAGTTCAGATGATCCTTGCGTCCGAAGTCACGTGCAGCGCGCTGCGACACGATCGGCGCGCCCCGTTCGGCAAAGGAATTCTCGAAATGCGGCATTCCGCGCGTCATCAGGCCGCGCAGGAAGGTGCCGAAAACCCAGCGGGGGTGCAGACCAAAGTCCCAGAGCAGCCTTGGGGTGACCCTCAAAGGCGTCGAGAAGCCGGAGCGAATGTTGTTCTCGCGGTTGGCCAGCACCGCGGTGTCCGCGGTGAGCACCAGCGTCTCGTGACCCGCCTTGCGGACCCGCTCGATCAGGGCGCGGATACGGTCGTCTTCGCCGGGCAGA
Source organism: Salipiger sp. PrR003 (assembly GCF_010500785.1). Lineage (NCBI taxonomy): Bacteria > Pseudomonadati > Pseudomonadota > Alphaproteobacteria > Rhodobacterales > Roseobacteraceae > Salipiger > Salipiger sp. PrR003. The sequence goes on from NZ_JAAGOV010000032.1 coordinate 321,591, forward strand.
TAGGCCTGGAACCAGCCTTGCGGATTGGCCTCACGCACCCGCTCGAGCGGGGTCAGCGACGAGCCACTGAGAATGTAGGGAATACCTTCGGCCGCCGCGGCCCGGGCCATCGCCACATCTCCGTCCAGCGCCATGAGCGCAGCGATTCCCATGGGGGCGATCCCGAAAGGCGCCTGCCACTCGCGGCCGAACAGAGGATGCATCAGGCTGCGCCCTTCGACGCCGCGCAGCACGCGGGGCACCAGCCGGTACTCCGAAAACACCGCGCGATTGTCGGCCCGCGCGGCGGTGGTCTCGGTGCCACCGGAAATATAGCCGAACAGCGGCCGCGGCAGGCGCCGCCGCGCCGGGGCTTCGAAATCATTGAGGCTCAGCAGCTTGGTCATCGGGTCCCTCCGTCGCCGCCGAACCTAGGCGGGTTCGCAGGGCAGGAAAACTGCAAAACCGACGTGAGCGGCCAGGCTTTTCGACGTGCTGCAAGACGCCCGGCATGCGGACACATGAACTGTGGACTCCCGCCGCCGCCCCTCACGTCGCGCGGGGGGCTGAGGCGGAACCTCAGCCCATCCGTTCCGATGCATGCTCCCCGGGGCTTGCCGGGAAGACGACGGTCTTGTCGCCATTGAGGAAGACCCGGCGGTGAATATGCGCGTGAATGGCGCGTGCGAGCACCTGGCTCTCGACGTCGCGGCCCAGGCTGACGTAGTCGTCGGCGCTCTGGGCATGCGTCACGCGGATCGTGTCCTGCTCGATGATCGGCCCCTCGTCGAGATCGGCGGTCACGTAGTGCGAGGTTGCGCCGATCAGCTTCACACCGCGCTCGAAGGCCTGCTTGTAAGGGTTCGCGCCCTTGAAGCTGGGCAGGAAGGAGTGGTGGATGTTGATGATACGGCCCGACATCTTGCGGCACATCTCGTCCGACAGGATTTGCATGTAGCGGGCGAGGATGATCAGATCCGCGCCCGTATCCTCGACCACGCGCAGGATCGCGGCTTCGGCCTCGGGCTTGTTCTGCTTGGTCACCTTGATGCAGTGGAACGGCAGGTCATGGTTCACCACCACCTTCTGATAGTCCATGTGGTTGGAGATGACCGCCACGATGTCCACCGGCAACGCGCCGATCCGCCAACGGTAGAGCAGATCGTTCAGGCAGTGTCCGAAGCGGCTGACCATGATCACCACCTTCATCTTCTCCGACGGGTCGTGGAAGGCGAAGTCGGCCCCCAGCCGTGCGGCGATCTCGGTAAAGCCGTCGCTCAGCGCCTCCTGCGTCACCCCCTGCTCCGACACGAAACTGAGGCGCATGAAGAAACGGTCATTCTCGATGTCCGAGAACTGCGAGCTGTCATGGATGTTGCAGCCCCGCTCGGCGAGATAGGTGGAGATCGCGGCCACGACGCCAGAGCGGACGGGGCAGGCAACGGTGAGGATGATCTTGGACATGTCTGTTGGACTCTGTTTGAGCATCGGCCCGGAAACGGGCCCGGGCGCTTGAGGTTGCGTTCATTGGCCCCGCCCGAACGTGCGGGCGGGACAGGAGCCTTTGCCTGCGATCAGGCCGTGGTCGCGTAGATCGGGAAGTCGTCGCAGAGCGCCTGCACTTCCGCCCGCACCATGGCCTCGACCTCGGCGTTCCCCTCGGGGTCCTGCGCCAAGGCGTCGATGACCCGCAGGATCAGCCCGCCGATCAGCTCGAACTCGGCCTCGCGGAAGCCGCGCGTGGTGCCCGCCGAGGTGCCGAGCCGGATGCCCGAGGTCACGAAGGGCTTCTGCGGATCATTGGGGATCGCGTTCTTGTTGCAGGTCAGCCCTGCCCGCTCGAGCGCGATCTCGGCGGCCTTGCCGGTCACCCCCTTGGGCTGCAGGTCGACCAGCACCATGTGGCTGTCGGTGCCGCCCGAGACGATGCCCAGCCCGCCGACCATCAGCACGTCGGCCAGCGCCTTGGCGTTCTCGATGACCTGACCGGCATAGTCGGCAAATTCCGGCTGCAGCGCCTCGCCGAAGGCCACCGCCTTGGCGGCGATCACATGCATCAGCGGGCCGCCCTGGTTGCCGGGGAAGACGGCGGAGTTGAGCTTCTTCGCCAGCGCCTCGTCGTTGGTGAGGATGACACCGCCGCGCGGGCCGCGCAGGGTCTTGTGGGTGGTCGAGGTCGCGACATGGGCATGGGGCACCGGGTTCGGATACGTGCCGCCGGCGATCAGCCCGGCGTAATGCGCCATGTCGACCATCAGGTAGGCGCCGACCTCGTCGGCGATCTTGCGGAAGCCCTCGAAGTCGATCCGGCGGGGATAGGCCGAGGCGCCCGCCACGATCAGCTTGGGCCTGGTCTCCAGCGCCTTTTCGCGCACCTTCTCCATGTCGATCAGGTGGCTGTCTGCATCGACCTCGTAAGAGACCACGTCGAACCATTTGCCCGACATGGTGACCGGCGAGCCGTGCGTCAGGTGGCCGCCATGGGCCAGCGACAGCCCCATGATCCGGTCGCCCGGCTCGAGCAGCGCGAGGAACACCGCCTGGTTGGCCTGCGCGCCGGAGTGCGGCTGGACGTTGACGTATTCCGCGCCGAAGAGCTGCTTGAGGCGGTCGATGGCAATCTGCTCGACCGTATCCACGTGCTCGCAGCCGCCGTAGTAGCGCTTGCCGGGATAGCCTTCGGCGTACTTGTTGGTCAGCACCGAGCCTTGCGCCGCCAGGACGTTCGCAGAGACGATGTTCTCCGAAGCGATGAGCTCGATCTGGCTTTGCTGACGGGTCAGTTCCGCGGCGACGGCGGTGGCGATAGCGGCATCCGAAATGCCGCCCTTGGGCAGTCTGTTGAACATGGGATTATCCCTTCAGGTCAGAGAGTTTCAGCGGCAAGTTCGCGTGCTCCGACCTGCAAGAGGTGGAGCAGGTGCGGGGCGAAGCTGTTCCACACGTCGATGCGGAAGCGGGTCTCGGCGTCGCGCCAGAGGATCACGGTGGCGCCGTCGAAGAGCGTGCGGCGGGCGGAGCCGACCGGGATGGCGTCGATGTCGCGGGCGCATCCGATGGTCATCAGCTCGGCGGCGCGCGGGCCTTCGATGACGAAGCTCACCTCGCG